>DBLB01000107.1 GCA_002298695.1 Clostridiales bacterium UBA735 | reverse complement strand
ACCATCGCGCAGGAAAATCTGACGGGTGTGCGCGTGGTGCGCGCGTTCGGACGCGAGGAATATGAGCGGCAGCGCTTTGAAAAGCAGAACCAGGTCTATACGGATCTCTGGGTCGGGCTTTGCCGGACACTCTCGGATTTCTGGGCTGTCGGCGATGCGACTGCCTGCATCCAGACGATGCTGGTCGTGGTGTTTGGCAGCCTGCTCTGCGTGAAGGGACAGATGACCGAGGGCGAGTTCGTCTCCTTCGCGATCTATAATGCGATGGTCATTGGGCCGGTGCGCCGCCTGGGGCGCGTGATCTCCGAGATGAGTAAGGCTGGCGTATCGGTCAGCCGCATCGCGGAAATCCTGGATGCGCCCGCTGAACAGGATCGCCCGGACGCGGAGAAAGCGCCGATGAACGGCGACATCTGCTTCGAGCATGTGACGTTCCGATATGAAACGGGGCCTGCGGTGCTGGATGATGTTTCGTTCACGATCCCTGCCGGGTCGAGCTTCGGCATTCTGGGTGGAACAGGCTCCGGAAAGAGCAGCCTGTTGCTGATGCTGTGCCGCCTCTATGCGCCGACGGAGGGGCGCGTGACAGTTGGCGGGACGGATGTTGCAGATATGCCTGCGCAGTGGGTGCGGGAGAATATCGGCGTGGTGCTGCAGGAACCGTTTCTGTTCTCACGCACGATCGCGGAAAACATCGGCATCTGCGGCGCAGACATGGAGACGATCCGCAAGGCAGCCGCCACGGCCTGCATCGGCGACGACATCGAGCAGTTTGCAAAGGGCTATGACACGATGGTCGGCGAGCGCGGCGTGACGCTCTCGGGCGGCCAGAAGCAGCGCGTGGCGATCGCGCGGATGCTGACGAAGCGGACGCCGGTGATGGTATTCGACGATTCGCTTTCGGCCGTCGACACGCAGACGGACGAGAAGATTCGCGCAGCGCTGAACCGCGACCTCAAGGGCGCGACAACGATTATTATTTCGCACCGGATCACAACACTGTTGGACTGCGACAATGTGCTCGTGCTCGACCGCGGCCGCGTTTTGCAGCTCGGGGCGCCGCGGGAACTGCTGGCCCAGGAGGGAATGTTCCGGAAAATTTATGACATGCAGATGGCCATCGGAGAGGAGGAGGGCGAATGAACGAGACAAAGCATCAGAACCTCCCGTTTTTCGGCATTCCGAAGCTCGCGCCGTATCTGCGCGGTTTCGGGAAGCTCCTGTTCGCGATGATCTTCTTCGGCACGCTCAGCAGCGCCATGGATGTGGTCATTCCGTTGTTCCAGCAGTATGCCATCAACCATTTTATTGCAGACGGCACGATGCAGGGCATCGGTGCGTTCGTGGCGGCGTATGTTGCGGTGATGCTGGTACAGACCGCTTCAAACTATATTTCCGCCTACGGTGCATGCAGAGCGGAGCTCTACATCGGCCGCGACCTGCGGCGGCAGGCGTTTGATCATTTGCAGACGCTTTCATTCTCCTACTTCAACCAGAACAGCGTGGGCTACATCCATGCCCGTGTCATTTCGGACACCGACCGCATCGGCGGCACGCTGGCCTGGGGCCTGATGGAGGGCGTGTGGTATGTGTCCTATCTGCTGTTCGCAGTTGTAATGATGTTTGTGCTGAACTGGAAGCTGGCGCTTGGAGTTATGGTGGTTGTTCCGGTGTTGGTGCTGCTCAGCATCTATTTCCAGAAGAAGCTGGTCGTCTACCACCGGAAGGTGCGCGAGCGCAACTCGCAGATCACCGGTGCATTCAACGAGGGTATCACCGGCGCGAAGACGACAAAGACGCTTGTCATTGAGGACAAGATGGAGGGCGAATTTGACGAGCTGACCGGCGAGATGAAGCGCCTGAGCGTGCGGGCCATGCATTTCCGCGGCCTGTTTATGTCGACCACGGCATTTGCTGCCTCTATCGCACTGGCGATCGTGCTCTGGCGCGGCGGCGTCATCACGCGCGACGGCGTGATGCTGATCGGCACGCTCTCGGTGTTCATGAACTATGCGCAGGGCATGATGGAACCGATCCAGTGGTTGGTGCAGGTCATCTCTGCGCTGGTCAATGCACAGGTCAACGTAGAGCGGTTCACGCGTCTGATGGAGACAGAATCCGACGTACGCGACACGCCGGAGGTCGTCGAGAAATATGGTGACACATTCCATCCGAAAAAAGAGAACTGGGAACCGCTGCACGGCGACATTGAATTTCGCGATGTGACATTCCGCTATCCGGACGGCGAGGAAAACATCCTCGAACATTTCAGCATGACTGTGCCGCAGGGGACGAACGTGGCCATTGTCGGCGAGACGGGCGCGGGGAAATCGACGCTGGTCAACCTGGTCTGCCGGTTCTTCGAGCCGACGGAGGGACAGGTGCTGATCGACGGACGCGACGCGCGCGAGCGCAGCCAGCTCTGGCTGCACTCGAACATCGGCTATGTGCTGCAAACGCCGCACCTGTTTTCCGGAACGGTGCTGGAAAATCTGCGCTACGGCAATGAAAACGCGACGATGGAGCAGATCGAGGCGGCGGTGCATGCCGTTTCTGCGGACGAGATCATTGCGCGGCTGTCGCAGGGCTACGATTCGGAGCTCGGCGAGGGCGGCAACAGCCTGTCGACCGGCGAAAAGCAGCTGCTGTCGTTTGCACGCGCACTGCTGGCCGACCCGCGCATTTTCGTGCTTGACGAGGCGACAAGCTCCGTCGATACGGTCACGGAGCGGCTGATCCAGAATGCGATCGAGAAGGTGATGGCCGGCAGAACGTCATTCATCATCGCACACCGGTTATCCACCATCCGCCGGGCGGATGTGATCCTGGTCGTACATGACGGCAGGATCGTGGAGAGCGGTTCGCATCAGGCACTGATGGCGGCGAAGGGCGCATACTGGCAGCTCTATACGCGGCAGTACCGCGAGGAGCAGCTGCGTACCATGATGGAAGCGTAAAAGGAAATACCGGCTGCAAGCTGAGCAGTGCCGCATCTGCGGCACCGCTCAGCTTCTATTTATTTTGCAGGAAAAACGGCACATTACTGCAACCATGTAATGTCGACAAATTTTATGAAAATGTGGCGACGGAAATTGATATGACATGAGCGTGGATATAAGATGAGACTCAAAAATAGAACAGAACAGATAAAAAGCTGGAAAATCATGTTGACACAATATACAAAATGCATAACTTAAAATTGTGCAACATCGATGAATGTCGACAAAACAAACAAAAAAGTGTTGACTATTATTATTATTAGAATTGTTAGCGTGGAAAATGTACGGAGATGTTGACAACAACCAGTTCGAGACATGCCGCTGCATTTTCAATAACTACAGGCTGCACATGGTGCAGCAGGACACAATATAAGGAGGAGAATATGAATCATTTGAAGAGAGTAGTTTGCTTCCTGCTGGCGGTCGTGATGATCCTGTCGCTGGTTGCCTGCGCAGGCAAGGAAACGACCGATGAACCTGCCCAGACGACCGCAGACACCGCAGACACCGCAGACACTGCCGCGGCTCCTGCCGATTCCGAAGGATCAGACTCCGACACAGCAGGCCCCAAGAAGGGCGGCAGCATCACGATCATTGACCCGGCGGAAGTCACCTCCATGCTGTGGTACAATATCCAGACCTTCGATGACAAGTTCCAGTCGATGCTGACGGTCTATGAGACTCTGTTCCGCTGCAACGAAGACGGCACGATCAGCGGCTATCTGGCCGACTCCTATGAAACCGACCAGGAAGCCAAGACCTACACCATCAAGCTGAAGGAAGGCATCAAGTTCCATGACGGCTCCGAGCTGACCGCCGAAGTTGCTGCGTGGTGCCTGGAGGAATACCGTCAGAACGGCATCAAGAGCGCTGCGTTCTTCAGCAACATTGATTCCTTCGAAGTGATCGATGATTACACCTTCCGCATCAACCTGTCCAACTGGGACGCAACCATTCCTTACTCCCTGGCCCGCGAGTGCGGCATCATGGCCTCCAAGCAGGCATTCGATACACAGGGTGTTGAGTATCTGGAATCCCATCCCGTCGGCACCGGCCCGTTCATGTTCGAGAGCATGACCCGCGACGTGGAGAAGGTCTTCGTCAAGTTTGCCGATTACTGGCAGGGCGAACCGAACCTCGACTCCGTTGTCATCAAGATCTACGCCGACAGTCTCGTTTCCCAGGCTGCGATGCAGAACGGCGACGCAGACGTCCTGTACTGCACCGACTACGATCTGGTCAACACCCTGACGGCTGCGGGCTGCGAAGTCAACCTTGGCCTTCCGTCCCAGATCGCCATGCTTTGCTTCAACTGCACGGACGAAGAGAACAACCCCTTCTATGATGTGAAGGTCAGACAGGCCATCTGCCACGCGATCGACAAGGACGCGCTTCTGACCGGCATCTACAGCGGCTTCGGCACCGTCACCAACCAGTTCGCGACCGAAGGCTCCGTCTTCTACAATGAAGATGTGCAGGGCTACTCCTATGACGTGGAGCTTGCCAAGCAGATGCTTGCCGAGGCCGGCTATCCGGACGGCTTTGACACCACCCTGATCGTCCGCAACGACACCATGCAGATCAACTGTGTCACCGCCATCCAGAGCATGCTTGCCAAGATCGGCGTCAACGTCTCCATCGACATTCAAGACTCCGGTGACTTCTCCGCAAACCTGACTGGCTGGCACACCGGCATGTTCTTCCACACGGCTTCGCTCCCTGTTGACGTTGTCAACCAGATGGGCTCCATCTTCCGTCAGGGTCTGAGCGGCATCGTCCTCGGCCTGAGCTCCATGATCCGCTCCGATGAACTCAACGAGCGCATCGTCGCCGCCATCACTGCGGGCACCGCAGAAGAATCCCAGGCAAACCTGAGAAGCGCACAGCCGATCCTGATCGACGAGCTCTGCGACCTCGATCCCATTGTCACGGTTTATCAGCCGGTCATCACGAGCGCCAAGCTCCATGACCACGGCATCAACGCCGTTGAATACACCGCCGGCACGCTGTATAAGGCGTGGGTGGAGTAAGCAGCTGAGCAACCGATAATTTCACCCAGCACCAGGCGCCACCCGTGTGCACACAAACGGCAGAACGGGTGGCGCCGTTCTTTATAAGGAGGGAATGACAGTAATGATGAATCTTGACGAGTTTGAAGCGCAGCTGGATGCTCTGGATAAGGAAGTCACCCACGCGGAGGATATGGTCGAGATCAATAAGGTGATCAACACCTATTATCAATATTTCCAGGGCGCGGACTGCAACGGCATTACGAAAAATATCCAGTGGGATGCAGATCGCGTCTGGTCCGACTGCGGTATGGCCTGCCGCATGGTCGGCTCCCGCGCCAATCTCGAATTCTTCGACCAGCGCCCGGCGGTTGCGCGCCTGCGCGGTTCACTCGTCCAGCATGAGTCCACGTCCAAGGTGGTGGAGATTGCGAAGGACGGCATGACGGCAAAATCTACATCCTATTCGCCCGGCTACAAGTGCCTGGCGCAGGGCCATTCACAGGTCTGGTCCATGGCAAAGACCGGCCACGATCTGATCAAGATGGACGGCGTCTGGAAGATCTGGCACTGGCACTGGGTCGTGGTCACGGAAATGGAAGCAGCCTACGGCATCCTCTATCAGAACCGGAGCTACTGGAAAGAATGCATGTTCGATGAGCTCGAAGGCATCCACAACGGCAATATCACGGTTCCACCCGAACCCGCCGCACCCACGGAGAACTATCGGCGCAACGGCAGCATGTATATGTTCCCGGAACCGCCCGAACCGTACGATACCTATACGGAGCCCACAACTTTGAACTATACGCGGAAGTATTAAGGAGGAGCAAACCATGGATAGAGAAGCACAACTGCTTGCCAGATACGAGGAGATCATGAAGCGGGCCAAGCGTGTGGAGGCCGTGCATGAGATCGAGAATCTGTTCGATACATATCTTCAGTTTTATAATCTGCAGCACGCCGACGGCATGCTGTCCTGCTTTGCCCTGGAGCAGCCGGATGTCTCTGTGGAAGAGGCGTATTCCGAGGTTTACGAGGGGAAAGAAGCTGTCACCAATTACTACAACTGCTTCCGCCGTCTGGCGGTCAAGAAGGGCGTCCTGCTGGAGCAGCACTGCACCTGCCCGGTCATCGAGCTGGCGGGCGACGGCAAGACCGCGAAAATGGTCTGCTTCTCCCGCGGCGTGAAGGCCATCTCCGCTGCGCAGTGCCAGACGTTTATCGCCGGCCGCTACTATGCGGACTTCATTCAGGATTCCACCGGCGCCTGGAAGATCTGGCATATGCACTGGTTCATGATCTACGATTCCGACATGCGCAAGGGCTTCATGTTCTCCCAGACCACGAACAATGAAGAGTGGGAGATCCCGGAGATGCGCGATGTGTTCACAGCGCTGCCCAACAAGCCCAGCACCTACTGGCCGGTGATCTTTAACCCCGCGGCTTCTTATGATTATATCCCTGAAACGCCGGATGCTTACGAGACGTATGACGGCATCACCGCATTGAAGCGGACGCGCATTCTGCAGCACTTCTGGGACAGAGAAAAGTATTGAGACGGAGGGTATCACAATGGAACTGAACGAAAAAATTGCGGAATTGACGCGCCTGGCCAGGAAACTCAACAGCAGAGATGAGATCATCAACTGCTTCCACCGTTATATCAACTTCTATTCCGAGCAGCATATTGACGGCGTCATGGCGCAGTTTACGACCACGCAGCCGGATGTCAGCCTTGAGATCGGCGAAAAGGGCTGCCTCAAGGGACTGGATGCGATCCGCGCATACTTTGGCTACATGCCGAAGATCGCCGCGCGCCCCGGCGCGATCATCTATCATTATGTGGACACGCAGGTCGTGACCATTGCCGAGGACGGCAAGACGGCGAAGCTGACCTGCCTGGCGCCCGGCTTTGACGCAGACGCAAAGTCTCTGACACAGAACTGGGTCTACGGAAAATACTATGCGTGAGATCAAAAGTGCGGAGCACTTCGGCGGCATCAGCTTCACCCGCTCCGCGAAGAAGGCATTTCGCGCCATCCTTTAAGATAATTTCTTTTTCGTATTGCAATGGTTATTGCCTCCTGCTATCTTTTCGACGGCATCGCATGACCGGTGTCAGATCTAAATTCTCTTATTATATCCTGTTAATGGTTTCTTGAAGCTGCGCAAGAAACCGCCCTGCGTGCGCGCCGTCCATCTGGGTATGGTGGAATTGGAACGACAGCTTCAGCGTCGTCCTGAAAAGCCCCTTATGATATTTGCCCCAAATGAGAAAAGGATTGTTGAAAATGCCGCTGTTCATGCCGACTGCGCCGTCGATTTCGGTATCCACAATGGCGGAGGTGCCGATGACCATGCTGTCGGTTAGGTCGTGGTTTTCACAGCTTTCCGCAACTGCGCGCGTCAGCCGCAGGTAGTCGGCGTTGAACCGCGCAAGGTCAGCGGAAAACGGCACATCGCAGGAGCTGACCTCGCCGGTTTTGTTTTTTACGATAGTGTTCACCGCGATGCTGTCATATTGCAGCAGCTCGCGCCCAACAGGGAGAGTATAAAACTCCTTGATCCCGCTGGCCGCCTTGCCGATACACCAGCACAGAAGCATATTGAATTTCAGCCCGCGCTTGCGGCTGAATCTCACAAGCGGCGTAACATCCAGGGTTTTGAAAAAAGTCACCATAGGGTTCGGTGCGCTCATCCAAAGCGCATACGCCTCAGCACGGGTAGCCGTTTTCGGGTCGATAACGGTTGGTTTCATTCTGCACACTCCAATGCTGCCAGGCTGCCCGACTGAATGGCGGGAATACTGCGTTTGATTTTTTCATCGTCCCAATCCCACCAGCGCAGGGCTTCCAGCTTCTCAATCGTTTCATCGTCAAAGCGCTTACGGATGGGCTTGGCCGGAACGCCGCCCACGATCGTATAGGGCGGCACATCCTTTGTCACCACGGTGCGTGTCCCGATGATGGCCCCGTCACCGATTTTTACACCCGGCATAATGACCGCCTCATAGCCGATCCACACGTCGTTCCCGATTACGGTGTCGCCTTTGTTGTCCCATGCATCGCAGATGTTCTTCGCGTCCAGCTCCCATTCGTCAAAGAAGATGGGAAAGGTGTAGGCAGACAGCGACTGCATCGAATGGTTTCCGCTGGTAAACAGAAATTTTGCACCGCAGGCAATCGAACAGAATTTTCCGATAATCAGGCGGTCGCCGTTGATCGGATAGTGATAAAGCACATTGTTCTTTTCAAAATCACAGGGATCGTGGACGAAATCGTTGTAGATCGTGTAGTCACCGACTTCGATGTTCGGGCCAGTGATCACATCTTTCAGGTAAACCGTCTGCCTATCGTGCGGACGGGGATAACGCTTATTTTTCATTGCCGCGATCCTCGGTTCCTTTTTTGTGCATGCAAAGACCGATCACAAGGCCGAACAGCATACCGAGCGATGCGCCAAGTCCGCTATTGCTGCTGTCGGACAGAGAGCCGAGCATAAGGCCGAGGCACATGCCAACGCACATCCCTTCCTCTGCGTAATCGTCTTCTGCTTTACCCTTGCGGATCGCTGGCCGCACACAGAGAAAGGCGATCAGCAGACCCATCGAGATCCACGGCGCTGCCGCGCGCAAAAAAGACAGAACATTTTCCATCATGATTGTTTTTCTCCCTTCCGTGAATGCAGTTTCTGCCGCATTCCGTTGTTCTTTCGTTTTGGCATGGGCAATTCCTCGTACATTGCCTCAAACAGCTCTGTAAGAAACTCTTTGCTGTCAACCTCATCCACCAGCAGCATCTCCTTCGCTCCCTCATACGGGAGCTCACAAATTGCCGCAGGCATAAGTTCCAGAGCGGATCTTGTTTTCTTGACAAGCAACCGATCATCATAGATCCCGCCGACGATTTTACCGTGATAATAGAGGATAAATTCTCCCATCATAGGACGGTAAGAAATATCGTCCAGATCGGATAGCTGTTCCAGAATGAAATGAAGATACTCTTTACTGGATGCCATTTTTGCACCACTTTTTGCATTGCTCGATTCTCGCGCCGTTATCGCTTTGCTCCATGTCGTAAGCAAAAGTATGTAATAAAGGACAAACGAAGTCATCGCATTCGCCGCAATGCTGCAAGCCTTTCTTTTCACAGCAGGATTTCACGGGACAGCTATCTGCCCAGAAGGGTTTTTCCATATTCACGCACCCTTTGCAACCCGTTGCTTCACGAAAACTGCAATCGCTGCACAATAATCCACATCTTGACTCGATCATACTCGAATTCCTCCTACTCAGAATAACTGTCCCGGCAGCTTCAGCTTTTCCTTCTTCGGGAAGGT
>DBLB01000136.1 GCA_002298695.1 Clostridiales bacterium UBA735 | reverse complement strand
CGACAGCCTCGCGGGTGCCGACGACGACGTTCCAATCGGGCAGCTTGTCCTGGATCTCGCCCTTCATGACAGCGACCTTGCCCGGGATGATAAGGGTGCGGTTGTTGATCTTGGAGGCGATATCGAATTCGTCAAAGAACTTCTTGACGGTGGTGGAGGAGAACTTGCCTGCGGCCCACGCCGTCAGAACGGACATGCCGGAAGCGTCGGTAATGAGCAGGTTGATGGGCACCTTGGACCGTTCGAGCTCACCGGAGACCAGGAAGTAGGTCAGCGCGAAGTCGACCGTCAGGCAGCAGGGATCGTCGGGCGTAGCGCCGTTGATCGGGTAGATGCCGGGGGCGACCTTCATGGGCTTCTGCGGGTCGGTGTAGATGTTCTGGCGCAGGCCGTACAGCGGCAGCGCCTCGGCGTAGCTCATGCGCTCCATGACGATGATCGAGCCGTATTTCAGCGTGAACACCGCAGCCAGAGCGGTCTGCAGATGGATATCGCCGTGGCAGAGCTTGGCCAGGTTGACAATGGACGGATAACCGAAGGTACGGTCGTTGTCGCGGATGGCGGAGCGGCGGACGAGAACGGCGTTCGCGAAGGTCTCCTTCACGGTCGCGCCGGTGACGTCGATGACAAGGTTTTTGTTGCCGGCCTTCTCGAGGGCTTCAATGGTATCGTGGAGCTCTTCGAGGGAAGCGCCCTTGACGCCGAGGACAATGCCCGCAGCCTTGGCGATCTCGTTCATGGCGGCATAGTTGTCCTTGTTCGCACCGTTCAGGAGGGGCTTGACGTCCTTGACCGCCTCGACGGCGGCCTTGGCGTTGTCGACATTCTCGGTGTCGAGGATGACACCGCGCTCAAGCGTGGCGGCTTTCTTGGCCAGCGCGACGAACTTGCCGGCGTCGCCGGCATCGTGGACGAAGATCGCCTCGACGTACTCGCGTTCGCCGATGCGCTCATAGTCGGTCTTTTTCATGATGTCGATCTTCGCGTCGACCTCGGCGTCGTCCATGCAGGTGCACAGGAACTGCGCGAAGAGGTTGCGAGACACGAGGGTCTTCTCATGACGGAACATGACGGTCTCGCCGCCCAGCTTGTGGCCGGCGAACTCGATGGTCTTCATGGGGGGCGCGGTGGCCTCGGAGAGGAGGACAATGGCCTCTTCAGACATGTACGGGCACTTGGTGATGGGCAGAGCGCCCTGAGCGACCTTCATGCAGAATGCCATGCAGGTGGGGCAGCCGCATTCTTTACAGTTCTTCTTGGGAGATAATTTAAAAATGTCAAGACCTTTCACAGCCATGGTAGTTCTTCCTCCTTTCCGATTACATGAGTGCGTTGATCATTTTGGCGATGGTACGGATCGCGGCCGGATGCCGCATGATGACGGCGTCGGAGCCGCCGGCCAGGACAGCCGCAGCCGTGGTGACTTCCATCTCCACGCCGCGCTCTTCCTGGTTGCCCCATTCGGGCATATCCGCTTCGCTCATGACCGCTTCCTTGACGCCCCATGCATCCGCGGAAACCGGGGTCATGATGGGCATCTGGAGCATGGCATCCGCCTGCTTCAGCGCGGCATCCTTCACGCGGTCCAGTGTGGAAGCAACGTACTCATAGCCGTAACCGGCAGCGGCGGAACCGATGTTCATGACGATGGACTGCGGATTGACGCCAAGCTGAGTCATGACGGTGTTCAGCTGCTTGGCCAGGTTGATGTCGACCGCGGACTCCGCGCCGACCTTCTGGCCGTAAGCAAGGCCGGCGGACGCGCCGACCGTCTTGTAGTTTTCGTCACGGGCGGACAGGACAAGAATATTCTTGCCGGCCAGCGCCTCGGCGATCTTGTTGAACAGCTCCGTGTCCTTCTCGATGTTCTTGCAGCCCATGATGACGAGCGGCATGGTCGTAGCATCGGAAACGGCCTTTGCCAGCGCGACGCACTCCTCGGTGGACTTGTTGGCGCCGTTGGGATCCGCACCCTCAAAGTGCAGACACAGGAAGCTTGCGCCCTCCATCGTCTCGGCGCGCTTGGCCATGTCGACGACAGTCTCGCAGCCGGCATAGAATTCCTTCTCACCGGGCATGGTGTACTCGGACATGCCGAAGTCTGTCAGCTCCACACCGATCTTCGGCGCGTTCTTGATCTCCGCGTCAAAGGTGTGGAACGGCAGGACGTTCTGTCCGCCGATCGCCGTGGCTTTATCGCCAACGCCGAGCACCACTTCATTGATGTGGGCGTTGAAAGCCTGTTTCTTGGGAACGAAAGGCATAATGATGAATCCCCCTATAAAAAATTTTTGTGGTTTACAGGTTCAGCTTCCGCATGATCCCGGCCAGCGCCTGTTTGACAGGCGAGCTGTCCGGAACCTGCGAACTGGGCTTGCCCTCGCAGTCGTATTCGTAGACCTGTTCGTCCTGCGGCAGTACGCCGACAAGGTCGAGCCCGTATTTTTCTATCTCTTCCGCGACGCCGGGATTGAGCTTGCCCTCCGGCGCACGGTTGACGATCAATTTCATTTCGCCCGGCTTCAGCCCGAGCTCCCGCACCATCTCCGCGATCCGGCCCACGGCCTGAATGCCGCGGCGGGAGCAGTCGGAAATGAGCAGCATCGTGTCCACATGCGGCAGTGTTCCGCGGGAGATATGCTCCAGTCCTGCCTCATTGTCTATCACGATATAGTTATAATTGCCGATGTATTTGTCCAGCTGGGTCTTGAGCACGCCGTTGACAAAGCAGTAGCAGCCCTTGCCCTGCGTGCGGCCCATGACAAGCATGTCATAGTCGTCTTCTTCGATCAGTGCGGTTCCGAATTTCATCTCCGCATAGTCGGCCTTGGTCATATTGGCGGGCACGCTGCCCGTCTGTTCGGCGTGGGCCATCTCCTCGCGGATCTCGCCCAGCGTCGTCTCCACCTCGACGCCGAGAACCTCGTTCAGGTTCGAATTGGCGTCGGCGTCCACCACCAGAAGCGGACCCTTGCCGGCCTTGCAGAGATAGTCGATGATCATGCCGCAGGTCGTGGTCTTGCCCACGCCGCCCTTGCCGGCCACTGCGATGGTGTGTGATTTTGCCATAAAAAACGCTCCTCAATAAACGCTCGAATGTCCCGGCGGGCCAAGGCCCGCCGGGGCAGCTGAGTTTTTGAATCAGACGAGGTCGATCAGGCCGGCCATCTTCGCGATATTGGCCACATCGTCGTACTTGTTCAGCGCGTACAGGTGGATGCCGTCCACGCCGCAGGCACGGTATTCGTCGATCTGGTTGATGGTGTATTCGATGCCGGCGGCCTTGAAGCTGGCCTTCTTGCCGGCGACGTCTGCGTCGAACGGCTCCTTGTCGAACGGGTTCGGGAAGATCCAGTTCTTGGAGATGATCTCGCAGAGCTTGCGGTCCATGACGCAGCCGTTGCGCGAGAGCGCCATGTTGATGGTCGCCGCCTGATCGAGGATCGGCATGA
>DBLB01000173.1 GCA_002298695.1 Clostridiales bacterium UBA735 | reverse complement strand
ATATGAGGCATTTGGAGTCTGCTTTGGACGACGCCTTCATTGCCGGCTGACTTCATTCGGCCGGAGTCTGCAAATACTTTTGCGCATAAATCTTGACGGCACCTTGGGGGCACTTCATAGCCGGTGGGTGGCTTTGGTACAGCAAAAAGCAAAATACCCTCCGGAGTTGGTCTCCGGAGGGTATTTTTCGAACTTTTTATGGTTTGATGATCTGGGACTGCGTGAGGGGACGGAGGGTGCCGTCTGGGTCCAGGAGGTACAGTTGAACCGTATCGCAACCGTCGGCGAAGCGTACCGTGAACCGTTGGATTTTTTCATTCAACCGTGCGGTCCGGAGCTCGATATGGACCAGCTGCCCGTTCCGGTAGCCTGCGAGGATGAGCTGGCCGGTCATGTCGGGCGCAGCGTTCGAGGTGAGGTGCAGCGTGACCTCCATCGCGTCGCCGGTGCTCGTACACTCGGGCGTCTGCATCGAGGCTTCGAGCGGGACGTTGAGCGCGCCGTCCTCGGCCTCGACCGGAACGGTCTTCAGGGTGCTGTCGCAGATGTCGTCCTGCTCGTAGTCCAGGCCGATGACATGCGCGCCGGCGAGGACATCCGTCTTCATGCGGAAGCGGATATAGAACAGCGTCCCTTCGAGCGGGAGGCCGGCGGTATGGTACCAGGTCACGACGAGGTCGTCGCCCTTCTGCGCGCCGAGGTTCGTATTGAACGTGCCCGCCGTGAGGGCCTCGCCCTTTGTGATGGAGAGCACCTCAGCTGCTGCTTTGTCATAATTGATGACATAGCGGAAGGCCGCGAGGCTGGCCGTGCCGGACAGGCGTACCGGGACCGTAATTTCGTCGCCGGCGCGGGCCGTCAGGTCTTCGGGAAGCCGGACGATGCAGCCGGTGGTTTCGTTCAGGGCCGCCAGAGACTGAAGCGCGAAGCTCGCCGGGGCGGGCGCTTGCAGCGCCGCGAGCAGGGCCGATTCGGACTGGGTATCCGTGCGGTCGGTCAGGAGCTGTTCGAGCGCGACGAGGTCCTTGACGTTCACGGCGCCGTCCGGATAGAGGTCTGCCGCCTGCCGCTGCTGGTCGCTCAGCACCACAAGGCCGTTGAGGTGCTGGGCCAGCAGAACGATGTCCTTCATGCTGACCTTGCCGTCGAGGTTGACGTCGCCGCTCAGGCTGCCGAGCAGTTCGAGGGTCAGGGGCGCGGTACGGAACGTGACTTCCTCCTTTTCCGCGTTGCAGACATCGGCTGCGCTGTAGCTGAGCGCAAGCTGCGTCGTGCCGGAGGCCGCGTCTGCGACGCGGAACGTGACGGTGAAGGCCGTGCCGTCGCCGGTCACGTCCTCGCCGGAGGCCCAGGTGACGCGGAGGCCGGAGGCCGTTTCATCCTCCAGACTGCTGGTCAGGCTGCCGACGGAGAGGAGCGATCCGGTGCGGACGGCGGTCGGCGTCAGGACGTCTGGATCGTAGACGACCTGCATATTGAAGCCCGCGAGGCCGGGGTTACGTTCAAGCGAGACGGTCACGTCGACCGTCTGGCCCGCGCTGGCCTTGGGCGCGGAGAGGACGAAGGATGCGCTGCTGACCGCGGAGACGCGCACCTCGCACGCTGCATAGAGGCCGTTGACCGTTTCGGCGCGGAGAACGGCCGTGCCGGCGGCGTTCGCCGTGACGACACCCGTCTCGCTGACGGAGGCGACGGTTTCGTTGTCCGTCGACCACTGGATGGACTGGTCTGCACCTGCGGGGAGAATCGTGGCCGTCAGCTGCTGCTTTTCGCCGATTTTCAGGCGGAGCGTCTCCGCGCCGAGGGTGATCTGCTCCGGCAGGACGCGCTTTGCCGTCACGGTCACGAAGCAGACCGCCTCTGCGCCGTTGCTGGCTTTTGCGGAGATGCGGGCCTCCCCTGCTCTGTTCGCGGTCAGGACGCCGCTTGCATCCACCGTCACGACGGACGTGCTGCTGCTCGTCCAGGTGATGGTATCGGTGCTGTCCGCCGGGGTGAGCGATGCGTGGAGCTGCTCGGTGAGGCCGAGCTCCATGGTCAGGGACGTGCGGTCGAGCGTCACGGCCGCTGCGGGCTGCTCGACGGTCAGGGTGGCCTGCGCGCTCTTGCCGCTGCCGGAGGTGACGGTGATCAGCGTCTTGCCGGGCTTCAGGGCCTTGGCCGTGCCGTCGGAGGCGACGGTCGCGACCGTCTCGTCCGAGCTCGTCCAGCGGAGGGTATCGGTGTTGGAGGCGGGCGTCACGGTCGGGGTGAGCTGCTTTTCCTGTCCGACAAACAGCGTGCAGTCACTCAGCGTAATGTCCGTAATGGCCGAGGGAAGCACAACTTTGACGGTGCAGACGGCCTTCTGGCCTGTGATGCTTGTTTCGGCGGTGATCTGGGCAGTGCCGAGCTTTTTGCCGGACACTTCACCGGTGCTGATATTGACCGAAGCGATTCCGGACGCGTCGCTCTTCCAGCGAACCTGTTCGCTGGCGCTTCCCGAAACGGAAAGCTGTTTGCTTTTGTTCAGTTCGATCTCTACCGTCTCCGGCAGGGTGATGCCTTCCGATTTCTCCTTGACATAAACCCAGCAGTTTGCGCGCGTTCCATCCGGCATTCTTGCCGCGATGCAGGCTTCTCCACTTACTATCGCAGTGATTTTCCCGCTGCCGTCCACACCGGCGATTGTTCTGTTCAAAGACTCGAACGTGACATTCTTCGTGACCTCGCCGTCATAGTAGGCCGTGAGCTGCACAGTCTCGCCGGGTTCCAGATAGCAAAGGCCATGGCTGAGCAGCAGACGTGCCGGGCAGTTCTTCGGCAGCGGCATGCCGTTGTTGACCTTCGGGTCGATTTTCCAGGTATTTTCGAAATCCCAGCCCAAAAAAGATTCCTGTTTCGAACACTCCGGATAAAGAAGCCCCGTCCACCAGCCACCAACTCTACTATACTCCGGGCTTGAAAAATAGCCGACGCCATAACAATTTGTAAAGTCCGCCTCTGATGCATACCAACTTCCCCCAAAGAAACATCCATTATTCTTGGAATTATTGGCGCTGCCTCCAATACTGCAACTGCTTACTACTGAATCGTTATGTCCAAAACTATACTTTGCTCTTCCGGTATTGACGCATCCGATTCTGTTTCCGGAATCATATGCAATTCCCGCGCCAACTCCAAGTGCTGCACCGACCGAGACATCCCCTGTATTGACACAGTTCTGGATTGCGATTCCATCCCCGCAAATTCCAGCAGCACCACCTATGGCGTAGACATCGCCGCTATTGACACAGTCGCGAATGGTTCCGCTTTTCACAGCGGAGGCAATTCCTGCCGAGCGGACTCCGTGTATCTGAGTCTTTACCTCTCCGTTATTGGTACAGCCGACAATTTCCGCTTTTCCGTCTACGCAATACACAATTCCGGCAAATCCGGCCGGACCGTAATTGGTGCAGTTTTCTGCATAGATCCCATCACAGCTCAGCACAATTCCGGCAGCAGCTTCGCCCCAGTTGGCACAATTCCGGATGCGCAGCGTTCCGTCCACATAGCCAACAATGCCGCCGGCATCACACAGATTTGTTTTATTGGAATCGCGTCTCCCAAGCTCTCCCCTGTTTTCACAGTCTGTGATTTCCGCGGTACCAGCGTAATATCCAATCACGCCGCCCCGATATCTGGATACATCCGATGTTTTTATCACCTCGATGTACGCCGCGTTCCGGCAGTTCTGGACAAGGCCGGACGAGTAGGCTGCGATTCCCGCGCCGAATGTAGAGATCACGCTGCCCGTAGCCTGTATGCTGCCGGAGGTAGAGCAGCTGCGGATGATGCTGTCGTCGTCGGCGTAGGCGGCGATGCCGGCTGCGTAGCGGCCGCCGTTGATGGAGGCGTTTTCGAGCTTCACGCTTTCCACCGTGCCCTCGAGGTAGCCGAAGAGCGCGACGTATTTTTCGCCGGGCAGGTCGAGCGTCAGGTTCCGGACGGCGTGGTTCGCGCCGTCAAAGGTACCGGTAAACGCGCCGACCGCCGGGTTGCCAATGGGCTCGAAGTCATAGCAATACTGCATGTCGACGTCCTTCGTCAGGACGTAGTGCGCGGCCGGGTCCTCGTTTACCGCGCACAGCTGCGCCGCCGTCGCGATCTGGTACGGGTCCTCCGCCGTGCCGCTGCCGCCGGCAAATGACGCCGCCTGCGCGCCAACCGGCAGAAGCGCCAGCAGCATACAGCAGATCAGCAGGCCGGAAAGCATTCTTTCCGCCGCGCGTCCAAGTCTCTTTTTCATTTCTGCACCAGCCTTTCCGCATTGTTGATTCTTGTCTGTCCTGTTGTCAGCGTTCCGCTGTAGTTTATGGTACTGAGCAG
Organism: Clostridiales bacterium UBA735; assembly: GCA_002298695.1. Lineage (GTDB taxonomy): Bacteria > Bacillota > Clostridia > Oscillospirales > Oscillospiraceae > CAG-170. Next base: position 19,738 of record DBLB01000173.1, on the reverse strand, counting down.
CCACACGCCGCTCCTGCTGGGGTTGGAGAAGGTCAGCGACGCAAATTGCAGGCTGCTGCCGCTGACGCGCTGGGCCAGTCTGCCGTCAAAGCGCGCCGCGCCCGTCAGGCTGACCGCGGCCGTGCCGCTGTAGAGGTCGCCGCCGAAGGCGATTTGGCCCGCGCCCGTCAGGCTGCCGCCGGTCAGCACGCAGTCGCCGCCGATCGTGAGCGCGCCGTCTGCGCTCAGGGTCGTGTCCGAGAGCTGCACGAGATTGCGCACCTGCACCGCGCTGTCCGCGCCGATCGTCAGGGCGCAGTCCGTGCCGGTGCTGCGGAGGGAACCGCGGACGATCAGGGTCGCGTTTTCAAGCGTCAGCGCCGCGCCGTCCAGCCAGAGACTGCCGTCGACGGTGACGGTCCGGTCTTTGAGGGTGGTCGGCTCCGTCAGGTGGACGTCGCCGAGGAGCGTGGACGCTTCGTTCAGCTTCGAGAGGTCGAGGTTCAGCTTGCCGCCGGCCTGCGTGCAGGGGCCGCCGTTGGATTCGTAGGTCTCCGTAACGGTGACGGCGCTGCTGAGCGTGACGCCCTGGCGGGAAGTGTTGTTCAGGATGAGTTTCCGGACTTCCAGTGCGGAACCGGAAACGGTCTGCGGGAGCTTGCCGCAGAGTTCGAGCGTGCCGCAGGCGCTCTCGCCGCCGAGGGTCAGATCGCCGCAGGCGCGGAGCGTGCCGCCGCCGGAGAGGGTCGTCGCGGTGAGGAGGCAGTCGCTGCCGGAGGTCAGGGCGCCGTCCAGCTGAAGGGCCGCGTCGGAGAGGCGGACGAGATTGCCGGTGCGGACGGCGCTGCCGGCGTCGATCGTGAGGGCGTTTCCCGTGCCGCTGGTGCGGATGGAGTCGGTGACCTCGAGGGTGGCGTCTTCGAGGGTCAGGGCGGCGCTGTCCAGCCAGAGGGTGCCGTCGACCGTGACGGTCTGGCCCTTGAGGGCGGTCGCTTCCGTCAGATGGACGTCGCCGAAGAGTGTGACGTCGCCGGTGAGCTGGGAGGCGCTCAGGTTGAGCTGGCCGCCCTTCTGCGTCCAGCCGCCGCCGTTGCTCTCATAGGATTCTGTGACGGTGACGGCAGAGGCGAGCGTGACGCCCTTTTTGGAGGTATTGTTCAGAAGCAGGCGGCGGACGCGCAGCGGCGAACCGGAAACGCGCTGCGGCGTGCTGCCGGTGAGTTCAAGCGTGCCGCAGGCGCTCTCGCCGTCCAATTGCAGGTCGGCGGAGGCGCGGAACGTGCCGTCGCCGGAGAGGGTGGTTGCAGTGAAGAGACAGTCGCCGCCGGTTTGCAGCGTGCCGTCCAGCTGAAGAGCTGTATTCTGCACCGTTGTGATGCCGGCGACGTGCAGCGCAGCGTCCTGCGCGACGGTGAGGGACGCTGCATCCGTATGCCGGAAGCCGCCGGAGGCCGTTACGGTACCGGAGGCAACCGCCAGGCTGCCGTCGGCGTACAGGTCGCCGGTGATCGCCGTATCAGCCTTAAATTCGTAGTCCTGCACGCGCAGGCTGCCGCAGAAGGAATCGCCGTCGAGCGTGCCGGTGGACAGGAGGGTGAGGTTTTCGCCGCCGGTCAGGTGCGTGCTGCGGTTGCGGAGCGTCCCGGAAACGGTGACGGGCTTCTGGATGGACACGCCGGTCTTGCCGGTGTTTTCGATCAGAAGGTCCTCCAGCACCGTCTCGGTGCAGATGGTCTGCGGCACTGTGCCGTCCAGCGTCAGGCTGAGGTTTTCCGCCGTCAGCTCCGGCGCGGTCCAGTCGCCGCCGCAGCGCATGGTGCGCAGGCCGGAGAGCGTCGCCTTTTGCAGGTTTACATCCTGCCCGACCGTCAGGGACGCGCCGGAGGCGAACGTCTGCGTGAGGCCGGAGGCGGTCGTCTGGTAGCTGCCCTGCACGGTCACGTCCTTGTCATAGCGGACGGGGCCGCCGACGCGGAGGCTGCCGTTGACGCGCAGCGCCGAGGAGAAGGTACATTCGTTTTCCGTGGTATAGAGGTCGCCGTCAAAGCGGATGGACTGCGGGATGCTGACGCCGTCGAGCGTCAGCGCGCCGTGGTAGACGCTTCCGTCGATCCTGCCGCCGGCGAGAAGCTTCACCTTCTGGCCGCTGCGCAGGGCCGTATTTTGGTTTTGCAGCGTGCCGCTGACGGAGACGGCAGCATTGACGGCCACACGGCCGGCCGTATTCTCAAACGTCAGATCCTGCACATTCAGCGTGCCGGTCAGCTGTTGGTCGTCCGTGCCGGCGAGGGTCAGCGACGGGAGCGTACAATCGGTGAATGTTCCGTCGCCGCTCATGCAAAGCTCCGGTATGCCGATCGTACCGGTCAGCTCCGCGTCGGTGCACTGCACAGCGGTCGCGCCCTCGGTCTTAAACGACACGTTTTCCAGGTGCAGCATGCTGTCGACCGTGAGCGAACCGTTTTTATAGAATTCCAGCGTCGCCGAACCGGTCTGATAGAGCTCGGTCAGGTGTACCGGGCCGGAGATCTGGATCTTCGAGCCGGCGGCCGCGGAAATGCCGGGCACGTAGAGCTCCTGACCGAAGAGGTCGCCGAGGATGAGCGTGCCGCCGTTCACCTGGACGCCGTAGAGCAGCTTCGGGAACAGCTCCAGCACGTCGGCCCAGCGCGTCTCGGAGTCCGAAATCTTCGTTTGCAGCGCGCCGTACCAGCCTTTTTCCTGCGAGTAGCAGAGCTGAAGCGTCTGGTTTGCACCGACCGTCAGCGGGCCGCTGAGCGTCGGGGTGAGCGACGCGCCCACGAAGGCGTCCACATGGTGCTGATAGCGCGTGTTCCACACGTCGAGCGCGTCTTCGCCGAGGAAGATCAGGCCGAGCCAGCTCGACGCCTGCGCAGAGGCCATGTTGTAGGCGAGCGTTTCGCCGCGCAGGCGCAGCTTTTGCAGGAGCAGAAGGTCGTCGAGGACGTTTTTCGCCAGCTCGTCCGACGGCGCGGCCTGATAGGCTGCAAGGTCCTTCTGATAGACGCGCTGCATGCCCTCGATGATATCCTTGAGATAGAGGAGCTGATAGGTCAGCTGGGCCGTCGTCTTGAGGCCGATGGCCTGCTCCGCGCCCCAGACAGCGAGATCTGCAACCTTGGTGATCGCGGAGGTGATGGCAGAGAGCGAGGTTGTGCCGCTGACCTTCACGAGCTTTTTCGAGATGCTTTTCAGCTGCTGCGTGGCGTATCTGGACACCATGCGGTTTTCCCGCACCGTCTCCAGGATCGCGTCATAGGCGCCGATTTGCTCCTGTGCGGCCTTGTCGAGCATACCGGTGAATGTCTCCGCCGCGTGGCCCAGCGCGGAGCCGTTTTCATTGGCGGTCAGGCGCGCCAGCGGGCCGGCGAGGCTGTCCCGCTGCTGCTGAAGCATGTTGAGATAGATGTAGTTGTCGATGGAGGACGAGGCAAAGCTGATCTGCTTGCCGGCCTTTTTCAGCATGTCCTGAATGCCGTACTCCGTAAACGTCAGCGCGACCGTCTGCGGGAAGGTCTCGGGCATGAGGCCGCTGCCGTCATAGATCTCCTTCATCGCAAAGGTCGCCAGCCAGGAGAAGGAGCTTTGCAGAATCTTCGTGTTCAGGCGGTTTGGATTTTTCTGAAGCTGCCCGACGTCGCTGAAATAGGATTTGACCGCGTTATAGTAGGGCCCGGCGAACTTTTCGAAATATTCCTCCACATTGGCTGCCTCGAAACCGGCTGTGCCAAGGTTCAGGGCGCTCGTGAGGTAGTCCGTCATCGATTTTGTGGCCTTCATGGCCTGCTTCAGCCGGCCGAGGTCGGCATAGCTCTCGTCCTGCTCGAGAAGCGTTGTGCCCGCGGACGTCGTATAATCGGCGGTCAGCGCCGGTTTGAGGATCGGTTCATATTTGGTAGCAACCAGGCTTTCCTTCACATCCTTGGCGTAGGCGCGGAACTCGTCGTCGGAACCGAACAGCTCGCCGATGGCCGAGTCCCAGATGCCGTCGGCAACGTTGTAGAAGCTCTCGACAATCGTCTCGGTGTTTTCAGGTGCGACCAGAATGTCAACCATGGCCTTATAGACCTTGCCCCTGGCGGAGCTGTCGGCGCTCTCATACGCCTCGAGCGCGGCCTCCATCATCGTCCGGTCGGTCTCATAGTAGCCCGACTTTGCGTAGAGATTCGTTTTCAGGCTGCCGTCCACCAGCGTGTCCAGCACCCAGTGCCGGTCGCCGTTCAGCATCGCCTCCAGCATGTCCGCATACGGCGCTGCCTCCGTCTCGTCCGTCTCCGCGGCCAGCGCCGGCAGCAGCAGCCCCGCCAGCAGCAGCGTGCAGAGCAGCAGACTGACGCTGCGCCGCAGTACGTTCCGTTTTCTGTCCATTTTATCCACCTCTCAGCCCTATTTTCAGCCATTCGCTTCCGAAATAAGCGATTATTCCCTGTATTTCCGGATTCTGACTGTTTTTCTATTTTATTATAGTGGCTGCGGGACATAAAAACAAGTCAGAAGCGCGATTTTTCTGCGCGCTGCATGGTGTGGAGGAACATCGCGAGGCGGCGGACAATTTGCAGGGCAAGGCAGAAAAAAACCGGGCCGGCTGGGCCGGTCCGGGGCTGGAAGCTGCTGAAAGTTCATTTTGGATGAAAAAATCCCTAAATTCCGAAGAATTTAGGGATTTTGGTGCGCGAGGCGGGACTTGAACCCGCTAATTTTCGCCCAAAACACTAGTATTCTCAACGACTTTTATTTTTCGTGTCCAATTTCGTGGCAAAATTTCAATTCTTTCTCGCTACAACCCCATGATAATACCCGGCCATTTTTTCCTCTGCTCCTCCGGCGTCCTTGTCCATTAGGAACGCTTTGGCGAGGTCGGCGTAGAACTCCGGCCGGTCAAGGCCGTACTTGGCAGCTACGCCATAATAGTCCGAGTACATCATGTTCATCGCCGCCCACCAGACGCAAGGCTTCACATTGACGCCTGTGATATTGGCCACGGCGTCGGTCTGTTCCATCGTCCAGTGTGGGCCGGTCGTGCCGTCCTCGTTCTCCATCTTGGCCGTCCATGCTTTGGCGTCGTCCTCGGTAAAGCCCTCGGCCTCGTCGTGCCTGTCCATGCGGCGCAGCGCACAGATGGCGTCCGCGTACACCGTGACTTCCTCCGCCCGTCCCAGCGTCACCGGGCGCGCCATGACCTCATGCAGCTGCTTTTTCAGCTCTTCGATATAATGTTCTTTTCCCATATCACGCCTCCTGTATGTATTTGTAGAGCTTGTCTACGTCATTGACATCAAATCTGAGTTCTCCAATGACCGGAATGGTCAGTGGGATCTTCTTGCCGTCCACGCGCGATCTCGCGGCGTTGTAGAGCCGGTCGAGGTCGATGTTCCCTCGTCGTCCATGACGCCCATCATCTGCACCGCCGGGTGATCTTTCAGCGCAAGGATGCGGCTTTTGCCGCCGTCCATGATGAGCGCCAGCGCAATCCCGACTCCAATGCTCTTGCCGGTCGGCAGATGCGGGATGATCTCATTATCGGCATACTTCGCCGCGCCGCGCATGGCCTGATCTATCGTCACCATATTGGTTTACCTCCATTTTTAAGGTGGGGCGGCTATTGCCGCCCCTTGCGTTTACTTGTTGCAGCAGCCGCACTTCGGGAGCGGACTGTAGAGCGTCTGCGCCGTGGTTGCGGTTCCGGTGGTGACGTCGGCGACCTGTTTCGGATAAAAGGTAGCGTTGGCGTAGGTGACAATCGAGTTGTCGCCGCAGCAGCGCCGCTCGGCCTCCATCTCGATCTCGCGGTGCAGCTCGGACTTGACCGAAGCGATGTCCTGCCGGGCCAGCACGAAGCTGTCCTCGGTGCGCTGGTTGTGGACGGCCTGATCGCAGATCGACTTGCGGATGTCCTTCAGCTGTCCGTCGATATAGGCGTACAGCTCCAGCGACTTCTGGTCGTTGTAGGTGTTGGCCTTCAGGAGCGCGATCTCGCTGTCCTTCGCGGCCAGCTGCTGCTCGCGGTCGAGCTCATAGCGCGTGACCGGCGTGTTCTCGCTGCACCCCGCAGCCACCGCAGCCGCAGCCGGATTTACACCCCAGCCGCCGCCGAGCAGATTGCCCAGCAGTCCAAGACCGACGCCCGCCGTGCCGATGATACCAGTGGTCAGGGCCGCATTGGCCTTTCCGTTGCTTGCGTATTCCATAGAGTTTCCCTCCAAAAATGTAGTGAACTGGCCAGTTCCTACGTTCAGTATGAGGGATTTCAAATTTCTAAGGGGCGCACGAAGGTAGCACGAGTGACGCATTTGTGTAGCATTTCTGACGCAAATAGAAAAAGCCCATGCAGCGATGAACTGCATGGGCAAAATAACCTTTTCAAAATAATCATTTTTGTCGAGTTTTTATATTTACATTTCGCGACTTTTTGCATATACTTGTTGTAAAGAAAGGAGGTGCCAATGTGGACAAAATTATCAATGTCGCCGCATATATTGCAAATAAGTACCACGAAATGACCAGCGAATTGCTGGATGAAATGAAACTGCATAAGCTGTTGTATTTCACGCAGCGCGAATCAATTGCGATCACGGGTAGCCCGGCAATTGACGGCGTGTTCGAGGGCTGGAAATATGGCCCGGTTTGCCGAGAAGTTCGCGACGCATTTTACAACGGAGAGATTATCGTGCCAACGGAAGGCATTTCGGACGAGCTGCAATATATTGCAAACAATGTTATTTGCGAATACGGCGCGCTTGAAACATGGAAGCTCAGTGAATTGTCCCATAGAGACATCTCATGGCGAAACGCTCGCAAGGGTCTGCTCCCTCATGAAATCGGGACTGTACCACTGTCAAACGAAGATATCAAGGCCGACGCAGCTAAGCTTCGCCCATATGATCATGTATGGGACATGTACTACGACGAATTTGAAACCGAGGGGGCTGTGTCTTGATCGCCATCGGTGAAATTCGAAAAATCCTCACGCCATACTATGATAAGGCTCAGAAAAAGCAGTCTATCAAATCGCGTCCAGCCTTGATTGTCGGGATGGCTGACCCAAGCGACTATGTTGTTTTGCCCGTGTCCAGGGTGTCCATCCGCTCCAACCTTGATCCAGATTATGATATTGAGGTAGATCCAGCGCAATATCCTTTGCTTTGCTTGAATGCAGTATCTTATATCCGCACGCATAAGCAAACCGTCATTCACGCGGCCGAAATCGGAGACGTTATTGGAAACCTTCGGGGTTCCTATGAAGATCTGTATTTGACTGTGATTGAGAAAAGAGATACGTTTAATCGACTTCTAACAGATCGAGCGCTTTAATGAACAGAGCCCCCGGCAGGATCAACCTGCCGGGGGCTTTTGTAGCGTTAAACCAAAAATCTTATGAAAGTATGCAAAAAAACAACAGAGCAGAGGCTTTTGCACCTCTTTTCTTAAATTTTTATCATCTGCAGCTTCGCTGCCGTGTGCCGCGCTCGTGCGTAGATCTGCGGCAGTCTGCGTGTGATCGTGCTCCGCGCCATGTCCAGCTCGACTGCGACGTCAATCTGAGGCGTCTTGTCCATGACATAGCGCCGGACGATCTCCGCGTCCTGCTCACTGTAGCCTGCCTGAGATATGATCTGTTCCCACTCGCCTTGCAGCAGGCCGGTTAAGTCTTCCGGAATCCGCACCCTCGCGCTGATTTCATCATCCCCTTTCCCGGGCGCGGCACACATTGAAACTGCATGATGATTTTGGCTGCTGTGCCCGGATGGGCACAGCGTTTTTTACTTCTTCGGCTTCTTCTCCGCCCGGATGCCGGCCTCTTTCAGGGCTTCAATGAACGCGTCCTTCGCGTCGTCTCTGGCCTCGCTGCGTGCGTCAGCCAGCATCTCCGCTTTTTTCTTGTCGTCCGCGTTCTTGTACTTGCTGGTGTTCATGACCTCGTTGAACAGCTTTTCATATTCCTCGCTGTAGATCTGCTGCCACTGCGCCAGTTCCTCCGCCGAGAATGTATACTGCTTCTCCTTGTTCTTCGGATCGGTGAATTGTTTCGAAGACGGGTACGACGGCGCAAACCCACTCTCGCCGGCCAATTCCAGCCGCTCCACTTCCTTCGAGATGTCCGCGTCGAGCGCTTTCGGGTTGTCGATTCCCATCGTTTCTGCGACCGTGTCTTTCGCGACCTTCTCCGCCGACTTCACAATGGCCTCCACCTGTGCGGCCCGTTCTTCGGTTGTCATGCCGGCGTAGTCCTCAGAACCGAAGAACTGTTCCATCCACATCTTGGCCGTCTGCCCCATTGTGGTCTGGTATTCTCTCCGTTCTTCGGCGCTCATCTCATAGCGGTCGTTCCCGATCTGGATTTTATACGGTGCGCTTCTGTCCGGAATGATTTTCTCATTCCCGCTTGCATAGTAGAGATCGAGAAGTTCCTGCACCGTCTCGTCCGCCTGATACGTCCGCACGCTGCCCGGCGTGAAGAATGCGTTCATCCATCTCTGCACAGTACTGCCGCCATAGGTTTTGTCCTCACCGAAGTTTGTCAGCTTCGTCGGGAGCTTCTGCCGCAGACCGGGAATCGCGTTCATCGCCTGCTCTTTGCCCTGCGTCAGCAGATTCTTCGAACCGTAGGCGTCCCGGTAATAGGCGTCCATCCCTTGCGCGAATTGACGAACCGGGGATGGAATGAAGCCTGTCGCGCTGCTTTTCGCCAGTTCAATGGCTACATCCCATGCTTGCCCAACAAGCGTATCCTCCTGCGAATAATCAATCGCATTCTGGATTGTCCGCAGGGTATTCATCACGCTCAGATCATCAATGGACTGTACCGTTCCATGAAGGATTGCTTCCAGCCATCTTTGCGCAAGATTCTGTCCCTCCTTGCTGTTGTTCAGGAGTGCCCCGATGGTCATGGAACCATTGACCGGCTGCATGAACTCAATGCCGAGCAGCGTGTCTCCATCCTGAATGTCGGCACTCTCTCCGCGAATCAGTCTCCCGAGCGCATCCACATTGATCTGCGTCCCGGAGATTCCGCCAGCCGCCCGCAGCGCCTTTGCGTCCGGGTCGTCCTCGTCGTCCGCGTTCAGGATGATCCCGGCCTTTGTCAGCGCCGCAAAGAGTGCGATCAAACCGGAACCGGTCGTCGCCCGGCCAATCGCCAGCGCGATGTTCCGCTGCTGAAGGGCACTCATGTTTTTCACGCCGCCGTTCTTCTGTGCCATTGCCAGTGCACAGATGGCCTTTGCATACCCGGCCGGAGTGAACTCGATAGACCGATGCACCAGCGCGCCTGGAACTTGCGTATACTTCGTCAGCAAGTCGCCAAAACCGAACTCATGCACCGTCATCTTTCCGAGCTTTTGCCCGGAATCACCGAACCCGGCAAGGTTGCCGAGCTTCTTCAGATAGGAGAGCACCGTTCCAGCAAGCGTATCATCTTGGAACGTCCGGTAAAGCATCTCCTGCTCCGCCGCCTGAACCGCTTCTTCCATCGTCATCTTCCCGGAATCCACGAACTTCTGAAGCTGCCGAATCGTCTCCGCCCGGATCGAACCCTTTGTCACTTCGTCCGTCAGGTTCAGCTCATATCCCATCAGCCGTTCCACGCGGGACAGATTGCGGGTCAGCAGATTGCCGGTCATTTTGTTCGTCCTTCGGCCGGTTCCGTACTTCCCGTTTTCGCCGGTTTCAATGTCCAGCGCAAGCTCCGGCTGCACTTTGGAGTATCCCTCCATGAAACCTTCCCAGTTGGCCTTTGAGAAGATGGCCTGATCGAATCCGACGCCGCGCTTGCCCGTAATGGCTCCGAGCACCATGTCCGGGAGTGTGCTGATGTCATTTGCCGCCGCCTCGACCGCAGAGAACGCGAGGTTCGACACAACGTTTCTCATGCCAGTCCGCATATTGAACAGATGCGACATCGTCTGGAATGTTGCCACGCGCCGTGCCATAGAAGGCTTCACATAGTCCTTTGCGATCTGAAGATACTGCGTGCTCGCCGCATTCCACAGCCATTCGAAGTTTTGCTTCTTCAGGTTGTTCAGCGTGGCGTTGCTCACCGGGGTCTTGCGGATCTTGGCCTGTCTCTGGATCACGTCGATCAGGGCGTCAACATCGCCCTCCTTGACCGCATCCAGCGCATCTGCCATTTCCGTCAGGTTCTTCGTGATCTCATTCGCCTTTGCATCGGAAATGCCCTTGTTCGTCGCCCGGAGCGCGTCCAAACCGCCATTCAGGATCTCATCCCGCTCGGCTTGCAGCTTCGCAAGCATATCCTCAAACTTCTGAATCTTCCGTTCCTGCGCTCTCGTGTCCGTCTGTTGCTGCTGCGTCTGTCCCTTCTGGAACATCTCGTCATACGCTGCCTTTGCGAGGTCGATTTTCTTCTGCCATTCCTCAATGCGCTTATTGTACGCATCCGTGATCCGCTTCATGGCAGCGTTGTCGGCTTTTTTCTGGCTCTCCCGTCCGGCCTGAACCGCATCAGAAAGAAGCTTATCCCGCTGCTCATTGAGCGCCTTGATCTGATTCTCATACCGTTCGCGGATTTTCCGAAGTTCCGCAGCATCCGCTCTGCCCTGTCCCATCTGCCCGGCAAGTTTCGCGTCCTGAACGGCCTGCTTCTGCTCGGCACGGAGCTCTCGAATCTGCTCGGTGTACGAATCGATCATGGTCTGCACAATGGGATTCACGTTCTTCCGCTGCACAGGGTTCTTCGCCTTGTCCACCTCGTCAATGGCCTTGACCAGAAGTCCCTCCGGCGTCGTCCGGTTGTACTTCGCGAACGCCTGCACAAACTGGCCGCCCTTCGTGGCGTTCTCGCGGATCTTCTGCGCCATCTCCACGACCTTTGAGTAGTCGCCGCTCTTTTGCGCTTCTTCACGGAACACGGAAAGTGCACCCATCGCCGTATCGAGATCTTCGCCTGTCCAGTCCGTGCGCTTCAAAAGATCGTCCACTTCGCCGTCAAAGTCCTGTACCAGACGGGCCGCAGCGCCTTCCAGAGACTCTTTCTCCCGGATGACGTCATAGGTCATGTCTTCCTTCTTCAAGCCGTCCATGCGCTTCTCCGCCTCGGAGAACAGCTTTTCAAAGGTGTTCGTTCTGGCTTTGGAGGTCTTTGTTTTGGTTTCGTTGGCGTTCTTCGCCGCGCCGACGGAATCGTATGCGTTCCTGAGCACCGTGTCATTCCGGTATCGGTCAAGCAGCGTTCTCTGCGCCTCGTCAAATCCTTCCTGCGTGACCGCCGTCTGTCCGGGGTTCTGCTCGCGCCATACGTCCATCAGGTCAGTGTCGACAGAATTTTTCTGCCGGTAACTCTGAATCCGGTTCGCGTCCTCCCGGAGTGCACTCTGTTTTGCGGTTTTCTGTGTGTCGTTCAGGAATCCATCCGGCACATATTTCAGGAAATGACCGTCTGCGGGGTTGACATTGGCGAAAATCTCTGCTAAGTTGTAGCTAGAGATTGGTATCAGGGAGCGACCGCGCCAGTTTTTCTGTGCCCCGCTCCCAAGGACGCCAGTCTCTATTTCAGAAGCCGGTACCACGTAGGGGGGTGTTCTTCTTTGAGCACTAGCTCCTGCCATGACGCCGGCTTCTATTTTTGTCATAGTGACCGTCATATAAAGGATGCCTCCTGCATTGGAGGTGTCCTTTATTTCTATCTGCGTGGGAATGAGCGAATCACCATCACGGAAGACGCCGACAAGTACCGATACCGATTTCAGTTGATTGTTTGCCCGCGTAGTCCCAGCATACTTGTCTTTATGCTGCTCAATGAGCACCGCGTTCTCGAGGATACCATCCAGATTGACGAGCGCCTTTGCAAAGTCCGCATACGTCCCGCCATAGCGGAGCTGCTTGCTCATACTCTCGCGCAGTCCCTTGTTCTTGGAGAACGTGAACTCGATCTCCACATCCGGCGTTTTCATCGACCGATTCAGAATTCCGAGACTTTCTGCCAACGGTCGGATGACCTTCTCGGCCTTGCTCTTGGCCTTCGCGTTGAGCTGTTCCAGCGTGTGGATGCTTGCAAGCTGCTCGTCGGTGTACTTCGCCTCCGGCGTAACGGCCACAGTCTTTCCGCGAAGCTCCCGATACCGCTCGTCCTCAGTCATATCGCTGTCAATGGAATACCGTTGTTCCACAAACACCGTATTCTCATCCGCAGCTTTCGGCATCGTATTTCTGCGTTCTTCCGCTGTCAGTTCTTCGCCGCGTTCGCTCCGCCAATCAAATTCCGCCGCGTCGAGTTGCGACCATAAATCAGCATACTCGCTATCATATAGCTCGTCTATGACCGTTTCCGCCGTGTTATAGTCTCCATCCAGTCTGGCACGATTGATCTTGCGTACCTTTTCCTTGAATTCATCCGGCGCACCGTTGAAGATGCGATGATATTCCTGCCTTGCGCGCTCAATGCGTCCGTCGTTCTTTCTGCGAGAATAGCCGCCTTGCATCATCTCATCCCAGTATCCAATGTTTGAGCCTCTTGCAAAGCCTTCTTTCTCTTGAATGGCGTGCTGAATCTCATGGATCAGCGTGCTTTTCAGATTATCTGGTTGCAGTTTCAAGCCTGCCCTTAAAACGATTTCATTTGCTTGCGGGTGATAGCTTCCTTCTTTGCTCCCGGTGTTTGCCTCAAAGCGCACTTTAACTTCTCTCAGATCCGGGTATGCTTCAAATAGCTTGTCATGCTTTACGATCTCGTCCAGATACAGCGGTGATTTTCTCGCTCCTTTCAGATTCTCATCCAGTATCTGCAACTCCTGAAGCTCTGCTTCAGTTGCCTCATCGTAAAGATACGCCCTTTCAAACAGCTCGTTATACCGTCTCGCGTCCGGGTTTCTCAAGAACCGCCACTTTGTGTCTGTCTCCATCCCAGAATCATCGATCTCATACCGCCAGCCTTTTCCGTCCATCGTTCGGGCAATGCCAAGCACCCTCCAGATCTCCTCCGGCGTTTTTCCGTCAGATTCCATCTGTTCCGCTTTTCGTATCAACTGATTGTCCTCGACGGCTGCAAAGCTATACCGAATATCGCCCGTCCGAGCATTGAACCGCTCGCGCAGCGGGATCACGTCTCCGCTGTCGTTCCGCGTCACCGGCTCCGCGCTCTTGATCTGCTCCGGCGTGAAGGCCACATAGACCTGTCTGCCATTCTCGCCCTGAACGGCCCCGTCGATGCCGGTGCTGTCCTTGAGCATTTGCAGATACGCCTCGGCTACCTCAGAATTTCGTCCAGCCGTCGCGTTGATGAATCCGGAGATCAGATCTGTATCGCTGTCGTAGTCGTTCATGTAGCGCAGCTCGAAGTCCTTCTTGATGCTGTTGCCCTTCCACGCGCCGTCAATGTACTCGTCTCTGTGCTCCTGCGCGTAATCAAGGAACGCGCCCCACTGTTCCGGCGTGATCGTCAGCTTCGTGGTGCTCACGGGGTTCTGAATGTCGAGATAGATCGGAAGCACCTTTCCGCCTCCGCGCGCATAGTTTGCAGCGTCCGCTTCATGCTCCGCAAAGTAATACCCCACGCCAAGCATTTCACCGTTCTTTCCACGGTTCCGGAGGCTGAACGTCCAGAAATCTCCGTCCGTCCCGTGGTAGGCTTTCTTCGTGTACCCGGCCTCGCTTGCCGCCGCGTCCACCATCTTCTGAAGTTCCGCACGGTTCTCACGCGGATGCTCCGCCAGTCTGCGGTATTCTTCATCCGTCTCCTGACTGTACCGGATATCCGTGGTGTTTATCGGCGCATACTGTCCCTGCGTCGGGTCAATCCACGCGACATCCGCCACGTTCACGGTTTTGGAATACACTTTCCCATCCCCGGAATAGCTTTCCGCCTCCATTCTGGATGGAGTGACAAACACGCCGTTTCCAATTTTGTAGGAACTGTATACCGTGATCTTTCCTGTGCGAACAGCATCCTCCGCCATCTGCCGTGTATAGTCCGGGTCATACTCGTCGTATTCCGCCCACTCCGGGTCAGCAAGTGTCTCAGACAATGTTTTGATTTCCGCTGCACTGCGAATCCATGTGTGGTAGTTGTCATCCGCAGCATTGCTGTCTCGGATGATCGCGAACTGTGCCGCCTTTCTGTCAGCTTCGTCCACAACCTCCGAATTTTTCTGCTTGACAGTTTTGCGGGTTTCTGCTACTCTGTTATCAGAAGAAGCATCCCCCCGCTGAGCGCCGGTGTTCGCATCGGAAGAGCCGTTAATTTGGGGGATGCTTCTTTCTTGCATCTGCCCAATATTATAGATCATTCTTCCGTCTGCGCCCTGCGCAACAGAGATGGTAACTCGGTAGTATTTCCCATCAAAGTCCATGAAGTAGGCCGTCCGGTAATTCCAACCCTCAGACGCCATATCGCCGTGTCTGGATTCTGCATCCGAGACGTTTTTCTTTCCGCGCGTGGAGATCTGCGCCAGCTCATCAATATGCGCTGCCGCGTTCGCCTTGCGCTCGTACTCTGCCTCATTCATGGTTCTGCCGTCGCTTGTATGCTGGCTGCTCAGTTTACCGGCAGAGGTTGCCGTCAGAATCAGCTCGTCGCCGTCCGCGCCAATCAGCGTCACGTCCTGTCCGCGCCGGATTTTCCCGTTGATGTAATCCTCGAGCTGTTCGCTCCAAGAATCCGCATCGTTCCCGAAGATGACCTGCCGGTCAGCCTTGACGTACTGTTTTCCGTCGCCAAACGATTCCACGGAATTTTTCTGCATAGAAGAAGCAGCCTCACCATTTTTCGGTGATGCTGCTTTTATTTGCTCGAAAATATCCTGATAGGCCGTCACATTGACGCTGCGGATGCCGTTGAACTTGCCGTTCATGTCTGCAAAGACTTCTTCCAGCGCAGAATTATAATCATCCAGCGCCAGTTTTTCCATGTACTGGTTTACCAGACTGTCCAGAATCTCCTTGTTCCCGGTCGCCTCGTTGAACGCCTCGGCCATCGCTTGAAGGTCAACATCCCCGTTGGCCACTTCAATGTGGAACACTTCATGGTTGCCGATCTGGTCGTAGCTCAGCCGGAAATAGTTTGCGTTCACAAACAGCCGCTTCGATTCCTGGTCGAACAGACCTCTGACAATGACGTCCCGGCCATCCTGCCGCTGCACAAAGTCGCCATCCGTATAGACCACATCATAGCCATACTTGGCCTTTACATCCTCGCTGAATTTCCGCATTGTCTCCGTCTCGTCCTCTTGAAGGACTTCGCGGGCCGTTTTCAGCGTCGTGGCGTTTTTCAGTCCGAAGTCCCGGCTGCTGACGGCGTTTCCGCGGCCTCTTACCCGAACTTCTTTCGGTACTCCTGCATCGCCGCTTCGATTCTGGCTTTCCGTTCCTCGGGCGTCAGCTTCAGCATTTCCTGCCGGCGCTGCATCTGCGCCTCCGTCAGGCTGGCCATCGACCCGTCCTCCAGCTCCACGAAGTACCGCTTCTCCGGTTTGCTCATTTTCCGCTCCTTTCTCCGCTTCTTTCAGTTTACCATGCTCCATGAAGTATTGCAGCTGCTCGTCAACGTCGCTCTTCGTCGCCTCGACGACGCGGTCTGCAATATCCATCTGCCGCATCTGCTCTGCCTCAAAGGCCCTCTGCCGCTCCGCTGCGGCCTGTGCGTCCTGTGCAGTGCGTTCCTGTGCCTCGGCCTTGATCTTCGCCTCAAAGCCGTCTCTGGCGCTCCGGTAGTATCGCATCAGGTCTTTCTCTTTGACCACGCCCTCCGGGATCTCCACGCCCGCCAGCTCATAGAGCATCTGCTTCGTCAGCTTCGCGCTCATGTGGAGCTTCCGGAGTTCTGCATCGCTCACACTCTGCCCGAGGATGAGCTTGTTCATGACCTCGGTGCGGTTCTTCGCGTCGCGGATGCCGACACCGTTTTCCGCAAAAATGGTCTGGTAGTGGCTGAGCGTTTCGCCGGTCGTCGTCTGCGCAGATTTCGCTTTTGTCTTCGGCTGCTTCGCGGCTTCCCTGTCCGCCTCGATCTGGCTTTTCAGAGATTCCACAAATGCCTTGCTCGGCAGCTGCGCCCCGACGTCGTACTGCCCGACCATTGCCGCCGCCATCTTGAAGCTCTGCGTCTCCGGCCCCATCTCGAATGCCTGATTCATATACTTCGAGGCATCCTTGATGACCTGGTTGTTCGTCATCGCCGCAAAGCCAAGCATGCGGTTGCTCAGCTGCTTCCCTTCCAGCACCTGCTTTTTCAGCTGCTCCGCCGCATATCTCCCGCCCTCATATTCTCCGGGAATCTGCTGTGCCAGAAGGACGGTGTTCATCTCGTCAACGGTGTACTGCGTTCCCTTGAACGCCTCCCCGGTCTTCATCTCCTTGCCGTACTGCGCCGCCTGCATGTTGGCAGAGGCCACGTTCCCGCCGATGAGCAGGAACGTCGAAAGATACGCCGCCGCAGCCGCTTCGATGGAATCTCCGACAAAGAATTTGCCGAACGCCTCCATATCGGCCTCGGCCTTGCTCATGCCCTCTCTTTGGAGCTGCGCGGAA
Source organism: Clostridiales bacterium UBA735 (assembly GCA_002298695.1). Lineage (GTDB taxonomy): Bacteria > Bacillota > Clostridia > Oscillospirales > Oscillospiraceae > CAG-170. The sequence continues at coordinate 3,259 of DBLB01000173.1, read as the reverse complement.
TACTGCCGGAATTCGGAGTTATCCCCATTATACCACATGTCGAAGAGATTGTCCGCAATATTGCCCACAACTTCCTCGCTGGCCTCTTCCAGTCCCTGTTTCCGGATCATCTCCGCAATCTGCTTTACCGTCACAACACCGCCTTCTCCGATGGTGTTGATCTTGTCCAGCAAATGTTCCAAAGGCAGCTTCTCGGTCATGTACTCAATCAGGCCGGAGACGGTGCTTGTCACTGCCGCCTCTTCTTCGGAAAGGCCGGATTTCAAGCCCTGATAGGCGCTCTGCCCCGCCGCGCTCGCCGCCATAAACGGCAGGCTGGCCGAACCGAAGAGCGCAAACTGCACCACATTCTGCACCGATGAGGTCAGGGCCCCGGACGCCAGATTCAGTGCATCCTCCCATTTCCCGGTCGTTGCGTTGTACGCCTGCACACCTTCCTGAAGCGCCGCCGCCGTTCTGGCCCCGCGGTACATGTCGCTGTTGACGTCCGAGAACCGGTATTCCCCTTCGCCCGTCATATCAACGATTTTATTGTTGATGGCATTGAACGTGTTGTCCACCCATGCAGCCGCCGGCGTCACCGCCCCGGCAAATCCGGCCCCGACGCTGCCGCCGAGCGCAGTTCCGAAATTCTGCGAAGCCCAATCTTTTAGCTCTGCATACTGCGCATTGGCATAGTTCGCCGTCATCGTAGATTCATACGCCTTGTAGTAGTTCGCGGCGGAGACATAGTCCTTGTCCTTCAAAAACTGAAGCATGACCTTCTTCGCATTTTCAGGCAGATATTCCATGTTCCGCCGGATCTGATCCCGCAGCGTGATCTCCGTCGTGTCGCCGGCGTTCTTCGGCCCCTTCTCACCGTTCACGATCTTTTCAAAGGCGTCAATCAGTCCCTGCCCGGCAAGGTCATATGTCGGCTTTTCCACGTTTTTGGCATTTTTCTCCGCGCGGAGGGTTTGCGCATACCGGTCTGCCTCTTCCATTGTCCGGAACTTGCCGAAATACTGCCCCGTTTTTCGATACTGCGCAATTGCTTCATTTGCGTCTGTGGTGCGGACAAGACGTCCGTTTTCCCTCCACGTCGTAGGCAGAACCATGTAAACGCCGTCCACCATTCCGCTGACGCTGTCGAAAGACGCCGTATTCGTCAGGTCAATGTTGCCCTGCCCAAATCGCCCGAAGTTGTCCCGGAGGCTTTTCCATTCGGCGTAGTTTTCATACGCCGTCCGTGCCTCGTTCCGTTCCAGCTGGTTCATCGCCTGCTGCACAAGGCGCATCTTTTCTCCGGTCTTCTCCTGCTCCGCCTTTCTGTCCTCCGCCGCCTGCCGGTCTGCGCCGGTCGCCTGATAGCGGTACTGCGGCCCGGCTGGCTTGTAGAGTTCTTCTCTCTGCCGGTTCAGCCGGTCATACTCCGCCTGCAATTGCTCCATGTCCATCATGGAGTAAGAATAGTTTGTCGCCCGGTCGATCTCTTCCTGATACTGTTCTCTCAGATTCTGTCCGGTCTCGGCGTTCTTTTCCTCCGGCCCCGTCTGGTCAAGCTGATCCGCCAGCTCCGCGATGTACGCCTGCATCCCAGCATAGTCCTTCCCGGCATACCGGGTATTGTCGTCATACTGTCCCTGATATTGCGTAACAAGCGAATTGACCTCGTTCGTCAATTCTTCGGAACGCTTCACTGCTTCTGCAACAGGCTCCCACGCTTTCTGGCAAGCGTCGTATGCTTTCAAATACCGCATTCGGGTCACGCCGTTTGGATTCTTTTCATACGCCACCTGTGCATCCTTCAAAGCCTGTTCCGCAGTCTGATATTCTTTGTATTTTGTATCCGTGAGTGCATTCTGTTCGTCCAGAACTTTGGAATAATCGCCGATCTCCTGCTGCTTGTACTGCCGGATCTGTTCCGCGTCATAGTAATCTGCCGAGGGTTTCTGAATCCTGCCGCCCTTCGTCTCTTTCTTCTGCTCCGTCTGTTCCAGCGCGGAATTGACGCGGCCTTCCCAATAAGACATAGACAGAGGATTTTCCTTTTTCGGTTCCTCTTCTTTTTTCGCAGCCTGACCGATTTTCTGATTGAACCAATCTTCCTTCTCCTGATAGCTTGCGCTGAACGAAGGCCGTTCCGGCTCTTCCTCCTGTTTCTTCCCGGGAACGACGCCGCTCTCCTTCTGCATCTGATATGCCGTTTGTTTCCCGGCGAGACGCTCCTGCCGCTCCTTCCAGCTCTGTCCGCCTCTGGACGTTTCACCCGGCTTTCGCGACGTGAAGTTTACGGTCTCCACATTCGCAGATTCAGTTTTCGGCTTTTGCAGCGCCGGAGGCACCGTCTTCTTCACCTGCTCCGTCTGCTGCACTCTTTGCATATAACCGGGGTTATTTTTGGCGCTATTCCATGCGTTTTGTGCCGCTGTGGTTTTCTGCGTAGACGAAACCTGAACGCCACCTTGTGACGTCCAGGCTTGTTTCTGTGCTTCCCACGCGAGTTGTGCCGCTGTTTTCTTCTTCAATTCGGCTTACCTCCCTGCATACTCCATTGGATAGCCATTGTTCTTATAAATCTTCACAATCTCGTTGTATTCTTCTCTTGTCATATTCGGGCTTACTGCATCCATGACCGATTCCGCCCTTGACACTTCTCCGTTTCCAAGATGCCTTGCGATGAGCTTCTTTGTGTTTTCCATTGCAAGCTGGCCGATTCCTCTGCCCCATTCGCTTCCGCTGCCGGAGCTGCCAGAAGTCCCGCCGGAATAAGAACCGCCGCCGGCAGAACCGGTCGATTGTCCGACCTGCTGCTGCGCAAGCATGAGCTGAAGCTGCGGAATGGTGTAGCCCATCGCTTCCGCCTGCTCCGCGCTCGGCAGAATGCCGGCAGACAGCAGTGCCGAACCCGCGTCTGCGAGGCTGGTCTTCTGTGCATTCCGCCCTGCCATCGTCATCTGCCCGTTGTACGTCCCCATCAGATCCGCCACAGATAACTGGTATTCCTTTTCCCACTGCCGGATGGATTCATTGAACTGTGCTGCAGAAAGATTATATTCCGCCGCCCACTGTTCAATGGATACCAGCTGCTGCAAGTAGCTCTGCGAGATTTCAAGGAGTTTGTCCGCTTTCTGAAATTCGCCCTGTGCCCGGAGGTCTGCAATCTGTCTCTGGGTGTCGGTTGCAAGCTTGACCTGTTCAGAGTTGACGGTCTGCCGGTTCTGCGCCGCGTTATTCTGCACCGAGTTATACTGCTGCTGCCCAATGCCGCCCCGGTCGC
>DBLB01000174.1 GCA_002298695.1 Clostridiales bacterium UBA735 | reverse complement strand
GGCGGCAGTATTCTCGCGCATGAGCACTTTCAGGGCGGACACCACACCTTCCCGATGGAGAAGGCCGAAAAAGAGTTCAGCTTTGATGTTCCGGGGTTTGAAGATGTAGACTGCTGCGTCGTGAAGTATCCAATGACCGTCCTGCGCCTGAACTCTGCGAACAAGCAGCAGCTCTGTGACCTCGCTGGCAGAATCCTCGCAAAATGGCGCAAGTATTCTGACCCCGAAGCCATGATCTTTGCGGAGACCGACGGCGAGCCGCACAACACCATTACGCCCATTGCCAGAATGCGGAATGGCAAGTATGAGCTTGACCTCGTGCTCCGCAACAACCTGACCACACCGGAGCATCCGATGGGCCTCTACCATCCGCACGAAGAACTCCATCATATCAAGAAGGAGAACATCGGCCTCATCGAGGTCATGGGTCTGGCGATTCTCCCCGGCAGACTGAAAAAAGAGATGGCCGACCTCAAAACTGCGCTTCTGAATGGCGAAGACCTTCGCGCCAGCGAAACGCTCGCGAAGCACGCGGATTGGGCAAAAGAATTCATGAGCAGACACCCGGAGTTCAGCGCCGAAAACGCTGAAGACATCATCAAGGATGAGATCGGGCAGGTTTTCGCGCAGGTGCTCGAATGTGCGGGCGTCTACAAATGCACAGAGGAAGGAAGAAACCACCTCAAAAAGTTCCTGACGGAGGTTCAGAATGGATAACATTTATCATTTTTCCGCGCCCGGCCGCACGGAGATCGGCGGTAACCACACCGACCACCAACACGGCTGCGTGATCGCGGCGGCGGTCGACATGGAGACGACGGCGGAGGTGACGCTCAACGGCACGAACGTCATCCGCGTGGATTCTGAGGGCTACAAGCCCGTCGAGATCGACCTCAGCGACCTGACCGCAAAGGAATCTGAAAAGAACACGACTGCGGCGCTGATTCGCGGCGTGGCGGCAGCCTTTGCCCAGCGGGGTTATCAACTCGCGGGCTTTGACGCGAAGGTCAAGTCCACGGTACTGCCCGGTTCGGGCCTCTCCAGCTCGGCGGCATTTGAAGTCCTGATCGGTCGCATCCTGAATGGCCTGTTTGCGGACAATGCGGTCTCTGCCATTGAAATTGCGCAGATCGGCCAGTATGCGGAGAACGTCTACTACGGCAAGCCGTCCGGCCTGATGGATCAGATGGCGTCGAGCGTCGGCGGTCTGGTGTTCATCGACTTCCATGACCCGAAAACGCCGATCGTGGAGAAGGTCGATTACGACTTTGCACATTCGGGTTATACACTCTGCACCATCGACTCTGGTGCGGATCATGCCGACCTGACCGACGAATACGCGGCGATGCCGGTCGAGATGAAAAAGGTCGCGAAGTTCTTCGGAAAAGAAGTCCTGCGTGAAGTCGATGAGACGGAATTCTACGCGAAGATCGCGGAAGTCCGGAAAGAAACCGGCGACCGCGCGGTGCTCCGGGCTATCCATTTCTTCAACGAAAACAAGCGCGTGCAGCTCCAGGTGCGGGCGCTGAAGAACGACAATTTCGGGGCATTTCTGCATTACGTGAACGAATCCGGCATGGCGTCGTGGACGCTGCTGCAAAATGTGACCCCGGCGGGGTACATTGAGAAGCAGGACATGGCGTTCACGCTTGCGCTCTGCCAGCAGCTTCTCGCGGGCGAAGGAGCCGTCCGCGTCCACGGCGGCGGCTTCGCCGGTACGGCCCTCGCGTTCGTCCCGAATGATAAATTCGACACCTTCAAAACCGATGTTGAAGCAGTTCTTGGCACAGGCCATTGTCACAAGCTGGCCATCCACTGAAGAAGTTTTCCGCATCAGCAGCGGCGGGCGCAGAATTACGCCCCCGCTGTTTTTCTCTGCGCACACGGCTGACCAGTCGGGAAAATTCCGGCGATTCGGGAGAGACAAACCGCAAATCCTGTGTTATACTGTGTTTCGGTTAGAGCACGCTAACTACGACACAGAAACTGGGGAAACAGATGGGAACAGACGCATTTGAAAAACAGGGTGCTTGGCTGTGCGGTGTGGCAGTTTGCCAACGGGACAGGCGACGGGACAATGACTGCCTGCGACGTCTTTCCGGGTGTTGTGCTCAGCTTTAATGATTTTCACATGGAGCGTTTTGAAAGCCGCTATGTGCCTGACTGCCGCATCTTCGCCATCGACCACTGCCGGGAGGGGCGCATGGAGTATGCGCCTGGCGACAGCATGCTTGCCTATACAGAGGCGGGGACGTGAAGCTCGATCTGCGCCTTCAGCACACCGGAACATTCGTGTTTCCGTCCCACCATTATACCATTCTGGAGCAGCTGCGGCTGCGGCTGACAGGGCGCTTCCTCCATGCGCCGCTCGGCGAGATCAAGAGCATGATGGTCGACAAGATCGAAAACATCGAGCCGCCGCTTGCGCACATGATTCCCGAGGGCGCGGGACATATCGTGCTGCCCGTAGTCAGCATCATCGCCCTTGCTTGCCTTGATTGGCGGCTTGCGCTGGCGTCGCTCGTGACATTTCCGCTGTCGTTCCTCTGCGTGGGCCTGACCTTCAAAATAAGCGGCGACAGCTTCGCGCAGTACGATCGTTCCAGTAGCGGGATGAACAGCGCCATCGTCGAGTATATCGAGGGCATTGAGGTCATCAAGGCGTGTGAGCGCGCGGACGTCAGCTATGAAAAGTATGCGGGCACCATCGTGAGCTTCCGTACTTTCGTGGTCAAATGGTTGACCAGTACGCTTGTCACCATGAAGCTGAGCGTTGCCCTGTTTCTCTCCACGCTCATCGGCACGCTGCCGGTCTCGCTCGCGCTGGCCAGCCGCGGGGACCGCAGGCGGCGCTGGCTGTCATGCTGTCGGTCTCCATGGTGGGGTCGCTTGCGCGGCTGGAGGCGTTCTCCGAGAACATGCGGCAGATGAAATTCACCGCACAGTGTGAGGAGTTTATTTCCAGACTCCCGCTGGGCTACGACACGCCCGCCGGCGAGGCGGGCAAGCGCCTGTCCGGTGGAGAAAAGCGGCGCATCGCCATCGCGCGCATGCTGCTGAAAGACGCGTCCGTCGTCATCCTCGACGAGGCCACCGCGTTCACTGACCTGGAGAATGAAGAAAAGCTTCAGCAGAGCATTGCGGCGTTGACACGCGGCAAGACGCTGCTTGTCATTGCGCACCGCCTTTCCACGATCAAAAATGCGGATAACATCGTCGTCCTGAAAGACAGTGCAGTCGCTGCGGCGGGGCGGCAGGACGAGCTGCTGCGGACCTGCCCGCTCTATCAGGCCATGTGACAGGCGCACATCGGCGCAAAAACTGGGCGGTTTCGTCCGTGGAACAGGAGGCATAAGCGATGTTCAAAACCGTCAAACGCATCGTCGGCTGGTGCGGCGAATTCCGTGGCCGACGCTATCTCGGCTTCTTCATGACCTTTTTCCCGCACATCTCGCGGCCTATACCGTGGGGTTTCTGCTTGAATCGCAGCGGGGCGGCGCACCGTTCAATCCTGCGTGGATCTGGAAAGTCCTTGTGATTCAGGTGATTCTGGTGTTGCTGCGCTTCCTGTTTGATTACTTCTGTGCTCGTCTGCAAGAACGCATCAGCTATCAGTTCACCGTGCGTGACCGTCTCGCCATCGTCGAAGCGCTCAAGCGCGTCTCACTCGGATATTTCCAGCAGGTCAGTACCGGCAGTATCTTGAATTCCATCACCACCGGCCTTTCCACACTTGAGAACATGGGCATCCGCATGATCGACAACTTTGTCGGCGGCTATCTGAATTTCTTCGTCATCTTCTAGGGCCTCGCCGTATGCAGTCCGCTTACGGCGCTCATCGCGCTGGCAGCCGCGCTGCAATGCCTGCGCGGAGAACTGGATATTTCGATGATGCTGATGTTTGTGTTCTTCTCCCTGAGTATTTTTGCAAGCCTCGAACCCATTGCGGACAGCGCGCACGTCCTCGGCGTCATCGATGACGCCATGGATCAGCTGAACGCCCTGCGCGGAGAGAACTTCATTGATGCCGATGGCCGCGACATCCGCTTCGACCACTTTGATATTGACTTTTCGCACGTCAACTTCGGCTACGATTCCCGTAAGGTGCTGAAAGACACCAGCTTTACCCTCCCCAAGAAGACCTTGACTGCCATCGTCGGCCCTTCCGGCAGCGGCAAAACGACCATTTACAGCCTGCTCGCCCGTTTCTATGACCCGCAGAGCGGCAGCTTCACCGTCGGCGGCCACGATCTGCGCGAGTTTACCTGTGACAGCCTGCTCTCCAACATCTCCATGGCCTTCCAGAACGGCTACCTCTTCCACGATACCGTCCACGCCAATCTTCTCTTCGGCGGGCCCGGTGTGACGGAGGCTGAAATGATCGAAGCCGCGAAAAAAGCCCGCTGCCACGCCTTCGTCATGCCGCTCCCGGACGGATACGACACCGTGGTCGGCGAGGGCGGCGGTACGCTCTCCGGCGGCGAACGGCAGCGTATTTCCATCGTCCGCACCATTCTGAAGGATGCGCCCATTATCCTCCTGGACGAGGCGACCGCCAGCATTGACCCTGAGAACGAACACCTCATCCAGCAGGCCATCTCCGAGCTGACGCGCGGAAAGACGATCATCACCATTGCACACCATCTTGCCACCATCCGCAGCGCCGACCAGATCCTGGTTCTGGACGACGGCCAGATCGCCGAGTGCGGAACCCATGACGCGCTTTTGCGCCGAAACGGCCTCTATCGGCGCTTTACCGAGATCCGCGAACGCGCCGAAGGCTGGCAGCTTTCCGCCCAGTAAAAACGTGCGCAGCTCCAAACGGAGCTGCGCACAAATTTTATGCAAACTGATAAACGGTTGTTTGCCGGAATTCCTTCCCGGCGGCCAGTATGGCTGATGGGAACGCCGGATGGTGAACGGCGTCCGGATAAATCTGTGTTTCGAGGCAGACTGCGTCGCCCTCATGATACTGCATTCTGCGCTTTCCGGCGCGCGGTGAGAGGAAATTTGCGGTGTAGAGCTGCATGCCGGGCGCGGTGGTCTGCACGGTCATGGAAATGCCGCTCCGGTCGCCGGTCAGGATGGCTGCGCGCCGAAGCCCCTCACCGGGCAGGCAGAAATTGTCATCATAGCCGTCAGTGTGCAGCGCTTCTGCGCCGCGGCCCGGCAGATCGTGGGCGAGGGATTTCGGCGCAGAGAAATCAAATTTCGTTCCGGCGGCGGGCAGCAGCGCGCCGGTCGGGATCAGACCGGGCCCGCGCTCGGTCACGGCGTCGGAAAACACCTGAAGCGTATGATCGAGCGCCGTGCCGCAGCCGTTGAGGTTGAAATAGCTGTGGTTTGTCAGGTTGCAGAGCGTGTCCCGGTCGGAGACTGCCGTGTAATCAAGGCGCAGGCTGCGGCCCTCGACGCGGTAGCTGACGCTGACGCGCAGCGTGCCGGGATACCCCTCTTCGTCGTCCGGTGAGGTGCGCGTCAAACGCAGTCCGTCCGGCAGCGGTTCTACAGCCCAGACGTACTTGTCAAAGCCGCGCTTTCCGCCATGCAGATGGTTTTCCCCGTCATTGCGGAACAGGGGATAGTGTACTCCATTCAGATCGAATGCTGCGCCTGCAATGCGGTTGCAGACACGCCCGACGGTCGCGCCGAGATAACCGTCGTGCTGCTCATACTCCCGCAGCGTTTCGTAGCCGAGCACCACGTCGACCCACTGACCGGCCGGGTCCTTCACGGAAAGGGAACGGAGCGTCGCGCCGTAGTCCAGAACCTCAAAAATCAACTGCTCGCTCTCGACGCGCCAGAGCGCGGCAGCCTCGCCAAATGCGGACACGCCGCATGGAATGCTTGAAATGTGCATGATCGCTTGCTCCTTTTTGATGAGATACTTTAATTCTAGTCCAAAACAGCGCGGTGTCAAGGGGGGGATGCGGAATTATGGGCGTTTATAGCGTCGCCGGTATTCCGTCGGCAGCAGCTGGAACTGTTTTTTGAACTCAGCGGAAAATTTGCTCTGGCTTTCATAGCCGACGGCACGCGCCACCTCGGCCACGGGCTGCTCTGTCTCGCGCAGCAGCCGCGCAGCGTCTTCCATCCGGTGCGCGCGCACATGCGCAGCGATGGAATCACCGTAGACCGCACGGAAGAGCATTTTCAGCGTCGAGGGGTTCATGGCGAATCGATGGGAAAGTTCTTCGATCGTGACGCGGCGCGACACATCCTCTGTCAGGTAATGATGAACGCTGCGGATGACTTCCAATTGATCAGTGGGGTAGTCCATGCTGTTTTCGGCGGCGTGTGCGTCCGGCGCGGGTACCGGCGGGATATTCGCAATGTCGGCGTCCCTGGGACAGGAGACTGCCATAGTGCGCTCGATCATGTGGTGCAGCAGCGCCGCCTGCTCCGAGCCGGATGCGCGGTAGCAGACCTCCTTGCCGCGGCGGCGGCTGACGATGAGGCGGCTGTCGCGCAGCTGCCGCAGGTGGTGCGACACGGCGGGCGCGCTCATGCCGAGCAGGGCGGAAACGTCAGTCACGCACTCCTCGCAGTGGCACAGAAGCCAGAAAATGCGGATGCGCGTCGGGTCGGAAAGCTGCCGGAAGACATCGGCAACCAGTTGAAAATCATTCGTGTTTTGCAGGTAAATCTGGAGCTGTTCCAATTTTTGGGGGTCATCATGATGGTGCGGTAATTCCAGCTGCATCTCCGTTTCTCCTTTTTGGATGTTCTTTTCGCCCGTTTGGCAGAAAGCGTCCGCGGGGCGTTGACTTTCCTGATAGCCCTGATTATACTATGACCATAAAGATTAAGCAAGCGTTTAATTGAAAATCGATCAGGAGGAACCAACCATGAAAAAGAAATTCAAGATCGAAGTCGACTGTGCCAACTGCGCGAACCTGATGGAGGATGCGACGAGGAAGACTGAGGGCGTCAAGAGCGCGGTCGTGAGCTTCATGGCGCAGAGTATGACCGTGGAATTCGAAGACGGTGCGGACGAAAAAGCCGTCATGAAGCAGGTAGTGAAGAACTGCAAAAAGGTCGAAGAGGACTGCGAAATTTATCTGTAAGACCGCAGCAGCGCCGCAGGATCATTCGTCCGTGCGGCGCTGTGATTTCAAAAGAAAGCTTGGAGGGGAGAGCACCATGACAAAAAAACAGAAAAAAGTGCTCGTGCGGATCATCATTGCCGCGGTGCTGCTGATCGCGGCAAAGCTGACGGAGCGCTTCACCTGGGTCTCTGCGGCACTGTATCTGGTCAGTTATCTGACCATCGGTTATGACATCCTGAAAAAAGCCTGGCACGGGATCATCAGCGGCCGCGTGTTCGATGAAAACTTCCTGATGGCCGTTGCGACCGTTGGCGCGATCGCACTGGCGATCTACGAAAAGAGCGGCGACTATGCCGAGGCCGTGGCCGTTATGCTGTTCTACCAGATCGGCGAGCTGTTCCAGAGCTACGCCGTCGGCAAATCCCGCCGGAATATCACTGCGCTTATGGACATCCGTCCTGACTACGCCAACATTGAAAAGGACGGCAAGCTCGAGCAGGTCGACCCGGATGAGGTCGCAGTCGGTACAATCATTGTTGTTCAGCCGGGCGAGAAGGTGCCGATCGACGGCGTCGTGGTGGAGGGCACCTCGTCGCTCAATACCGCCGCCCTGACCGGTGAGAGCGTCCCGCGCGACGCTGCGGTGGGCGACGAGATCATCAGCGGCTGCATCAACATGACCGGTGTGCTGAAGGTTCGCACCACGAAGGCGTTTGACGAGTCCACGGTGTCCAAAATTCTGGAGCTTGTCGAGAATTCCAGCTCGCACAAATCCCGTTCGGAAACGTTCATCTCCCGCTTCGCGAAGGTCTATACGCCCGCCGTCTGCTGCAGCGCGCTGGCGCTGGCCATCCTGCCGCCGCTTGTGCGGCTGGTGATGGGGCTTGGCGGCGATTGGGGCATGTGGATCTACCGTGCGCTGACGTTTCTTGTCATCTCCTGCCCCTGCGCGCTGGTCATCAGCATTCCGCTCAGCTTTTTCGCCGGCCTTGGCGGCGCCAGCAAGGCGGGCGTCCTGGTCAAGGGTTCCAACTATCTTGAAGCGCTCTCCCAGACAAAGATCGTGGTCTTCGATAAGACCGGCACGCTGACACAGGGCGTCTTTGCGGTCAGCGGTGTGCATCACAGCCCGATGGAGGAAAAGAAGCTCCTCGAATACGCGGCGCTGGCGGAATGCGCCTCGTCGCACCCGATCAGCAAGAGCCTGCAGCGCGCCTGCGGGGCCGAGCTGGATCGTACCCGCGTCTCCGATATCCGGGAGATCAGCGGCCGCGGTGTGACTGCAACGGTGGACGGCCATCAGGTCGCCGCCGGCAACGGAAAGCTTATGGACGAGCTTGGCGTTGTCTCGCAGGAGTGCCACAGCGTCGGCACGATCGTCCACATGGCCGTCGACGGCCAGTACGCAGGCCACATCGTGATCTCTGACGTGGAAAAGCCGACCGCAAAGCAGGCCATCGCCGATCTCAAGGCGGCGGGTGTGGAAAAAACGGTCATGTTGACCGGTGATATCAAGCGGGTCGCGGACAAGGTGGCGTCCGATCTCGGCGTCGACGAGGTCCACAGCGGGCTGCTGCCCGCGGATAAGGTCTCCATGGTCGAGGTGCTGCTGAACCAGAAGGCGCCGAAGACGAAGCTGGCCTTCGTTGGCGACGGCATCAACGACGCGCCGGTGCTCTCCCGTGCCGACCTCGGCATCGCGATGGGTGCCATGGGCAGCGACGCGGCCATCGAGGCGGCGGACGTCGTGCTGATGGACGACGACCCGATGAAGATCGCGAAGGCCATTAAAATTTCCCGCAAATGCACGCGCATCGTCTGGCAGAATATCATCTTCGCCCTCGGGATCAAGGCGCTCTGCCTGGTGCTCGGCGCACTCGGCATTGCCGACATGTGGGCGGCCATCTTCGCCGATGTTGGTGTCATGGTGCTGGCCGTGCTCAACGCCATCCGCGCTCTCCGCGTCGAAAACCTCTGAATCCATTTGCCCGAAGATAACATACATGCCGGCCGTCTGCAAAATGCAGGCGGCCGGCATGTTTTATCCCGGTACAGCGAATCGTAAAGGTCGTGTTTGCATGCTTGAAACGCGCTGAATCGTAATTACAAACGTCGCCATCGGCATCGATCTGGACGGCAGGAAAGACGTTCTGGGCATGTGGGTCGGCGAAAATGAAAGCGTCAAATATTGGGCAACGGTACTCAACAGCCTGAAAAATCGGGGAATTATGGATATCACGAAGAAATGGACCGGCAGGCGGCAGAACTGGAGTATGATCCACGCGCAGTTGGCTGTGTTCTTTGCCGACCGCATGCCGGACTGACCCCGGCTGCACGCTGGGATGTCAAGGGTCGAGATGAACCTCCAGTGTGGTGCTTCTATCATACACCACATCGGAGGCTTACACAAAGTATGGGATGGTCTGGGGCGGAAAAACCGCAGAATAATTCCCTGTATCCGTATTTTCAAAGGAATCCTTTATGATTTCTCATGTGTCGGTCTGTTTGCTGACACATGGAGAAAAAGGCTTGATTTCAGACACTTTCTGTTATCCAAAACGGGAGTACAGCTTTTCGTCCCATGCGGTGCGTATTTTTCTATCTTCAAAAAGCTGGATGGAATTATTTTCGTCCATGTGCTTCAACCTCCTTAGAGTATGTATTTTAATTTTAACATAAAAGGGTTTCTATTTCTATAAGAGAAGTAAATTTCGCCGCAGTAGGCGTTGTGGAAATGTGCGTAAACTGCCAGGATTGCGAGGCTGTGGGAAAGTTGTCTGCAGACCTGTGGGAAAAGGCTTAACTCCCTCGACCTGTGATCCAAGAAAGGAAGAACGATATGGCATCTATAATCAAGCGAAAGAAAAACTGATATGTAATGACCAATGTC
>DBLB01000115.1 GCA_002298695.1 Clostridiales bacterium UBA735 | reverse complement strand
GCCAGCCGGCGTTGTTTTCCATAAAGCTCACGCCCTTGCCCTTGACGGTCTTCGCCAGAACGACCGTGGGCTGGCCCTTCGTGGCCGCCGCCTCAGCGAAAGCCGCCTCGATCTGGCCATAATCGTGGCCGTCGATCTTGACAACGTGGAAGCCGAAGGACGCAAACTTCTCGTCCAGCGGTTCAGTCGGCATGACATCCTTCGTTGCGCCGTCGATCTGCAAACCGTTCACGTCGATGATCGCGCAGAAGTTGTCCAGATGATATTTGTTTGCAGCCATTGCCGCCTCCCAGACCTGACCTTCAGCGACTTCGCCGTCGCCCAGAATGGTGTAGACGCGATAGTCCTTCTTCGCGAGCTTGCCGGCCAGTGCCATGCCGACGGCGACCGAGATGCCCTGCCCGAGCGAACCGGTTGACATGTCGACACCGGGATTGTAGTGCATCTCCACGTGGCCGGACATGTGGCCGTCGATGCGGCGGAACATCTTCAGATTCTCCACCGGGAAAAAGCCGCGCAGCGCGAGGATCGGATAGAGTGCGGGGGAGCAGTGGCCCTTGGACATGACGAAACGGTCACGGTCAGGGTCGTGCGGGTTCTTGGGGTCGACGTGCATCTGGCTGAAATAGAGGTCGGTCAGCACGTCCATGCAGCTGAGCGAGCCGCCCGGATGGCCGGACGATGCCGCATGCACCATTTCCACGGCCAGAAGTCTGGCCTTCGCAGCCGTCAGTTTCAGCTGCTTCAGTTTGCTGTTTTCCATGTGTTTCCCTTCCTTTGCTGTTTTGACATGCATTTCTGTTGTTTGCATGCCATAATGTTGTTTGATTGTGTTGTTTCCAGCACACATTCTAACACAGAACGGATCCGATTTCCATCCTAATTTTGATATTTTCCCACAAAATGCCGCGCGCCGCAAAAAAACGGCGCGCGGTGTCCGGTTCAGTTCTTCAGACTCTGCATTGGTGCAGGGATCCTGCCGCCGCGGGCGATGAAATTCACCGCCGATTCCGGATGGACCGGCATGATCGGCGCGGAGCCAAGCAGGCCGCCGAATTCGACGGATTCCCCCACTCCCTTGCCCGGCACGGGGATCAGGCGGATGGCTGTGGTCTTCGAATTGACCATGCCGATGGCGGCCTCGTCGGCGAGGATGGCGGAGATGGTCTCCGCGCTCGTGTCGCCGGGTATGGCGATCATGTCGAGGCCGACGGAGCAGACACAGGTCATTGCCTCAAGCTTTTCGAGCGTCAGCACGCCGGACTCGGCCGCGGCGATCATCCCCTCGTCCTCCGAGACCGGGATAAACGCGCCGGACAGGCCGCCGACGGAGCTGGACGCCATCAATCCGCCCTTTTTCACCGCGTCGTTCAGCAGTGCAAGCGCCGCCGTCGTCCCGTGCGTGCCGCAGGTCTCAAGGCCCATTTCTTCCAAAATCCGCGCCACGCTGTCACCGACAGCGGGCGTCGGGGCCAGTGAGAGGTCGACCACGCCAAACGGTACGCCGAGGCGGCGCGACGCCTCCTGCGCCACGAGCTGGCCCATGCGCGTGATGCGGAAGGCCGTCTTTTTGATCGTCTCGGCCACCTCGTCGAACGGCGCGCCCTTGACGCTCTGCAAGGCGTGATAGACCACGCCCGGTCCGGAAACGCCGACGTTGATGACCTGCTCGGCCTCGCCTACGCCGTGGAACGCGCCCGCCATGAACGGGTTGTCCTCGACGGCGTTGCAGAAGATGACGAGTTTCGCGCAGCCGAAGCCCTCGCGCTCGCGCGTCAGCTCCGCCGTCTCCTTCACGATCTGCCCCATACGGCGCACCGCATTCATGTTGATGCCCGCTTTCGTCGTCGCGACGTTGACGCTCGCGCAGACGAGATCGGTCTCAGCCAGCGCACGCGGGATGGCGGCCAGCAGCCGCCGGTCGCCCTCGGTACAGCCCTTGTGGACGAGTGCGGAGAAGCCGCCGATGAAGTCCACGCCGCAGGTCTTCGCCGCGGCGTCCATCGCCTTCGCGAACGGGACATAGTCCTCCGTCTCGCTCGCCCCGGCGACCAGCGCGACCGGCGTCACCGAGATGCGCTTGTTGACGATCGGGATGCCGAGCTCCCGCTCGATCTGGCAGCCGGTGGGGACAAGGTTTTCTGCCGAGCGGCAGATCTTGTCGTAAATTTTCTGTGCGCAGCGCTCCGCGTTCGGGTCCGCGCAGTCGAGCAGCGAAATGCCCATCGTGATCGTGCGGATGTCGAGGTGCTGATGGTCGATCATATCGACCGTGGACATGATATCAGAGTGATTCAGCATGGCCCGGCCCTCAGATCGTGTGCATCGCGGAGAAGATGTCCTCGCGCTGGATGCGGATGGCGAGCTGCATCTCCTCGCTCTTGGCGGCAAGGCGGCGCTGGATCTCATCGAACGCAGGCGCGCCCTCGGTGCTCCTGACGAGCATGATCATCGTGAACGTGTCCTCCATGATGGTCTGGCTGATCTCGACGACGCTGATCTTCATTTCGGCGAGCAGCGTGCAGACCTCCGCGATGATGCCCACGCGGTCCGGCCCGACGACCGTGATGATTGCTTTCATAATTTGTCCTCCCGGAACGTAATAGTAAAATAGGGTGTGCAGAGCACACCCTATTGAGACTGTCAAAAAACGATAAAATGCAGTTCCGCAATAGAGCAGCGGGGATAGAGTGAAAGGGGCAAAAAGCCCCTTTCGCGTTCAATCAAGCAGTTTTCTGAACTATTTAAGTTCAGAAAGCTGGACAGGCAGCGGGGCGAAAAGACTTTTTCGACACGCTGAATAGGGTGTGCAAAGCACACCCTATCGGGTAGGTTTTCAGAATTTTACATGCTCGGCGAGCCAGGTTTTCAGCTCTGCAATGGGCACGCGGACTTGCTCCATGGTATCGCGGTCGCGGATGGTGACGGCGTTGTCCGCCGGGGTCTTCTCGTCGCCGACGGTGGCGAAATCGACCGTGATGCAGTACGGCGTGCCGATCTCATCCTCGCGGCGATAGCGCTTGCCGATGGAGCCGGTCTCGTCGTAGTCGAGCATGAAGTCCGGGCAGAGTTCCTGGAAGAGCTTCTTCGCCGGCTCGGCCAACTTTTTGCTCAGCGGCAGGATGGCCGCCTTATAAGGCGCGAGCGCTGGGTGCAGGTGCAGCACGACGCGCACGTCGTTCTTCTCCGCGTCGATGACCTCTTCGTCGTAGGCTTCGCACAGGAACGCCAGCGCCACGCGGTCGCAGCCGAGCGACGGCTCGATGACATAGGGGATATAGTGCTCGTTCGTCTCCTGATCGAAGTAGGTCAGGTCCTTGCCGGACGCCTCCTGATGACGCTTCAGGTCATAGTCCGTGCGGTCGGCAATGCCCCACAGTTCGCCCCAATCGGTGAACGGGAACGCGTATTCAATATCGGTCGTGGCGCGGGAATAGAACGCCAGCTCGGCGGGCTCGTGGTCGCGCAGGCGGAGATTTTCCTCGTGGATGCCGAGGGATTTCAGCCAGTTGACGCAGTAGTCCTTCCAGTAGGCGAACCATTCGAGGTCCGTGCCCGGCTTGCAGAAGAACTCACATTCCATCTGCTCGAACTCGCGGGTGCGGAACGTGAAGTTGCCCGGCGTGATCTCGTTGCGGAACGCCTTGCCGACCTGGCAGACGCCGAACGGCAGCTTGCGGCGCGTGGTGCGCTGGATGTTGGCAAAGTTCACGAAGATGCCCTGCGCGGTCTCCGGGCGGAGATAGCAGATCGAGGACGAGTCCTCGGTGACGCCGATGGCGGTCTTGAACATCAGGTTGAACTTGCGGATCGGCGTAAAGTCATGCTTGCCGCAGACCGGGCATACAATATCCTCGTGCTCGGCAATGAACTTGTCCATCTCGTCGAAGCTCATCGCGTCGACGTTGACCTCGTGGTGCTCTTCGCCGATGAGCTTGTCCGCGCGGTGGCGGGCCTTGCAGGACTTGCAGTCGAGCAGCGGGTCGGAGAAGCTGGACACGTGGCCGGTCGTGATCCACGTCTGCGGATTCATGATAATGGCCGCGTCGAGGCCGACGTTGTACGGGCTTTCCTGCACGAACTTTTTCAGCCATGCCTTTTTCACATTGTTCTTGAACTCCACGCCAAGCGGGCCATAGTCCCAGCTGTTGGCGAGACCGCCGTAAATTTCAGACCCGGCGAACACAAAGCCGCGGTTTTTGCAGAGCGCGATGATCTTATCCATCGTCTTTTCGCTGTTTTTCATCATTCATCCGTCCTCCCGACGTGATTTTATCGCTTTAACGTTACTATTATAATAAAAACTCTCTCAAAGTCAACCGCGCCGCCAAAAAACAGTTTCTATTTTCCGTGATTTGTGCTATACTTGTGTGAAATTCCCCATAGGAAGGAAGCGTTGCCTTTTGAAAGCCATTGGGCGGGCGATTCTGTCCGCGATCTTTCTGGTTCTGACCGGTCTGCTGGCCGCCGCGGCGAAATATGCGCCGCAGCTGGTATTTTCGTTCTATCCCGCGTGGTCGCGCAAGGCGTTGGCCGCACTCTCGTCCGTTTCCCGCCTGCTGCCCATCGCCCTGTGGGAGGTGCTGGCGCTGCTGGCGGTGCTCTGGTTTTTGTATACGTTCGTCTGCATCTTCAGCAAACGCCGCAGCTTCCTCTCCTGGCTGACGGGCGTGGTCCTGGCGGCCTGTGTCGGGCTGTTCCTGTTTGTGGCGCTCTGGGGCCTGAACCATTTCGGCCCCGGCGTCGGCGAGACGCTCGGCCTCGACGTCCGGGAATACAGCAAGGACGAGCTGATTGCGGCCACGAACTATTATGCCGCCCAGGCCACGCAGTATGCCGCGCTGGTCGATCGCGACGAGGCGGGCCGCGCGCAATTTTCCGACTTTTCCACGCTGGCGGCCCAGGCAGGCCGCGGCTATGAATCGCTGCGGCAGACATATCCGCAGTTCGACGGTTCGACCGACCCGGTCAAATCTCTGCTCTCCTGGCGCCTGTTCAGTCAGTTCGGCACGACCGGCATCTTCATCTGCTTCACCGGCGAGAGCTGTGTGAACCCCGACACCTACGAAGCGTGGATCCCCTTCACGATGTGCCATGAGATCGCCCACCGGCAGGCCGTCGCCGCCGAGGACGAGGCAAATTTCTGCGCCTACCTCGCCTGCATGGAAAATCCCAGCGACGAGTTCCGCTATTCCGGCGCGTTCGCAGCCTATATTTACTGCAACAACGCGCTGGCCAAGGTCGACCGTGCGGCAGCCTCCGCGATCTGGCAAAAGGTTGCCGAAGGCGTCCGCGCCGACGCGCAGGCCGCCAACGAACACTATGCCCAGTACGAGGGCAAGGTGCAGGACGCAGCCCAGAAGGTCAACGACGCCTATCTCAAGGCGTTTGACGAGGATTCCGGTGTGCAGTCTTACGGCGAGGTCGCCGATCTGCTGATCGCCTGGTATCTGCAAAAAAACGCATAAATTTGTGTTGACAAACAGAAAATTCCCCGCTATAATATGCGGAGAAAACAAAGCAGGAGCCAATCGGCAGCCCTCACCTCCAGCTTGCGCGAAGAGGTTCATATCTTTCCCATTCCGGTCGGAATTGGTGCGAAGTTATGTGCGGGTGCCCTGCGGCATCCGCACTTTGCATTTGGAGGTGCTTTATCATCGGTAAATTAGAACATCAGATCAATGAGGAGATCCGCGACAAGGAGCTCCGCGTGATCGGAGCTGATGGCGATCAGCTTGGTATCATGACGTCGGCTGCGGCCCTGGCGCTTGCCGAGGAAAAGGAGCTCGATCTCGTCAAAATCGCGCCGAACGCCGTTCCCCCGGTCTGCAAGATCATGGACTACGGCAAGTTCCGCTTTGAACAGCTGAAGAAGGAAAAAGAAGCGAAGAAGAACCAGCACGTCGTCGAGGTCAAGGAGATCCGCATGTCCCCGAGCATCGATACCAACGACTTCAATACGAAGGTCAAGAATGCCCTGAAGTTCCTGAATGATGGCAACCGAGTGAAAGTCACCGTCCGCTTCCGCGGCCGTGAGATGGCGCACACCTCGCTTGGCGCAGATCTGCTGAAGAAATTCGGCGCAGAATGCTCCGAGATCGCCGCTGTCGCAAAGGACGCGAAGCTCGAAGGACGCAACATGTCCATGTTCCTCAGCCCCAAGAATTCCAAATAATTTCGCAAAACGCAACAAACGGAAGGAGAACCACTATGCCTAAGCTGAAATCCCATAGCGGCGCAAAGAAAAGATTCAATCTGACCAAGACCGGTAAGGTCAAGAGAGCGCACGCCTTCAAGAGCCATATCCTCACGAAGAAAACCACCAAGCGCACCCGTAACCTTCGCAAGAACGGCTACGCCGACGTGACCGTGGAAGATACCGTCAAGAAAATGATTCCCTACAAATAATTAGGGACGGACTGATAACATAGGAGGATTCAATCATGGCAAGAGTAAAAGGCGCAATGATGACGCGCAAAAGAAGAAATAAGACCCTGAAACTGGCGAAGTCCTACTGGGGTTCCAAATCCCGCCACTTCAAGATGGCCAAGCAGGCCGTCTACAAGTCCGGCGTGTACGCATATGTTGGCCGCAAGCTGAAGAAGCGCGACTTCCGTCAGCTGTGGATCGCCCGTATCTCCGCGGCAGTCGCACCGTTCGGCATCAACTATTCCCGCTTCATGTACGGTCTGAAGAAGGCTGGCATCGAGATGAACCGCAAGGCCATCTCCGAGCTTGCCATCGCCGACGCCGAGGCGTTCGCCGCCCTCGTCGAAACTGCCAAGAAGGCCCTTTGATCTATCGCAGAAATATCGCCCGCCGGAGCATCCGGCGGGCGATTTTTTCAGCTTCTCAATTCCTGCACCGCATTCCAAAAAATTGCAGCAGGCGGCACGCCGGCCCGGCCCGAAATGAACCGCTGCACTCTGTAGGGGCGGACGGCTCTGTCCGCCCGGCAAATCGCGCCAATCCCCCGAATCTCTCAGGCGGATCTGCGCAATCTAGGAAAGCTCTGATTAAATCAGCAGTTGTGGATGCGAGAGATTATTCTCCAAGGAAAGGTTTGGAAAATGGTGAAATACTTTCTGTATTTCCCATTTTTCAAACCGCAGGATTGGTGAAAAAGATCCGTCATCCGCAGCCGGGGATTTATTCAGAGGTTCCCCTCGGGTGTATCCGAAAACTGGCGATGTGACCCACGGTGAGGATTTTTTGCACAGATCAGCACGATTTCAATGGGATACACAGCAGAATGTCCCCGTGAGCAGAAAGCGTTCGAGCGCATGCGCCAGCATCGGAAACAGCAGGCATTCTGTGCGGAAATAGACATATCCGATTCCGCAACGAAGCAAGCAGGTCGCCCAGCAGTGCGCGGCGGTCATGCTGCCCACGGCCTGCACCGCAATGGACAGACACCAGCCCCCGCTCAGGCAGGACCTCAGCAGCAAGGCGGAACGCAGGCGGGCTTACAGCGCCTCGCGCAGCGCGCGGATGTGGGCGGGCGCAGTGCCGCAGCAGCCGCCGACAAGGGACGCGCCCGCGTCCAGCAGTGTCTTCATATGCCGCGCAAAGTCCGCAGGCCCCATGGAATAGACAGCCTCGCCCGTCTCTGTCATGGTGGGCAGACCGGCGTTCGGCTTTGCAATGACGGGGACCGTGCAGACGCCGTGCAGGCCGCCGACGACCGATTCCAGCAGATCGGGGCCATTGGAGCAGTTGACGCCGACGGCGTCCGCACCGAGCTCCGGCAGAATTTCCGCCGCCTCGAAGACATTGCCGTCAAAATAGCATTTCCCGTCGGTCTGCACAGAGAACGTGCAGAGGATCGGCAGCTCGCACAGGCCGCGCACCGCCTCGACCGCCGCCATGGCCTCAGTCAGCCCCATGAGCGTTTCGATGATGAAAAGGTCGACGCCGGCGTCCAGAACGGCCCCGGCCTGTTCCCGGTAGACGTCCAGCAGCTTCTGGTAGGCCGCGTCGTCGCCGGGCAGGACGGGCTGGCCGGTCGTGGTGATGTCGCCGGCAAGCAGCGCGGCAGTGCCGACGGCTTCCCGTGAGACAGCGACCAGCGCCCGGTTCAGCCGCCCGACGTCCTGCTCCAGCCCGTGATTCGCAAGCAGCACGCGGTTGGCCCCGAACGTCGGCGCGGTGACGACCTCGCTCCCGGCGGCAACATAGCTGCGCTGCAGCTGCTGTAACGCTTCCGGATGTTCTGCGATCCACACCTCCCCGCACACGCCGACCGGCATCCCGGCGGCGCGCAGATTACTCCCCGTCGCGCCGTCGAGCAGGCGGACGTGCCCGGCGGCCCAGTCCTTGAAATCGGAGCGGTTCATAACAATACCTCATGCAATAAATTTTCTTTATTATAGCAGGGCCCGCCGCAGCAATCAATGCCCACCGACAGAAAAAAACGTTCCTCCGCCCGTCTCTGCATGATCGCCCCCCGTTCCGCATCTTCCGTGCGGCAAATGCAAAAAGCAGGCCGCTGCAAAATGCAGCGGCCCGGTTCTTAATGCGTAACATCCAGAAGAAGCTTCAGAATACGGACGGCGGAGCGCTCAAGGTCGAGACGCTGCGGTTCTGCGCCATAGCGCTCGCCGTCGGCGAGGAACATGCCGCGGTAGCCGCTGTCCACGATCCAGGCGCGGACAAAGGCGCTGTTCTCTCCGAGCAGCTCGCCGCAAAAGGTCCCGCCCGGCAAAAGCGCGGCGCGGCAGGCCGGCGCGGCGATCTTATACGGCAGGAGCCAGGTATCGCGCAGCGCAGCCGGTTCCATGGCGGCGCCCTCCGGTACATCCCCGGTTCGAAGCACGGCTGCACCGTACTTCGAAGCGCCGTCAACCAAGGCGGAAGCGAGCACGCCGGTCACGACCGGGTCCTCCGACCAGCGCTCCGCCGCGCCGGCCTCGCGCGGGTCAGCCAGCAGCGCAAGGCTGGGGGCCAACCAGAGCTGGACGCCGTATTCCTGCATCTCGCGGCCCACGGCGCGGCCCACAGCCCGGACGGTATCAGGGTCAAACGAGCAGGCAAGCAGCGCGGCGGACGGGAAGGCCGTCACATACTGGCGGCGGACGACCTCGTCCTCCTCATTCCGAAGTTCTTTCGTCAGATACAGACCCTCGGAGCCGGCGGCAACGGTCATCGCCGGAATGCGGTAGCGCTCCAGCGCTGCCGACGCGCCGAGTGCGCCGGGCACGTCCGCCGGGCAGAAACCGAGCTGCTCGACCAGCTGGCGCAGGCTGTGGTCATCCATGGACGCGACCAGTGCGAACACGTTGCAGCGCCCGGCGCGCACATCGAGCAGAGTATGCGTCTCGCCGTCGCCGCGGCAGCCTTCGAAGCTGCTCCCCTTTTTGCGGCTGCGCTTCGGCAGATTGCGCGGCGAGAGGCGGATGGCGTATTTGTGCGCGGCGGCAAGCTCCTCAGCCTCGCCGGGATAGGTAAAGGCATCCTCCGGGCCGCGCGTGCGGGACGCGGGGCCTTCGAGGCGGAGCGGCGTGACGGCCTGCACCATGGCGCGCTGCATGGAGCGGAGCGAGCCGACGACATAGGTGCCGCGGGCATGGAAGCCGACGCGGACATCGTAATATCCTTCCTCCAGAGCAAACGCGCAGGCGCTCTCGCGGTAGGCGGCAAGCTCCGTCACCGGGAATCGCAGATGGAGCGTCTGCCGCTCGCCGGGGGCGAGCAGCTTCGTGCGGGCGAAGCAGTCCAGCACCCAGGCCGGCTGCGTCCGCGACGGGTCGGGCCGGGAGACATAGACCTGCACGACCTCGCCGGCCGGCCAGGTCTCGCCGGTGTTTTCCACCTCGGCGGAGACCGTGATGTCCGTCCCGTCGAGGCCGACGCTCACGCTGCCGAGCGTGCAGACGCCGTAGCCGAGTCCGTAGCCGAACGGCCAGCGGAGCTCTGCACCGCAGGAATCAAAATAGCGGTAGCCGACAAACTGGTCGCGCTGCCGGTTGGCCGCATCGAAATCCGTCAGCCGCAGCGGCCAGGAGAAGGCAAGATGGCCGGTGGGCATGACCTTTGCCGTCAGCACATCGGCCAGCGCACAGCCTCCCTCCTGCCCCGCAATGCCCATCCAGACGATGGCGGAGCAGGCCATGGCGGCGTCGTTCAGCTCAACAAAGCCCGGCGTTGCCAGCACGAGCACCGTGCGCTCGAACGCCGCGCAGACGCTGCGGAGCATGGCCGTCTCGGCATCGGAAAGCGTGCAGTCTGTGTGCTCCGGCGCGCGGGCGATGACAATGATCGCCGCGCGATTTGTCTGCGCAAGCTCTTCCATGCTGAGCATGCCGAGCGGATATTCCGTCCCGGACGGATGCTCGAGCGCCCAGGTCCGGTATTTGTGGCTGAGCAGGCCGTCGGGGCGGACCGCCTCGCTGGCGCAGAGGCCGTCGAGCACCGAGACGCTGCGCCACGGCTGCATGGCTGCGGTACAGCAGGGCGTGCAGATCTGTCCGATGCCGAATACGGCGACAGGCAGCGGCGCACCGTCTTCCGGCAGCAGCGGCAGCGTATTCCGAACATTTTTCAGCAGGACGATGCCGGCAGCCGCAGCGCTGCGGGCTGTCAGAGCGGCGTCCAGCATTCTGGGGGTATAATCCATGGCAGTGTTCTCCCATCCAAATCAATCATTCTGTTCCCATCATAACACATTCTCCGGCGGCTGGCAAACCCAAATCCGACGCAGCGGGCCGGATTTTGCCCATTTTTACAAAAAGTTCATGCAAGCCGCCCCAGCGGCGGTATAATAAAAGAAATACCAAATAAACTGGCGGCGCTGCCGGCGGATAAAGGAGACGGGAGAATGGCAAAAACCATCCTGATCGTGGAAGACGACAACAACATTGCAGATCTGCTGCGGATGTATCTGGAAAAAGAGGGCTATCAGGCGACGATCGCCGCCGACGGCACGCAGGGCATTGACCTGTATCGCAAGCTGCGGCCCGATCTGGTGCTGCTGGACATCATGCTGCCCGGCGTGGACGGCTGGGGCGTGCTCCGCGCCATCCGGCAGGACAGCCAGACGCCGGTCATCATGCTGACGGCCAAGGGTGAGACGAGCGACAAGGTCACAGGCCTGAAACAGGGCGCAGACGATTACATCACGAAGCCCTTCGAGATGAAGGAAGTCCTCGCGCGCATTGAGGCCGTGCTGCGCCGCGCCGCAGGCGAGGGCGACAAGGAAAAGCCGCGCCGGCTGGTGTTCGACAAGCTGATCATCGACCTCGATTCGTTCGAACTCATCGTCGACGGCAAGCGCGTCGAGACACCGCCGAAGGAGATGGAGCTGCTCTACCACCTTGCCTCCACGCCGAACCGCGTCTACACGCGCAACCAGCTGCTCGACGAGGTCTGGGGCTTTGACTATTTCGGCGACAGCCGCACCGTCGACGTTCATGTCAAGCGCCTGCGTGAAAAGCTCGAGGGCGTGAGCAATCAGTGGAGCCTGAAAACGGTCTGGGGCGTCGGATACAAATTCGAGGTCGTGTAAGCATGAAGACAACGTTCAGCCGGCAGTTTGCAATGATCGCGGCGCTGCTGCTGGCATGTTTGCTGATCACGGGCATCTTGTTCCGTTTTCTGATGCGCAGCTCCGTCGAGGACGACAAGCAGGAGACACTGATGCGCGACGCAGACGCCGTGGCTGATCTGGCCGAGGCATATGACAGTGTCGGCGATCTGCGGAACAATTACGATTTCCACATCAGCCTCTCTCTGTTCACCAAAGTCAGCAACGCTGAGGCGCTGCTGTGCGATACTGACGGTGTGATCCGCCTGTGCTCCTGCGAGGATTTTTCCTGCGACCACATCGGGCGGAGCGTCGACCCGGTGCTGCTGGCCGAAATCCAGAAGGACGGCACACACTATGAAGAGACGTCCCTGTCCGGCATCTACGATGAGACGCGCTATCTGGCCGGCCGGATGCTGACAGCCAGAAGCGGCGAACAGATCGGCTATGTACTGGTCTCCGCGCCGATGACGCAGACGCATGATTTCCTGCTCCATTCGTCCACGCTGTTTTTCTATGTAGCGATCGCGGTGCTGCTGGTCTCGGTGGCGGCGGCCTCGTTCCTGTCCCGGATGCAGGTGCGCCCACTCGGTCAGATGGCAGATGCCGCACGGCGATTCGGCCGCGGCGAGCTGAACGTGCGCGTGGAGGAATCGCCGAAAAACACGAGCGAGATCAACGATCTGGCCCGCGCGTTCAACGCGATGGCCGATTCGCTGGAATCCTCGGAGCGGCGGCGGCAGGAGTTCGTTGCGAACGTCTCGCATGAGCTGAAAACGCCGATGACGACCATCGGCGGCTACATCGACGGCATGCTGGACGGAACCATTCCGCCGGAAAAGCAGCAGCACTATATGCAGATCGTCTCCGGTGAGGTGCGGCGTCTTTCCCGCCTCGTGCGCAACATGCTGGACATTTCGCGGCTTCAGGCCATGGGCGTAGAGGAATCGCGGATGACGCGGTTCGACCTTGGCGAGCTGATGGGCGACGTGCTCATCACGTTTGAGCAGAAGATCAACGGCAAGGGCCTGAATGTCGATGTCGAGCTGCCGGACCGGCCTATCTGGGTCAAGGCTGAGCGCGACGGCATCACGCAGGTCGTCTACAACCTGCTCGATAACGCCATCAAGTTCTGCCCGCAGGGCGGCAAGCTCGGCCTGTTTCTTACGCCGGAGGGTGGGAAGGCGCGCGTCACCGTGCAGAACACCGGCCCGACCATCGCGCCGGACGAACTGCCGCTCCTGTTCGACCGGTTCCACAAGGCCGATAAATCCCGTTCTGCCGACCGCGAGGGCTGGGGGCTCGGTCTTTACATCGCCAAAACCATCGTCGGCGCCTATGGCGGCGATATTCACGCAACGAGCGAGAACGGCGTGACCTGCTTCATTTTCACACTGCCGACGGTACGATAACGGCAGCGCAAAGGGTATCGGGCAGGAGTCCGTTTGATTCTGAGTTTCAAGCAAAGAGGATGTCAGTATGAGCTTTGATGACCACAATGGCTATTATGACGAACAGCCGGCGCGCAGGCCGGATCCGACGCCGATGGGCCGTCGGAGGCGCCGGGAATGCAGCTGGCTCGGGCCGGCGGTGGCAGCGCTGCTGCTGGTGATTCTGACCTGCGGCGCGATCTATATGACGTTTTTTGCGGACGTGCGGCTGGAGCGGGCTGGAAACGGTGTGGCGCTCTACGTCGGGCGGCGGCAGAGCACGCAGACACCGACGCAGCAGATGGTGCCGGAGGCCGTGCCCGAGACGGAGACCGCAGCAGGATCGGCCCAGTCACAGCAGTCTGCACCCGCGGCGGAGCACCCGGATGTAGAGATCGCCGATTCCCCCAAAGGCGCGGCAACCGCCATGAGTGACGCGGCAGACGCACTGAGTTTACAGGAGATCTACGAAAAGTGCATTGACAGCGTCGTTTCCATCACGGCGACGACGTCCTCCGGAAAATCCTCCGGCACGGGCATCGTCCTCTCCGCAGACGGATATCTGATCACCAACCAACACGTCATTGAAAACGCGGCGGTGATCTCCGTCCAGATCGGCGATGACCGGCAGCTTCAGGCAGCGCTCGTCGGCAGCGACGAGGCCAGCGACCTGGCCGTGCTCAAGGTCGAGGCGGACGATCTTCAGCCTGCGGAGTTCGGCGATTCCACAAAGCTGCGCGTGGGAGACAGCGTCGTCGCCATCGGCGACCCGCTCGGCGTGCAGCTGCGCGGCACGATGACCAGCGGCATCATTTCGGCCATCAACCGCGATCTCGAGGTGAATGACCGGACCATGACTCTGATCCAGACCGACGCGGCGCTGAACAACGGCAACTCCGGCGGGCCGCTCATCAACTGCTACGGGCAGGTCGTCGGCATCAACACGATGAAGATGCGCAGCTACTATAGCTCCACCGCCGAGGGCCTGGGCTTCGCCATCCCGATGTCGGTCGCAAAGCCCATTCTGGAAGAGCTGATGGAAAACGGATACGTTGCCGGGCGGCCTGCCATCGGCATCAGCTACGATACGCTGCCGCTGGCATTCCGCATCTACTACAACCTCCCCGAGGGCGTCTATGTCACGTCCGTGTATGACGGTTCAGACGCCAAGGCGAAGGGCATTGCGGCAGGCGATGTCATCACCGCAGCCAACGGCACAGCTGTGACATCGATCGACGAGCTGAACCGGATCAAAAACCAGTTCTCCGCCGGCGACACGATCACGCTGACGATCTACCGCGGCGGACAGTACGCAGATGTAGATGTCACGCTCATCGATCAGGCGACCGGACGATAAACGAACCCCTCCGGCTTCCGTTTTGGAGGCCGGAGGGGATATTTTGTCTCACTCGGATTGTTCTTCGGGATAGGGCGGCATCCAGTGGCCGAATTTATAGTAAAGGATAAATATCACGCTGGCCGCGACCCAGGTCGTCGGATAGCAGAGCGAGATGGTCAGCGTACTCAGGTGCGGGAACGCAACGGTAAACAGCAGCGTCATGCGCAGCACGCTCACGCCGAAGAATGTGATGAGCGCCGGCTTCATCGCATTGCCCACGCCGCGCATGGCCGATGAGAGCACCTCGACGCTTGAAAACAGTGCATAGAACGAGGACATATAGAGCAAAAACTGCTCAGCCTGCAAAATGACGGCGGCATCCGAGGAAAACAGGTGCGCGCCGGGGCTGCGCAGCAGCACCGTCACGGCGGAAAAGGCCAGCGAGACAACTATATGAAACCCCCAGCCGGCGTGGATGCCGGAGCGGACGCGGCTGGTATTGCGCGCGCCGTAGTTCTGGCCGATGAAGGTCATGACGGCAATGCCGATGGCGCCGGAGATCGGCCAATACAGACCATCGAGCTTGCCGCAGATCGACCAGGCGGCGACGGTATCCGTCCCCATCAGGTTGACGGCCTTCTGGACATAGACGTTCGTGACGTTGTAGAGGATGCTCTGCAAGCCGGACGGCAGGCCGAGCAGCAGCATTTTCCGCAGCAGCGCAGTCTCGGCACGCAGCATCCGCCATTCCAGCCGGCAGGCGTCGGTTCGCCGCGCCAGGGAGTACAGGACAAACGCCGCGCAGATCATCTGCGAAAGGCTGGTGGCGATGGCCGCGCCGGCGACCTCCATCCGGAACACTGCAACGAACAGCAGGTCGAGCACTGTATTGACCGCCGTGCAGAGGATGAGGAAGTAAAGCGGGCGGCGGCTGTCGCCCACGGCGCGCAGGACGCTGCTGCCCATGTTGTAGATCATGGAGGGGATCATCCCGGCAAAATACCAGCGCATGTAATCGAGAGAATAGTCCATCGTATCTGCCGGCGTCTCCAGCGCTGTCAGCAGTCCCCGCGCCGTGCCGATGCCGAGCGCCGTCATCACCGCGCCGATGCCGACAGCCATCAGCAGCGACGTGTGCACCGCGCGCCGCACCTGATCGGTCTCGTTTGCGCCATAGTGCTGCGAGATGATGATGGCTGCGCCGCTCGTCAGACCAACAAAAAAGTTCAGCAGCAGATTGATGATGGCAACCGACGAACCTCCGACGGCGGCCAGCGCCGTCTTACCCACAAACTGCCCCAGAACCACGGCGTCGACCATGGAATACAGCTGCTGCAAAAGCGTCCCGATCATGATCGGCAGCGCAAAGCGCATCAGGCTTTTCAACACAGGGCCCTGCAGCAGATCATAGGTATCCAGCCTGCGTTCGGTCATATCCCCCCAGCCTCCTTTGAAAATCCGCGTAGTTCTTCCATCATAGCCCTTTTTCGCGATTTTTCAACCCCCTTCAACAGAAAATTTTTTGCCGGCAGCCCTTGACAGTCCGAACTTACTGTGGTACAATTGCTACGCTCATCGGAGGGTCAACACAATTTGGCTGGAGAAGATGTCGGACAGACGCATGCGTGTCCGGGGTTTTGTCCCGCCTGTTTTTTTATGCTTAGAGTGTATTCTTCCAACTGGCGATGTGGCCGGCAGCGAGGAATTTTCACGCTGAGCAAGCCATTTTTTTGCAGGAATACTGACGTATTTCGAGGAAAGCTGGCGCGCTTCAGCGCAAAAAGGCCCGCTGTCCGGGTGCGTTGACAGTTGGAAGAATACACCCTGGGGAGGGCTGTATGGAAAAGAATTCGTTCACCAGCGGAAAAATTCTCGCGCCGCTGCTGCGGTTTGCGCTGCCGGTGCTGCTGGCACTGCTGCTGCAGGCGATGTACGGCGCGGTCGACCTGATGGTCGTCGGGAAATTCGCCCGGACAGCGGACATTTCCGGCGTCTCGACCGGAAGCCAGCTGATGCAGATGGTCACATTTGCCGTCACGAGTCTGGCCATGGGCCTGACGGTGCTGATCGGCCAGCGCATTGGCGAGCAGCGCCCGCGCGAGGCCGGCCGGGTCGTCGGCAGCGGTCTCTGCCTGTTTGCGCTGGTCGGCGCAGGGCTGACAATCGCAATGCTGCTTCTGGCTGCGCCGCTGGCGCGGCTGATGCAGGCGCCGGAGGAAGCGTTCAGCGAAACAGTGGCCTATCTGCGGATCTGCGGGGGCGGAACGCTCTTCATTGTGGCGTTCAACGTGCTCGGCAGCATCTTCCGCGGCATCGGCGACGCGAAAATGCCGCTCATCACAGTCGGCATCGCCTGCGTGGTAAACATCGCGGGCGACCTGCTCTGCGTCGCCGTGCTGGGCATGGGCGCAGCGGGCGCCGCCGTCGCCACCGTGGCCGCACAGGCGGTAAGCGTAGTGATCTCGATACTGGTCATCGCACGGCGGAAGCTGCCATTCACGATGGAGCGGGCCGACGTCCGGCTGGATCCCGTGCAGACCGGCAGCATCCTGCGCATCGGCATCCCGCTGGCGCTTCAGGATTTTCTGGTCAGCGTGTCCTTTGCGGTGATCCTCGCCATTGTCAACAGCCTCGGACTGACGTTTTCGGCGGCCATGGGCGTGGCGGAGAAGGTCTGTGCGTTCATCATGCTGATCCCGTCGGCCTATATGCAGTCGATGTCGGCATTTGTGGCGCAGAACATCGGCGCAGGGCAGCCAGACCGGGCGCGCAAAGCGCTGTGCTACGGCATTCTCACCTCGGTAGCCGCAAGTCTGCTGCTGTTTTATATCACTTATTTCCACGGCGCGCTGCTGGCCGGGGTCTTTGCCAACGAGCAGGCCGTCATTCTGGCCGCAGCAGACTATCTGCGCGCCTATGCCATCGACTGCATCCTGACCTGCTTCCTGTTCTGCTTCATCGGTTATTTCTCTGGCCTTGGACGGACGACATTCGTCATGATTCAGGGCATTGCGGGCGCGTTCCTTATCCGCATCCCGGTATCCTTCTTCGTCAGCCGCCAGTCGGGCGCGACCCTGTTCCGCATCGGCCTTGCCACCCCGATCTCCTCGGTGTTACAGATCCTGCTCTGCTTCGGATATTTCTTCATGCTGCGGAGACAGGAACAAAAAGATGCGCTGTCCTGACGGACAGCGCACTTTGTTATCCCGACATGTTCTGCGTGCTGCAGAGCGGCCCGGTTGCAATTCCGGCCGGTTTGTGGTAAAAATAGAGAAAACGCGAAGGAGGTGCGGCCAGTGTACCGGATTTTTCTGGCGGAGGACGACCGCGGCATCGCACAGGTGCTGCAAACGCAGCTGACGCACTGGGGCTATGAGGTGCGCTGCGCGGAGGATTTCCGCCGTGTGGCGGACGAATGCACTGCATTCGACGCACAGCTGGTGCTGCTGGATATCACGCTGCCGTTTTTCAACGGATACCACTGGTGCAGCGAGCTCCGGCGGCGCTCCAACGTGCCGATCATGTTCCTGTCCTCCGCGGCGGACAATCTGAACGTGGTAATGGCCATGAACATGGGCGCGGACGATTTCATCGCAAAGCCGTTCGACTCCGCCGTGCTGATCGCCAAGGTGCAGGCGCTGCTGCGGCGCAGCTATGCGTTCGCACCGGCCGGGCCTGTGCTGGAACACCGGGGCGCAAAGCTCTGCACCGACGACCAGTCTCTGCGCGTGGGCACAGAGAAGGTGGAACTCAGCCGCAACGAATACCGGATCCTGCTCTGCCTGCTGGAGCACAAGGGGGCCGTCGTCAGCCGGGAGACTCTGATGGAGCAGCTCTGGCAGGGCGAGGACTTCGTGGACGAGAATACGCTGAACGTCAACGTGGGGCGGCTGCGCAAAAAGCTGGCCGCCGCCGGGCTGGACGGCTTCATCACAACGAAATTCGGCGTCGGATATCTGGTGGAGGACGTATGAAGCTGTTTCTGGCCTATCTGTACCGGCGGCGAAGGCTGCTGCTCGGCGCGGCGCTGTTCTGCGCGGTCTTTGCCGTGTCGTTCACGCTCTATCATCTGCCGCTGGCCGCGGTCTGGTATCCCGCGCTGCTGGCAGCGCTGGCAGGTATCGGCCTGCTGCTCTGCGATTTTCTCCGCCTGCGGCGGACGCACCGGCTGCTGCTGCACATTGCCGCCGCGCCGGAGCATCTGCTGGACGGCCTGCCTGGCCCCTCGCAGCCGCTGGAAGCGGACTATCAGGAAATTTTGCGCGAGCTGCGGTGGCGCATGCAGGCGCTTCAGACCGCCGACGCCGCGCAGTACCGCGATATGATCGAATACTACACCGTCTGGGCCCACCAGATCAAAACGCCGATCGCCGCCATGCAGCTCACGCTGCAAAGCGCCGACACAGCGCAGGCGCGGCAGCTGCGGGCGGAGCTCTCGCGCATTGAGCAGTATGTGGAGATGGTCATGACCTATCTCCGCCTGCAAGACGGTGCAAGCGACTATGTCTTTCGCCGCTGCGCGCTCGACTCACTCATCCGCCAGAGCGTGCGCCGCTTCTCCGCCGAGTTCATCAGCCGGGGAATCCGGCTGGACTATCAGCCGGTCGGGCTGGAGGTCGTCACCGACGAGAAATGGCTGATCTTCGTGCTGGAGCAGCTGCTGTCCAACGCGCTGAAATATACGCACGAAGGCCGCATCCGCGTCTATCTCGAAGCGCCCGCCACGCTCTGCATCGCAGATACCGGCATCGGCATCGCGCCGGAGGATCTGCCGCGCATCTTTGACCGCGGCTATACCGGCCTTAATGGCCGGGCCGACCGCAAGGCCAGCGGCCTCGGCCTTGCCCTCTGCAAGCGCATCTGCGACAACCTCGGCGCGTCGCTCTCTGCCGAATCCGCACCGGGCAAAGGCACCACCGTCCGCCTCACCCTGCCGCAGCAGTCCTTCCGCGGCGAATAGGGGCTGAGAAGTCTTCAATTTTTCGGAAAATGCCAATGAAAAATCTTGTATTTTGCGTCCAGTTGTGTTAAAATACAATTTTGTTGAGATTTTATACTGGTATTCAATTAAAAACTTTCATTCACGGAATTGAAGTTTTTAATATGAAGATCATTATGAGACGGGATTCCGTGATTTAAATCATGGAATCGGTTAC
This sequence comes from Clostridiales bacterium UBA735, assembly GCA_002298695.1. Lineage (GTDB taxonomy): Bacteria > Bacillota > Clostridia > Oscillospirales > Oscillospiraceae > CAG-170. The sequence continues at coordinate 130 of DBLB01000115.1, read as the reverse complement.
GCCAAAGGCGGAACCTTTCTGATTAAAGAATTTAATCAGAAAATAGTATTAGAACTTGAAAGGGGCGTCCCGTTATGACGCAGGATAAACTCAGAAATATTGCCATCATTGCCCACGTTGACCACGGCAA
>DBLB01000064.1:9221-9472 GCA_002298695.1 Clostridiales bacterium UBA735 | reverse complement strand
GCGCCTGCCGTCCATTCTGCCGGACATGACGCGCGAGGAGTCGTTGGAGGTCACGAAGATCTATTCCGTGATGGGAATGCTCCGGAGCGGCGAGCCGCTGGTGCAGACGCGGCCCTTCCGCAGCCCGCACCACACCGTTTCCGCCGTCTCGCTGGCGGGCGGCGGCTCGAATCCGAAGCCGGGAGAAATCTCGCTGGCGCACCGGGGCGTCCTGTTTCTCGACGAATTCCCGGAGTTTCACCGCGACACGC
>DBLB01000064.1:0-9101 GCA_002298695.1 Clostridiales bacterium UBA735 | reverse complement strand
CGTGCAAATGCGGCTGGTACGGCGACCCGAGCGGGCGGTGTACCTGCTCGCAGGCGTCGGTCGATCAGTACCTCGGACGGATCTCCGGCCCGATGCTCGACCGCATCGACCTGATCGTCGAGGTCCCGGCCGTGCATTTTGAGGAGCTGAGCCGCCGGACGACGGCGGGGCCGTCCTGCCCGATCAAAAAGCGCGTCGAGGCGGCGCGCGCCATCCAGCGCGAACGCTTCGGGGCGGATTCCGCGCGCTGCAACGCGCAGATGGAGCCGGCAGACCTGCGCGCGAGCTGTGCGCTCGACGAGGCTTGCACGAGCCTGATGAAAACGGCCTTTGAGCGCCTCGGCATGACGGCGCGGAGCTATGACCGGGTGCTGCGCGTGGCGCGCACCATCGCAGACCTTGACGGGGCGGCAGACATCCAGCCGCAGCACATCGCGGAGGCCATTCAGTACAGAACGTTCCAATTCGGGAACGAACGATAAAAGGAGACAACATGAAAGAATTATTTTTGCTGAAGCTGGGCGAGATCGTCCTGAAGGGACAGAACCGCCGCACGTTTGAGGACAAGCTCAAGGCCAACACGCGCCGGAGAATGGCAATGTTCGGCGACTTCAAGGTGACGATCACGCAGTCGACGCTCTATGTCGAGCCGCAGAACGACGAGTGTGACCTCGACGGCGCGTGGGAAGCCTGCGGTACGATCTTCGGCATCGCGCAGCTGTGCCGCTGCCGCGCGTGCGAGAAGGATCTGGACGCGATCTTCCAGACCGTTGTGGAATATCTCGGCGACGAGCTGTCGGTGCAGAAGAGCTTCAAGGTGGAATCGAAGCGGTCGGACAAGCGGTTTCCGCTGAACTCCATCCAGATCTCGCAGGAGATCGGCGGCAGGATTGCCGAGGAGTTCCCGCAGGTCGCGGTCGATGTGCATGACCCGAGCTATGTCGTGAACATTGAGGTGCGCGAGACGGCGGCGTATGTCCATGGCCCGTCGGTGCCCGGCGCAGGCGGACTGCCGACCGGGACGGGCGGACGGGCTGCGGTGCTGCTCTCGGGCGGTATCGATTCGCCGGTCGCGGGCTACATGATCGCAAAGCGCGGCGTGGAACTCGAGAGCGTCCACTTCTTCTCCTATCCGTACACGTCGGAACAGGCGAAGGAAAAGGTGCTGGAGCTGGCACGCATCCTGACGAAATACTGCGGACGGATGACCGTAGATGTCGTGGGCTTCACGGAAATTCAGGAGGCCATCCGAGATAATTGCAAGGAAGAATATTTCACGATCATCATGCGCCGCTTCATGATGCGCATTTCCGAGCGCATCGCGCGCGACCACGGGGCGAAATGCCTCGTGACGGGCGAGAACCTCGGGCAGGTGGCGAGCCAGACGATGGACGCGATGGCGGTGACGGGCGCGGTGCTCGATATGCCGCTCTTTTGCCCGCTCATCGGCATGGACAAAGAAGAGATCGTGACGATCGCGCGGAAAATCGGCACGATGGAGACGTCGATCCTGCCGTATGAGGACTGCTGCACGGTCTTCACGCCGAAGCACCCGAAGACGAAGCCGGTGCTTGCGCTTGTCGAGGCCGAGGAGGCAAAGATGGACGTTGAGGGCTTGATCGCGTGGGCACTCGAGAACACGGAAAAGGTGGCGATCCGCTATTATGAACCGGAATCTTCCGTTTGAGGTATTGCGCCAGCTGCGCGCGCAGGGTAAAACGCTCGCGACCGCCGAGTCCTGCACGGGCGGGCTGATCGGGAAACTGCTGACCGACGTTCCCGGCAGCTCGGAGGTCTACATGGGCGGCGTCATCTCGTACACGAACGGCGTGAAGCACCGGCTGCTCGGCGTCAGTGAGGACACGCTGCGCGTGTACACGGCAGTCTCGCGCCAGACGGCGCACGAGATGGCGCGCGGGGCGCGCGAAGTGATAAAGGCTGACGTCGGCGTGAGCGTGACGGGACTCGCCGGGCCGGATGGCGACGGCACGGGACGGCCCATCGGCCTGGTCTATATCGGCATCGACATGGAGGGCTTCTCCTTTTCGCAGGAGCTGCATCTGACCGGGGACCGCGCGGCTATCCGCGAGCAGGCCGCCGAGGCCGTACTGCAAATGGCGCTGGAATACGCGTGACAGATAGACCCTAGAGCAAAAGACCAACAGTACAAACGAGAGCGAATCCCTGCGCTCCGTCGGAAAGGCCGGATTCGCGGAATACGGCCGGAACCCGCGGGGCTTCCGCCTGCGCACCGGCGGCTATCAGCCGCTTGCGTTCCTGCGCCTGGAGCTGCGGCCCTGAGCGTCCGGACACAAAGACAGACGCCGGAGTTCTCCGCTTATTACTGCGGAAAACAGCGGATTTTCACATCTGAATGGTGAAAATACAATATTTTTGGGTAAAAACTGCCGGAGCGGGCAAACATGTCCGCTCCGGCAGAATACTTATTTGGCGCAGGGAAGCGCTCAGACTGCGGCCTTTTTCTGCGGCCGCGGCAGCTGTGAGAGGACGATCGCCGCGAACATGACGGCACAGCCGAGCAGCTCGCGCAGCGTCAGCGTCTGGCCGCCGATCAACCAGCCGAAGAGGGCCGCGAACACGGATTCGAGACTCATGATCATGGACGCGATCGTCGGCGGGACGCTCTGCTGGCCGAGAATTTGCAGCGTGTAGCCAACGCCGCCGGACAGCACGCCGGCGTAGACGATCGGCAGCCAGCCGGACAGGATCTCATGCCAGGACGGCGTTTCCAGTGCGAACATACCGACATAGGAGAGCGCCGCGCAGACAAAGAACTGCGTGCAGGCCAGCCGCACGCCGTCGACCCGGGCGGAGAACGTGTCGATCACCAGGATGTGCAGGGCGAAGAAGACGGTGCAGATCAGCGTCAGTCCGTCGCCGGTGTTGATCGAAAAATCGCTGCCGATGCTCAGAATGTAGAGGCCCACAACGGCGATCAGCGCGTAGATCCAGGTGAAAATATCGGTTTTTCTCCCGAAAAGCAGGCCGATCAACGGTACAAACACGATATAAAGTGCGGTGATGAAGCCGGATTTTCCGACGGAGGTATAGAGCAGGCCATACTGCTGAAAAATGCTTCCGCAGCAGAGCAGCATGCCGCACAGCGCGCCGACGCCGTACTGCACCTTCCGCTCCGCGGCGGTCGCGGGCTTTCTGGTGAATTTGCCGGTTTTGTCACAGACGGCGATGAAGGGCAGCAGCACGAGGCCGGCCAGCGTATAGCGGACGGCCTGCATCGTGAACGGGCCGATGTGCTCCATGCCGGACTGCTGCGCGAGGAACGCAGAGCCCCAGATCATGGCGGTCAGAAACAGCATCCAGGTGCCGCGGGTTTGCTTTCTCATGGTCAGATCTCTCCTGATGGTTCTCTTCTGCGCCGCGCCGGGGGCCGGAACGGGACGGTTCGGAACCGGGACGGAACCGCAGGGGAACCGTGCGGCGAACCGAAAGGGAACCGTTGGGTGGGGCGTGCGGCGGGGCGTGGGAGCGGAATATGCATGATATCCGTGAAAACATGTATAAATTATCATATCGGCAGACCGTTGTCAATTCGCACATTTCACACTTTTGGCCTTGTGGATGTTCGCGATTCGTGGTAAAATAACAAACAGACTGTACACAGAAAGGGGACACCGAAATGAACAAAATCCCGGAACGCAGCGAAGTTGCCCAGAAGGACAAATGGGCCATTGAGGATCTGTACGCCTCCGCAGAGCTCTGGCAGGAGGATTTGAAAAAACTGGAAAACCTTGGGGCGGAGCTGGCGGGGTATGCCGGAAGACTCCATACCTCGGCGAACGCGCTGCTGGAGTATATGCGCCTGAACGATCAGGCGGCTATCCTGTTTGATGCGCTGGGAAATTATGCCTACCGGAAAAATGACGAGGATACCCGTGTCTCGGAAAGCCAGAATCTGGTCGGCCAGATCACGAAGGCCAGTGTGACGCTCGGCGAGCAGACAAGCTTTGAGGTGCCGGAGCTGCTGTCCATCTCGGATGAGACGATGGAACAGTTCTACCGGGATGTGCCGGAGCTGGAGCTCTATCGCCGCCATTTTGACGTCATCCGCCGCAGGCGGGCGCATGTGCTCTCCGAAAAGGAGGAGAAGCTGCTGGCCGGAGCGGGCGAGATGGCGGGCGCGCCGCATCGCGTGTTCTCGCTGTTCTCCGACGCGGACATGACGTTCCCGGATGCGCTCGACAGCGAGGGCAAGGCGCACCAGATCACGCAGGGCACCTATGTCGCCTGCCTGAAATCGGAAGACCGCACGCTCCGCAAAAATGCGTTTGACAGCTACTACGGCGTCTACGCCAATTATAGGAACAGCCTTGCGGGCATGCTGGCCGCGCAGGTCAAGCAGCTGGAGTTTTTCGCAAAGGCGCGGAACTATCCGACGGCGCAGGCGGCCTCGCTCGATGCGACCGAGGTGCCGGTCAGCGTCTATTCCAACCTGATCGAGGCCGTTCACCGGAATTTCGACAAGATGCACCGCTACATGCGGCTGCGCAAGCGGCTGATGGGCGTGGACGAGCTGCACTTCTATGATATCTACACGTCGCTGCTGCCGGACGTCGACGTCCAGATCCCGTATGAGCAGGCGAAGACCACGATCTCCGAGGCGCTGACCTGCCTCGGCCCGGACTACGGCGCGCTGCTGCAGAAGGGGTTTGACAGCCGATGGATCGACGTCTATGAAAACGTCGGCAAGCGCTCCGGCGCGTATTCGGCCGGCGCCCTTGTTCACCCGTTCGTGCTGCTGAACTACACGGGGACGCTCGACAGCCAGTTTACGCTGGCCCATGAGATGGGGCATGCGCTGCACTCGTATCTCTCGAACCACACGCAGCCGACCATCTATCAGGACTATGTCATCTTTGTGGCCGAGGTCGCGTCGACCTGCAACGAGGCGCTGCTGATGCAGCATCTGCTGAAGAAGACGACGGACAAGCGCGAACGCGCGTACCTCATCAACTATTTCCTCGAACAGTTCCGCACGACGCTCTACCGGCAGACGATGTTTGCCGAATTTGAGCTGCGCATGGCGGAGCTCAGCCGGCAGGGCCAGACGCTGACGGCCGATCTGCTGTGCGAAGAGTATCGGAAGATGAATGCGGCATATTACGGCTCTGACATCGTGCTGGATGAGAATATCGCGCTGGAATGGGCGAGAATCCCGCATTTCTACTACAATTACTATGTGTTCCAGTACGCAACGGGTTATTCCGCGGCCATCGCGCTGTCGCAAAGGATCCTGGCAGAGGGCGAACCGGCGGTGCACGATTATCTTGGCTTCCTCTCCGGCGGGTGCAGCAAGACGCCGATCGAGCTGCTGCGGGGCGCGGGCGTCGATATGACCACGCCGCAGCCGGTCGAGTCTGCGCTGAAGCTCTTCGGCGAGCTGCTTGACGAGATGGAGGCACTGCTTCCGTGACGTGCGAGGATCTGTTCCTGCCCGTTCTGCACAGCTTTGAAAACGGAAATGTGTTCACCGGCAGCTATGGCAGGATGCGCTTCAAGGCCACGCCGAATGTGGTGATGCTGACGCCGAAGGAAGTCAATCTGCCGGAGAGCTCCATCCGCGTTGAGGTCTGGCACGGGCTGCTGTGCTACGAAAAGAGCGAGATGAAGGACGAGAAGACGTTCCCGATGTCCGAAGAGGGGCGCACGGAGATGCACGACTGGCTGATGGCGCACACGGAGGGGGGCGTATGAGCCGCGTCCGGAGGATCACGGAATTTGCCGCGCCGGAGCTGGACGTCTATGCGCGGCTGACGGAAAACCAGCTGGTCAACCGCGAGCATCCGGAAAACGGGCTGTTTATCGCGGAGACGCCGATGGTGATCGGGCGGGCGCTGGACGCCGGGTATGTGCCGGTCTCGTTTCTGATCGACGAGACTTATCTGGAGGACAAGGCAAGGCCGTTTCTGGAGCGCTGCCCGGATGCGCCGGTCTATACTGCGGCGCTGCCGGTATTGCAGCAGCTGATCGGATATCCGCTCACGCGTGGGATGCTCTGCGCGATGCGGCGGCGGACGCTGCCGGAGGCTGCGGCGCTCTGCCGGGAGATGCGGCGGATCGCGGTGCTGGAAAATGTGATGAATCCCACGAATGTGGGGGCCATTTTCCGGTCTGCGGCGGCGCTCGGCATGGACGGCGTGCTGCTGACCGGCGGATGCGCCGACCCGCTCTATCGGCGGGCTGTCCGCGTCAGCATGGGGACGGTGTTTCAGATCCCGTGGACGTATGTGGACGGAGATTGGCCGGAGAGGCTGCGGGAGCTTGGATTTGCCACGGCGGCAATGGCGCTCTGCGACGATTCCCGGCCGCTGAACGACCCGGAGGTCGCGGCGCGGGAGAAGCTGGCCGTCGTCCTCGGCACGGAGGGAGACGGGCTGGCGGACGGGACGATCGCGGCCTGCGACTACACGGTCCGTATTCCGATGGCGCACGGCGTCGATTCGCTGAACGTTGCCGCGGCCAGCGCCGTCGCGTTCTACCAGCTGGCGCTTTTATCGTGAGTTTCTTGGGAATGGCCCGGATCTTCCTGATATACAGGAAGATCCGGGCCGTTTTGATGCGCGGAATCGGCGCATGCTGCCGGGCGGACAGAGTCGTCCGCCCCTACAAGGCATGGCATAAGATCTGAATAAAAAGACGCTCCCGGCGATGGCCGGGAGCGCGATGGTTATTGGGCCTTCCATTTGCGGCAGCGGCGGGCCTTCTGGCGGCGGCGGGCTGCATTCTGGATCGTGAAGAAGAGGGTGACGGCAACGATAGCCGCGATCGTCAGGACGAGATAGAGCGTCGTATTGGAGTTCGACGTCTTGACGGACAGCCAAAGGTCGTTCATCTGCTGCGTGGCTTCAACGCTGAGCTCGGCGAAGGATTCGCTCCGCGCAAGCGTCTCGTCGTCAGGATAGGCGACGGGATCGTTCACGATCTCCTCGCCGAGGTATTCCTTCGCGGCGGTCTCGGGCGTGGAATAGCCGATGTAATCGAGGTTGGCGGCGGAGATGTCCGGACGGCAGAGAAAGTTGATGAATGCCTCAGCACCGGCTTTGTTCTGGCAGCCCTTCGGGATGCACATGGCATCGATGAAGATGTTGAAGCCCTCCTGCGGATGGCTGAAGCCGAGGTCGGGGTTTTCCTCGACCATGGTGAGATAGTCGCCCGCGTAGTACGGCGCGGCCCAGGCCTCGCCGCGCTCCATCTTGTCAAAGATCTGGTCCATGACATAGGCCTGAAGCACGGGGGACTGCTTGGCGAGCAGGTCGGCGGCGTTTTTCAGCTCCTGCTCGTCCTCGGTGTTGTAGCTGTAGCCGAGCATGTTTTCCGCGATGGCGAATGCGTCGCGCGGATTGTCGAACATCAGGATCTTGCCGGAATACTTGCTGTTCCAGAGGCAGGACCAGCTCTGCGCGTCCTCTTCGGAGACATAGTTCGTGTTGTAGATCAGACCGACGGTGCCCCAGGTGTAGGGGACGGAGTAGGCGTTGTCCGGATCATAAGCCTGATTGCGAAAAGTCTCGTCGATGTACTGATAGTTCGGGATGTTGTCAAAATCCAGCGGCTCGAGCATATCCTCGGAGATGAGCTTCGCGATCATATAGTCCGAGGGGATGATGACATCGAACGTGGTGCCGCCGGTCTTGAGCTTGGTGTACATCGATTCATTGGAGTCGAAGGTCAGGTAGTTGACCTTGATGCCGGTCTCCTCCTCGAAGGCTGCGATGACGTCGAGGCAGTCGTCCGTACCGTCGGAGATATACTGGCCCCAGTTGTAGACGGTGATCTCGTCTGCGGCGGCGCTGACGGTGACAGGCAGCATGGCCGTGAGCAGGAGCGCGATCAGCAGAAGGGAAGCAATGCGTTTTTTCATGCGCGCACCCTCCTTGTTTTGATACGGTTCTTGTCGGACTTCGCCTGGAGCAGGTTCATCACGGACATCAGAATGAGGATCGCGAGGAACATCAGCGTGAACAGGGCGTAGATCTTCGGCTGGATGGGCTTTTTGACGTAATTGTAGATCTCGACCGGGAGCGTGATGAAGCTGGAGCCCGTGACAAAGTACGAGATGACAAAGTCGTCCAGACTCATCGTGAACGCCATCAGCGCGCCGGAGATGATGCCGGGCATGATCTCGTGGATGACGACCTTGGTGAACGCCTGCGTGGGCGTGCAGCCGAGATCGAGCGCGGCCTCGACAAGGTCCTTGTCCATCTGCTGGAGCTTCGGCATGACGTTCAGGATGACGTAGGGGAGGTTGAACGTGATGTGGGCGATGAGCAGCGTCCAGAAGCTGAGGATCGAGTTGATGCGGAGCATCGTGCCCGTGAAGGCAAACAGCAGCGCGAGGGCGACGCCGGTGACGATGTCGGGGTTGGTCATCGGGATGTTCGTCAGCGTCATGACGGCGCTGCGGAGCTTGCCCTTCATCGAGTGGATGCCGACGGCGGCCATCGTGCCGACAACGGTGGCGATGACGCTGGAGAGCACGGCGATGATCAGCGAGTTGCGCAGCAGCGTCAGCAGCGTGGAATCCTTGAAGAGGTTCGCGTACTGCCGGAGCGTGAAGCCCTTGAACGTCGCGATGTCAAGGCCCGTATTGAACGAGGCGATGGCGAGGACGATCATCGGGATGTAGAGAAAGATGAAGACCAGAATGGTCACAGTGCGGTTCACGTGTTTCATACCTTTGCCATGACCTCCTCATCCTCGTTTTCGCCGAAGCGGTTCATGATGGAGACGCAGACGAAGATCAGCACCATCAGGATCAGGCTCATGGCCGCGCCGAGATTGGGGTTATAGGCGGTCTTGAACTGGGACTCGATGACGTCGCCGATGAGGGTCGTGCCGGTGGAGCCGAGCTTCTGCGAGATGTAGAACGTGGACACCGCCGGGACGAAGACCATCGTGAGGCCGGACAGGATGCCCGGGCCGGAGAGCGGCAGGATGACCTTCGTGAAGACCTGCGACGGCGTGCAGCCGAGGTCGCTCGCGGCCTCGATGAGGCGGCGGTCGATCTTCATGATGACGGTGTAGAGCGGCAGGATCATATACGGCAGGTAGTTGTACACCAT
>DBLB01000149.1:7206-9486 GCA_002298695.1 Clostridiales bacterium UBA735 | reverse complement strand
CAGCCCTGCAAGAGCTGTCAAACGGCAATTACACTTCTGCCGAACAGGGCTTCTCTGCGCTTTCCGGGTATCGGGATGCGGCGTCGCTGTCCATCTACTGCAAATACGCCGATATGTACAAAGACAGGACGGACTACGCAGGCGGGCAGGATGAGTTGGCAGACATCACGCTGCAATATGATACGAGCTGGCAGCAGGATGTTGACACACTGGAGACCCGCGTCAAGGGCTACAAGGCGGAGAAAGACGCCGCCGAGGAAGCCGAGCGTCAGCGAATTGCAGCCGAGAATTCCGCGAAGCGGGAACGAAGTCTGAAAGACAAGTATTCCGGGAAGCTGCCCGTGGATGGTATGCCCGTGAGCTGCTTGAAGTACACGTCACTCGGGTCGCCCACCAAAACCGAAAAGTGTCAGTTCTATGACAGCATGGACGTCCATAGACGGTACAAAATCCTGCATTGGTACAACAGCGAAGGGCAGACCGTAGCGTACTGCCATTCCCATCAGCCAGAGGGTGAGTATACGGAAGTTATTTATGCTTTTACTTACTATGAAACACCCATCGGACGTCCCAACTCTGCCCCTGCCTGGACGCCGCCGAGTACATCGGACGGCAACAATTCCGGAAGCGTCCGCGATGACTATGATAATCCCGAAGATCTCTGGGAAGATAACCCGGATTGGTATGAGGACGAGGATGAAGCGTGGGATGAGCGGGAGAATGGCTAGGAGGTTATTTTATGGATCTACAACGAGCAAAAGAACTGTTATCCGGTTTGGCAGACGGCGTTGATCCGCTGACGGGCGAGGTTCTGCCGGAGGATCATGTGTGCAACAAGGCCGAGATCATTCGGGCGTTTCACTGTGTTCTGAAATCGCTTCCGGGAAAAGCGTCGAAGCCGCAGCCCGAAAATGCGGGCAAGCCTTGGAACGATGCGGATGATGCTGTCCTCTGCCAGATGTTCGATGCCGGAGGCAGCAAAAAGGAAATGTGCGCCTACTTCAAACGCTCAGAGGGCAGTATAACCTCTCGGCTGGTGCGGTTGGGTAAGATTGCTGACCGGGGAGAATTCTGAATGAAATAAGGGGTAAATGCCATGGCGATTCTAAACTTCTCTGACGTTCTAAAGAAAGTGAGGCTCGACCCGAAGAATGTCAAACTGATTCGTCACGCATTGTCTGACGAACGATTCAGGGAATGCTATAAAGCTGGTATGACACATGAGTATACGCAGCACCAGAAAAGAGAGTTCAGCAAAGGTTATTCCTACTGGATCACGTTTATCAGCGATGGCGGTACATATGCGAGACTGCATTCCTGTTATCGCGTCAATGGCTCTGTGCCTGATACGCCGGATGTATGCCCGGCTGGATTGCCTGCGTGTGAGGCAAAAGAGTATCGCGGCGAGATGGCGTTCTATGATTTGGAATATGTGGACTTGCTGAAGGAATACGAGGGAAAACTGGTCATTGACTGGGGAAAATCGACCCGGATGTGGCATCAGAAGGCTACGACAGATAAACCTATCATAGAGATTGCGTCAAAGAATCAGAAGCCGTTTGTCGGCTTTGAAAACCTCATCTTATCCTTTGACGGGTTAAAAGAAGTAATTGAAAACGATACGGATTATAAATTGTGGCAAACTGCCATGTCCGCTGTCAATGCAGTTTATTTAATCGTAGATACCAAAACCGGTGATAGATATGTTGGTTCGACATATGGCTGCGATGGCTTATTGGGACGCTGGTCGGTCTACGCCGCCACTGGTGGGCACGGAAATAATAAGGGAATGATTGAGCATTTTAACGCCCAAAAGCATAGCTGTCATGATCTGCGGTTCTCGGTGCTGCAGGTTTTGTCCAAAGCCATGTCTAAGGAACAAATTATTGACGCAGAAACACTTTGGAAGAAAAAACTGCTAACCTATGAACCGTTTGGGATGAATAAGAGTTAAAAATATGGAGCAAACGCACAGTGCAATTCCTGCTCCGCTATAGACAAAGAATACGCGGCTGGCAAATTTGTCGGCCGCGTAAAATTTTATATTTTCGAGTCACGGAGCCACTGCTGGAATTCTTCCAGCGAGATGATCTCGCGGTCACATTTCTTCTTTTCCTCTCGGGCTTTCTCACTCCACGCATAGAACTGCTCGTCGGTAACGCGCCCGGCCTTGATCCACGCGAAGCGCTTTTTGTACTCCTTGCGGTACGCCTTGAAAATGGGGTCGTCGGTCTGCTTCTTTGTCCATTGCCGGAACGCGCCGATCTCGCGGCAGCGCTG
>DBLB01000149.1:0-7097 GCA_002298695.1 Clostridiales bacterium UBA735 | reverse complement strand
AACCAGCGGCCGCAGTTCTTGCAGCGGCGCACGGTCACGCCGCGCTCGACGCAGCTTCGCAGCGAATAGTCGATCATGTCGCGTACAGCGGACGAGTACAAAACCGGCGCACAGCGGCCCGGTTCGACTGGCTCAAAGCTCAGTGGGATCGGCTCAAACCGGAACAGCTCCGGATCTCTCGGCTGGTCGTAGTGGTAGTTTTTCGCCGCCTGCTTCTGCGGTTCACGGCCAGCGGAATCCACGTCCAGCACGCATTCAAAAAACTTCTCGACCTGCTTCCTTGTCTCTGAAAACTGCTTTACAAACTCCTTTAACTCCAAAGAAATTGCCTGAATCTCCGCTTGATCGAAGCCATTTACGGAAATGCAGCCGTAGCTGCGCGTATATAAAAGACGGAAATAAATGTGCTTCTCGGCCAGCATACCGAGCTCCACCATCGCGGCTGTATGCGCTCCAAGGTCATCGCTTTCGACGAAACGCTCCCAGTTCACGCTGATGCGTTCCAGCATCGGCGTGATTTCTTTTTCGTCCAGTTCCAGAAACGTCAGAAGACTTTCTAAAAACGGAAGCTCCAGCTGCTTGGACGGCAGCCCCTGCATTCCAAACGCATCGTTTTCAAAAAACTCCTTCTCGCCGGAGAAATACATCTTTGCATACCACATGGTTGTCACCTCGAATATGGACTAATTGTAAATTATAAATGTAATAGTCTTGACAAATGGATAGCCCTATGTTACCTTAAAGCCAGAATGCTGTCTAAATTATTTTATCATAGTCTAACACTGCATAGACAGCTTGTCAACGGAAAGTTGCGCTGCACCTTGAAAATTTCACACCCATCTCCAAAGACGATACTCGCCGGAGAAGTATGCCGCGACGCTGCGAAAGCAGCCAGCGTACCAGGGCGGAGCCTACGCCGTGTGCGTCAACAAAAGGCCGCAGGGCAGGAACGGGTATGGAGAATGGCAATCGAAAAAGAAAAAGCCGCCCGGCTGCTGCAACAGTCGGACGGCGCGCCGCGTTTCGGAAAACACGGACTGCAACTGTGTTCAGTCTAGCAGAGAGACCTCCGAAACGCAAGTTTTTTCTCTGAATTTTCTAAAATTAACGGAGGTAAATTTTACTTTGAACACATCAAGCATCAAAGATTTTGACGAGCTGCCACTGTTTCTAAACGCGCAACTTGTCTCCCGCACGCTGGGCATATCGCCATCGAGCGCCTACGAGCTTCTGCACGAGGACGGCTTTCCGTCGCTGCGGATCGGCAGCCGGCTTGTCGTGCCGAAGGAGCAGTTCCGTCTCTGGGTGGAACGGCAGACGGGAGGCGCGCATGAAGAATAAATACTACACCTCTCGCGATCCGATTAAAAACTACTTCCCTCTGCCGAATGAGGTTTTCGACCTCGGTCTCTCGCCGGGCGCATTGGCGGTCTACAGTTACCTGATGTACATTGAGGATCGGACGACATATCAGTGTCATGCAAGTTACAGAACGATCGGCAACGCCGTCAATATGAGTCCGAACACCGTGCGCAAATATGTGACCGAGCTGGTCGAACGAGGGCTGATTCAGACAGAGCACACAAGCATCATCACGCAGGATGGACGCAAGCAGAACGGAAGCCTTCTATACACACTTTTGCCCGTTCAGTTTTCTATCCAGCAGTTTTACGAGCAGAAGCTTGCAAAACTGGACGCGGAATGTGAGCAGGAACGCATCCGAAAACGCTTGGAAGCGTTCCAACAGGTACAGCAAGAAGCCAACTGTCCGCCCGCGTGAGCCGCGTGTCGCGGCTGTGTCCGGCTTTCCGGGCACAGCCGGGCGCGTACCCACCGGAAGCCCAAAAACCGGACGCTGCGCCGCCGTGCGGGAGAACAAGAAATTCGACCGAAGTCCAGCGCAGCGGGTTCGGTCGAAAAAGGAAATGCGGCAAACGTAGGAACACGCCGAAACGGGCAAAATCGAGGGATTTTGGGCGCCGCGGCGAGAAAGCAGGATAAACGGATGGCGTCGGAACCGACGCTTTTCCTGTTCACAACAGCCCGCAGTGCGGACTGTATCAAGGGGTTGCGCAGGCGCTGCGATTGGCGCCTGTTTGGAGGAAAATATACGCGGCTGGCGTCAGGAATCCCGCAAACGCAGACGGTTCAAGGGATTCCGGTGTGCCGCGCCGCAGATTGGAGGATTATGAGCAAAGAAGAAAACAGATTGAATTTTCGGATGTCGCCGGAGACAGCGGAAAAGCTGGAGCATTGGTACCAGCTGGACGGCTGCCGCAGCAAAAATGAATTTCTGGAACGGGCCGTGAATTATTACGCGGATCATCTGGCGGCGGGAACGAGTACGATGCTTCCGCGGGCAGTCCAGTCGGCCATTAACGGAAGATTGCAGCTTTTGGAGCAGCGGCTCTCATCCCTGCTGTTCAAGCAGGCCGTGGAGCTGGACATGGGGCTGAGCATTCTGGCAGAGTGCGTGAATCTGGACGAATCGGTGCTGCGGAAGCAGCGGGCAAAAAGCATCAGTGACGTGAAGCGCACCAACGGTCAGCTCCGGCTGGAGCAGAAAATTCGTGCGCAGGAGCCGTTTGACGAATGGCAAGGCTGATTGTCAAAAGTCCGTATTTCAGGGGCGGCGGCGCAAAACTGGCGGGCGGGTATCTGCGCTACATCGCAACGCGCGAACGAGTAGAAATATTGCCGGATGACCGCCCGCCGACAAAACGGCAGACGCAGCTTATCGAAAAGCTGACGAAGGATTTTCCGGACACAAAAACGCTCTTGGAATACGGCGATTACACGTCGCACCCGACGAAGTTCAGCGCCTCGCAGTTTCTCACGCTGGCGATGGAGGAAAACTGGGGCAAGGTGCAGGAGCTTGACGGCTACGCAAAGTACATCGCCACTCGCCCTCGCGCGGAGCGAGTGGGCGAACACGGGCTGTTCGGCGATGAAGATGCGGTCGACCTGAACGTGGCAATGGCAGAGGTGAATAGTTACGCTGGAAACATCTGGACACACATCATTTCGCTCCGGCGCGAGGACGCGGAGCGGCTGGGCTTCGATCACGCGGACGCATGGCGGGCGCTGCTGCGGGCGCACCGGAATGACATTGCGGAGGCGATGCACATCCCTCCGGAGGACTTCCGCTGGTATGCAGCGTTCCACGACGAGGGCAGTCACCCGCACGTTCACATGATGGCGTGGTCGAAAAAGCCGGGACAGGCATACCTGAACCGGGACGGCATTCGGAAGATCAAATCCGTTCTGACGAATCAGATCTTTCAGCAGGAGCTGCTGCACATCTATGAGGACAAGAGTCAATCCCGCGACAAGCTGGTACAGGAAACACGTTCTGCTATGCTGACACTTGCGCAGAAGATGCAGAACTCTGCCTGCGAGCATCCGGAAGCGGAGCAAATGGTCTGGGAACTGGCGAGGGAGTTGGGCAGCGTCAAGGGAAAGAAGTCCTACGGGTATCTGCCGAAGGATCTCAAGCAAAAGGTCGATGCCATCGTCGATCAGATGGAATTGCTGCCGAGCGTGGATGAATGCTACGGGCGCTGGTGGAAGCTGCAATGCAGGCTGAATGATTTCTACGCAGAAAAGGAGCGGCAGCGCCCGCCGCTCTCGCAGCAGAAGGAGTTTCGGCAGATCAAGAATGCGGTCATTCAGGTTGCGGAGCAGGTGCGGCAAAACGAGATTACGTTCGAGGATGTGGGCGCCGAGCGGAATGCGGAACAAAATGCCGCCTACAGCATTCCGTATCCGGTGAGTGTGTGGTACGGGGTGGCGACAGACGAAACCATGCCGTTGGAGGAACGCGATGAAGCCGCAAAGCAGTTGGAAACGCTGGCGGACAGTGGTGACCGGTATGCGCAGTATCTGACCGGGGTTCTCTATCGTGATGGCGGGCTGCTGATTCCGGACACGGAAAAAGCACAGCACTATCTGGGATTGGCTGCGCGGCAGGATCATGCGGCAGCGCAGTATGCACTGGGCAAGCTGCTCCTCTCGGACGATCCGGAAGTACAAAATCCCGCGCAAGGATTTTACTGGTTGGAACGCGCCACGCAAAGCGGCAGCGACTACGCCGCCTACCGACTGGGCAAGGAATATCTCAGCGGGAATAACGCACCGAAAAATCCGGAACGCGCAGTGGAATATGTTCGTATGGCTGCCGAACAGGGAAATCCCTATGCGCAGTACCTGCTGGGGAAACTCTATCTCGGCGGCGACGGCGTGCCGAAGGACAAGGACGCTGCTTACGACTGGTTGCAAAAAGCGCAGGCACAGGGACACGACTATGCGGGATTTTTCATAAACCGCATCGAACGACCGGAGCCGCCGAATGTTCTGCTTTCAGCAACGCGGCTATTCTACCACATGGGAAAGATCTTTCAGAGCAGCGCACCTGCGCCGCAAAACAGCAGCATCCAAATTGACCGCAAACGCCTTGCCAAACTGCGCCGGATGCGCATGGCTGCCGGACACAAGGCGGACGATCACGAGCAGGAGCAGACAAACAGCACCATGTCGATGGGCTGGTAATGCGCTTCAAACTCTGCTCCGCCATAGACAAAGAAAACCAAAATGATAACTTTCTGATAACTCTCCGCGCGGGAGGTAGCTATTCTGTCTCCCGCGTGGTAGTTGTTAGAGAAAGAATGACACGAAGGAAAGGAGTCCTGCATATGGGAAAACGGCGGCCATCCGGGGACGGGATGGTCAGAAAGCGCGATGATGGGCGCTGGGAGGGGCGCATTGTCGTAGGACACAAAGCAAACGGCGACCCGATCTTCCGGCACGTCTACGCGAAGACGCAGAAGGCGCTGACAGAAAAGCTCCACCAGAGCATTGAATGCTATCAGGACGTGGAGCTGACCGAGGACAGCCGCATGACGCTGAGCGAGTGGCTGGACCGCTGGCTCACGGAATACAAGGACGGCACGATCCGGCCGGGCACGCTGGAAAACTACCGAAATTATATTGAAAACTACATCAAGCCGCAGCTAGGCGGCAAACAGGTTTCGCTCATCACGACGCAAGATGTGCAGCGGATGTACCGGCGGCTGAAATCCGGCGGGCGCGTGCGCGAGGACGCGGAGGGCAGCAAGCGCCTCTCCGACTCGACCGTGCGGCACATCCACACGATGCTGCACGGCGCGATGAAAGCCGCGGTGCAGGCGCACATCATTCCGAAAAATCCGACCGAGAACGCGACTGCGCCCAAGCTAAACTACAAGCCGATGCAGGTGCTGAACGAGCAGGAGCTGGACACGTTTCTGCAAGCGGTTCAGAAGGATAATATCTGGCGGGATTTTTTCTGCACGGAACTTATGACAGGCCTGCGGCGCGGAGAGATCTGCGCGCTCATGTGGCGCGACTTCGACGCGAAGGCCGGGACGCTCAAAATCTGCCGGACGCTGCACAGCAAAGGGCAGGGTGTCTACGCCCTCGGCGATACGAAAACGAGCCAGGGCAACCGCACGATCATCCTGCCGGAAAGCGTTGCAGCGCTGCTGCGGGCGCGGAAGAAAGGCTCCATCAGCCAGTGGATTTTCCCGCAGCCGACCGGCCCGGAACTGCCGATGAATCCGGGAACGGCATACCGGCGGCTCAAGACGCTGCTGGAGGAAGCGGGACTGCCGAGCATTCGCTTCCATGATCTTCGGCATACGTTCGCGACGCACGCCCTCACCAGCGGCGTGGACGCGAAAACGCTGGCGGAGATTCTGGGACACACGAACGCTAGCTTCACGCTCGACACCTACACGCACGTCACGCCGGATATGCGCGAAGCCGCAGGCGGCATCGTCGGCGGCTTCATGGAGGACTTATTCGGAAAGGAGTTGAAGCCTTGGCAAAGAAGCGAAAAGCAGGCGACGGACTGATCCGTCAGCGCACAGACGGGCGCTGGGAGGGGCGATACGTCGTCGGCTACGACGATCACGGCTACCCGAAAACGAAGGCCGTCTTCGGCAAGAGCAAGCGCGAGTGCGCGGAAAAGCTCGCGGCGCTCAAAACGCAGCTCGGCGGCATTCCGTCGGACAAGCTGCGACCGGAGATGCGCTTCGCCGACTGGCTGGATTACTGGTACGAAACACATTGCAAGCCGAACATCCGCACCTCGACGCAGTCCGGCTATGAAGACCGCATCCGCCTGCACATCAGGCCGGAGCTGGGCGACATTCCACTGAACAGGCTGACGCAGAACGACCTGCAGCAGTTTTACGCGCGACTCAAAAAGAGCGGCCGCAAGACGCGTACGGAATATTACGGCGAAGGTCTGTCCGACCGCATGGTACGGATGTGCCACGCGACCTGCCGCTCGGCACTTCAAAGGGCTGTGCAGGATGGGCTCATCCGCACGAATCCTGCCGAGGGCTGCAAGCTGCCGCCCAAGAAAGCGCGTGAGATGCAGGTGCTGGCGCGGGATGAATTGCAGCGGTTTCTCATTCAGGCAAAAGCCGAAGGATATTATGAACTGTTCCTGCTGGATTTGGCGACAGGGCTTCGGCGCGGCGAACTGCTGGCGCTGCAATGGGACGACCTCGATTTTGAAACGGGCGTCCTCACGATCAGCAAGCAGGTCAGTCTCGTTCGGGGCAAAATTGTCATGAGTGTGCCGAAGACGAAAAGCTCCATCCGCAAGCTGGTGCTGCCGCCCGCCGTCATGCAGGTGCTGAAAGAATACCGCGAAAGCGTCCATTCCCGCTGGATGTTCCCGTCGCCGGTGCTGGAGGATCTGCCGCGCAACCCCGGTTCGGTCTACGACCGGTTGCAGCTGATCTTGGAGCACGCAAACTGCAAACAGGTGCGTTTTCACGACCTCAGACACACATTCGCGACCTTGGCGCTGCAAAACGGGATGGACGTGAAAACGCTCTCCGCCATGCTGGGGCATGTGTCAGCAGCCACGACGCTGGACATTTACACGCACTCGACCTCTGATATGCAGCACGCCGCCGCGCGGAAGATCGACTGCGGCATCGGCAAAGCAGAACTTCCGGACGAGCCAGCGCCGCAGGCGAATGCGTCCGCCATCGTCGAGTTTCAGCCCTACATGGGCAAGGTCCGCAAGCCCGGCACGGGCTGCA
>DBLB01000018.1:5690-6124 GCA_002298695.1 Clostridiales bacterium UBA735 | reverse complement strand
TTGCGGATGCTCTCCTCGTTCACAGCAATGAACCGCTTTGCCATGGCCGGTCCGGCGATCTCCCCATAAATTTCGCTCATTTTCCGTTTGGAAAGCTCCGGGTCCTTCACCGCCTTGCGGTGCTTGGACAGGAAGACCTTCGTCAGCGCAAAGCAGAGCAGCGGCGCGTGTTCATAAAAGCTGACTCCCTCGAAAAAGACGTGGTCAAAAGTCAGATCCGCAAATTTCAGCAGCTCAAACAGTACCACGCCGCCCAGAGAGGCCCCGAATCCCAGCTGCAAATGGGTGCAGTTCCGCGCGATCAGATGATCGTGAATTGCCCGTGCCTCCTGTTCTGCGCTTTCATACGTCTGACCGGACGCCTCCCCATGGGCCGACAGATCCGGGAGGAAGCAATGCACGTCGTTCCCCCAGAACCTTGTCACACACTGCTC
>DBLB01000018.1:5359-5633 GCA_002298695.1 Clostridiales bacterium UBA735 | reverse complement strand
GGACAGCATCGGATGGATCAGCAGCGCCGCCTTCGCAGCGCCTTCATTTCGTTCGATCATTTTCATAAATCACGCCTCCCTGTCTGTTTTCCGCTGAAAAAACGCCTCTGCATCCCGGCAGAACTGCTCCGGATGTATGATGACCAGCTCCGCATGTGCCATGTTCGGAAACTCCCGGAACTGTATCTGCGGAAAATACCGCCGCATGAATCGGATATTGCCCCTGCGGTCGTTCTTTTCCTCCGCGCCGTACCAGTAGACGATCTTCGTGCCG
>DBLB01000018.1:0-5298 GCA_002298695.1 Clostridiales bacterium UBA735 | reverse complement strand
TTGTTGCCCGACCAGAACACATTGCGGATTGTCCGGCCGGAATAGGTTTTCAGATATGCTTCCATTGCGTCATACTCCTGCACGGGGTCATGCCCAGGAAGGGTAAAACGCGCCGGCGGAAACGCCGCCTCCAGAATTCTGCGGCTGTTTGCCACGATTCGGAACGACAGCACATCCCGTGCCAATATCAGCTTCCGCAGCAGATGCGGATACGGGTAAGGCGTGATCCCACCGTCGATGATCGCTCTGCCAACCGGAATTTCCCCCAATGCCAGAAACCGGGTCAGGCACGCCCCGCCCAGTGAGCAGCCGTAGGCCGCATCCAACCGGGTCACACTGCGTTCCTTCAGATACGCTGTCACCTCGTCCACCGTCTGCTCCACAGAGGCAAAGTCCCCGGGATACTCCGGCTGATGTCCGTCAAATACCACCTGAAACACGTGCCGCTTTTGAGAAAGCTGCGCGATCGTCTCCGCAAACGCCCAAACGGGCTCCGCGGTACAGGGGAAGAACAGCAAGGTCTGCTCCCGCTCCTGCCCGTGCTCCAGAATCTGCATATTATCCACCTCCGGCCCGATGTTAAAGCATTCTAACTTGCATCTGTGCTTCAGCGGTTAGAGGATACTAACCGTCAGCTTCAGATCATCTGATCCTATGGTAGCAAAAACCCCGTTTCCTGTCAAGCCGCCGGCTCCTGTTCTCCGGAATCCGAATCGCAGCAAAAAGGCAGCGTTCCGCCCGCCCCGGATGATCTGACCGGCAGATGCAGTTCTCAGCGTGCAGCGATATACTTGCGCCAGCCGCCGTAGGCCGAGATTTCCTTTCTGCCGTGCACCAGTTCCGGTTCCACAATGACGCCCAGTACGGTCTCTCCGTCGGAGAGCGTGACCTTGCCGACCGAAAGCCCCTCCGGTTCCTTCAGGAGCACCGAGGCAAGCCCGGCAGCGGGCGCCTGCCATACCTCCACCGCAACGCGGACGGTGCGCGGGTCGTCGCCCGAAACGCGCAGCATGGCCGGATTCTGGTCGCTGATGCTCCACAGGCGGTAGCAGGGTGCAGTCTCCGCTCCGCGCAGAAATACCGTGCCTGCCCCAAGGAGGTTCTTTTCCAGCGGCAGCCCCGCATTCACGCCATTCAAACTCTCCCAGTGAAATCCGAAATATCCATGATTTTCGTCACCTTTCATCCCGGAGTCCTTGCATTTCCATCCGTCCGTGCTATAATATGTTCCAGTTTAAGGACATAATCCCGTCCGATTGTCAAGACTTTTCCAGAAAGAAGCAAAGAGCTGCATGAAACGATCTGCAATTCAGGAACACATCTCGGCGCATCGGAAAAAGGCGCGCCGTCTCCGGACGCTGGCCTGTCTGGCCGCCCTGGCCATATTCTGTACCGCATATGCCCTCATGCGCCCGGCCGTCACGCAGACGCTCGCCTGTACCATTCCGGAGCACGTGCATACGGATGACTGCTACAGTCGAACTCCCGAGGAAGCGGATCTTCCCCTGGAGGAACTCCCGCTGACCTGCACCGATCCCGATCCCGACCATGTCCACATCCCCCGCTGCTACGGCACCTGGGTGCTGACCTGCGGCATGGAGGAGCACACCCATACAGAAGCCTGTTTCGCCGCTGAAGAACCGCTTCCGGCGGAGTCCTCTGCGGACGGAGCAGAAATTCTTCCGGATCCCTCTGCCGACGAACCGGATGTCCCGGCGGATTCTACCGATGCACCGGACGCGGACGAGCTTCCCGCAGCAGACGACGCACTGCCCGCCGGAACGCTGCATATTTCGCTGCTCTACGGTGACGAAAAGCCGCAGTCTGACCACCCGGACGGCGTATCCTACCTCACCAGCAGCACCATGTCCGGCTATCTCCGGCTGGAACCTGACGATGCAGACGCCGATCTGACAGACGTGACCGTCACGCTCTCGCTTCCGAAGCGGTATGTCGACCCCTCTTCCTTCACCATCCCGCCCTTCTCCAGCAATTCTTCTGATACGCAGTACGAAATCCTGCCGCTTTCGGAAGACGACGAGACCTACAGGATCGGCATCCACTTTACGGTCTATGACAAAACACAGACGCTGGTGCTGCCGTTCACGCTCAAATTTCTGCCGAATGTCGTACCCGACAACTACTGTCTGCCCGTCACTGCCTCCGTCTCCGGCGGCGAGACGACCGCACCCAGCATCTACCGTCCGGAATACAAGCCCTGGGGCATTGAGAAATACGTCAATTCCAACCGTTACAAGTCGTTCAGCGAAGACGGTGCGGAAGTTGTCGTCACGCCGCTTGAAGAAAACGGAAATCCCTATCTGGACGACCGCACCTACGTAGACTTTGCTTTCATCGTCAACGGCTGTACAAGCACCGGCGTAAATCTGTCCGATTGGCGCGACGCCTGCGCCGTCACACTGACCGATCCCCTGCCCGTCTACACGGACAAGGACGGCGCGGAACGGCTCGCTGTGTTCGATGCGGACGCTAACCCCGGCTGGACGCTCAGTGCAGACGGCACATCGGTCTCCAAAACCTATCAGGGTGAAAATTCCGCAGACGTGCTGACGCAGATCTACAATGATACACTGCGCCTGCGTTTTCCCGGCCTGCAATTCACTGCACAGACGGACGGGACGTCGTTTGCTGAACTGGACAACACTGTTTCCCTCACCGCCGTTCCGAGCAATGCCGCTGACGGGGAAACCTCTCCCACAGCCGCCGATTCTCTCCGCTTCCGCATGACGGATGATCCTGCAACAGGCGGCGAATTCACCAAGTGGGCCACCAAAGGCGATATCTATGACGTCGACATCTACAAGACCAACCCGTATCCCTGGGAAGTCGCGCTGACAAACAAAAAGTCGCAGCCGCTGCGCCACATCACCATTCAGGATCGGAAGATCGTGGAAAACGGACAGACCGTACTGGCCGGTCTGGATGAGGCGCTGAGGTTCGTCCGCCTTGAGTCCTCACTGACCGGCGCAAAGCTGCATGATGAGCAGACGTATGCCGACATTGTCGACCATGTGACCGCTTACTACACTGACGGAACCGCACAGGACTATCCCATCTCGCTGGATTCCAGCGGCAATTTCACCGTCACGTTCGATGAAAACAAGATCTGTGACGGCTATGACATTCTCTTCCGCGACGATTACGAGATGTATCTCGGCGAGCGCGTCAGCTTCCTCGCCTACACTGTCTACCGCGATCCGGAGCATGCGCACGTACCGGACGGCGCAGAAAAAGTCACCTATTCCAATACCGCAAGAGCTTCCAACCGCTATCAGAGCGGAGGCCAGAGCGTGACCGCCCTCATGGAATCCGGCTATAGTTACAGCATGCTCCCCAGCGCAGAAAATCTGTCGGTGAACAAACGCACACTTGTCAACGGCAGCGGAACGCTCTGGAACGTAGGCGGCAACCACGTTGGCGACACTTATATTTATTTGCTCCAGCTGCGCGGTACACTGCTCGAACCAGACATCAAGGAATATCAAGACCTCCGCATTATTGACCTTCTGCCCGACGGCGTAAGTTATCAAAAGATCTATCTGATCCAGCAAATCAGCTCCGTAGGGCCCATACTGGATGGCGGTACATCCTACCAGCCGGAAATTCAGGAGAATTATCATAACTCAGGCCGCACTGCTGTTATCTTCCATCTGAACGCCGCAAATCTGAAAACGGCATTGGAGCATCCGACCTCCGGCTGCGATATCTACTTCGGTGTTACCATTGATCAGGATGCCCACTCCGGTACCGTCCGCAACGATGTCTACGTCGTCGGCGATAATCTGGATGAATATTCCGGCGACAATGGCGTCGACGACATCTACGATCTGAACAACAACGGCCGTACCGACGACAAAATCGCGCATGGCTACTCTGATGCCACCATCATCGCCGCCCAGTCCGTCTACGCCGAGAAATTCATCGCCCCGGCTGGTTCGGACAATTGGAGCAGGCAGGGGCTGCTGGTGAATTCCGGTTCGCAGTTCGACTACCTGCTGAAAATCACCAACGAGACCAGCGCAGAATATACCGGTCTGACGCTGACGGACGTTCTGCCGCAGATCGGCGACAAAAATGCCTTCGCGACCGCCGACCGGAACTCGGAGTTCCGCGTCCGGCTCCGCGAAGCCATCACCCCGCCCGCCAGCTACAGCGTCCTCTATACCACAGCCGAGGTCTCCGGAAAATCCATACAGGAGCTGGCCGACGCCGCCATCTGGACGGATACCGTCTCCGACTGGTCCGCCGTAACTGCCTTCCGGCTGGTCGCGGGCGCCGATACCATTCTGCCCGGGCGCTCCACCTTCGAGGTCCGGATCCCGGCAGAGGCCCCCGCCGCGCTGGACGACGCGTCCCTCGCGCTGCTGCACAAAAAAGCCGTCCAGCGTCCGGATGCCGCGTCCTGTCTGGAGGCGTTCAACGCCTTCGGCTTCCGCACAGCGCAGTCTTCTCTAAAAGAGTCCAACACTGTCTGGGCCAGGATCCCCTTTGCAGACCTCTGCGTGCAGAAGGTGGATGGCACGACCGGCACCGCCCTCCCCGGTGCACAGTTCACACTGACCGATGCGAGCGGCAGCATCATCGGGACTGCCGTCAGCGATGAATGCGGCCTGCTCCGCTTCCGCGATCTCACAGCGGGTGTCTATACCCTCGCCGAGACGCAGGTGCCGGACGGATACCGGGACACGCATCTCACGATGACCGTCACGATCACGCAGAACCCCGTCACCATGGAATACGAGTTCTCCTTCAGCGGCAGTCAGACCGGTTCCGGCACCTCCGCCGACCCGCTGCGCATCGAAAACTACAGCACGCCTGAGCTCCCCTACACCGGCGGCCCCGGCCTCTTGCCGTTTTGCGCCGCAGGCATTCTCCTGCTCGGCTCCGCTGCTCTGCTGTTTTGTCTTCGCCGCAGAAAAAGCCTCCCGCACAGGCCGTAATGCTGCCGCCCGCCCGGATCTTCCCGCAGCAGATAAGCCACGCATGCCCCCGCATCGGCCCTTACTGCATTGATTCATCGCGTTTTTTCCTGACTTTCACAAAAAACAAACGGAAGGGATTTGCTCCCTTCCGTTCGTTTTTTCTGTTTTTATTCCTGTTCCCAGTTGTGCCAGACGTTCTGCACATCGTCGTCGTCTTCGAAGATGTCAAGCATCTTTTCCATGTTGGCGATGTCCTCGGGCTTGTCGAGCTTCTGATAGTTCTGCGGGACCATCTCGATTTGCGCAGATTCGAACTTGTAGCCCTTGTCCTCGAGCGCCTTGGCGACGTCGTTGA
>DBLB01000137.1 GCA_002298695.1 Clostridiales bacterium UBA735 | reverse complement strand
TTAAGCCGATAAGCACATAAGAGAAAATTATAAAAGCCGAAAGCAGAGAAAATCTGCTTTCGGCTTTCGCTAATATTGGACAGGTTTGAAACAGGATAAGCACAAAAACGCACCACTCGGGATTACTCCGAATGGTGCGTTTGATGTGTAAAATATTGTGAAATTCGATAAAAATATCCCACATGGACATTGGCTGTCCATGCGATTCGCTACACTGGACTTACAGTCCGGAATCATCGAAGATCAGAAACCGATAAGCCGGAATATCCAACGCCTGCGCAATGGAAAACAGCGTGTCCATGGAGATGGCCTTTCGGATATTTGGTGCTTCCACATGGCCGACAAAGGCAGCGGAGCGATCAATGCGCTCAGCAAGCTCCTCCTGTGTCAATCCCCGCAGCTTTCGATAGTATGCGATCTTCAGCCCGAGCTGCAAATATTCCTGCTCAAATTCCTGACGCATTGCATTCACCTCGGATACTATGTTACCCAACTGCGGCAGGGATTGACATGATTTGTCGATTATAATATTATATTTATCAGATAGTAATTTGTGCTTTTAAGCGCATAAAGAGGGGTCAAGATGGAAGAATACAGCGAGTTGAAATCTGCGCGGCTACTCTCGATTTATGCCAGGCTCCTGAATGGCAAAGTGCTGAATAAGCGTGAGCTGGCGCAGGAATTTGGCGTCACCGCGCGCAGCATCCAGCGTGATCTGGAATCTCTGCGTTCCTTTCTGTCCAACGAAATGCTGGGGCAGGACGTTGTGTATGACCGCGCCGCAGGCGGCTATCGTCTAACCAAGACGCAGCCGAAAGGGCTGACGAACGGCGAAATTCTGGCGGTCTGCAAAATTCTGCTGGAAAGCCGCTCGATGCGCCGCGATGAGATGCTGCCGATTTTGGATAAGCTGGTGGAATGCTGTGTGCCGGACGAAAGCAAGCGCGCAGTGCAGCGCATGATTGGAAACGAAAAGCTTCTTTACATCGAGCCGCACCACGGACAGCCGATTTTGCAGGGACTCTGGGATTTGGGACAGGCCGTACAGCAACGGCGCGTGCTGGAGCTCGAGTATCGCAAGCTTAAAGGCCAGGAGCCTATAAAGCGAACGGTCGAGCCAGTCGGGATTCTCTTTTCTGAGTATTATTTCTATCTGGCTGCTTATATCCGAAATATCGACCGCAAGCGGGCGTTTGAAAATCCAGACGACCTTTATCCGACGATTTACCGCGTTGATCGTATCAAATCGTTTCAGGTGCTGCCCGAGCACTTCACGCCAGCCTACACAACCAGATTCCAGGAAGGTGAATTCCGACGGCGCGTACAGTTCATGTATGGCGGAAAGCTCCAGAAAATCCGGTTTAAATATACCGGCCCGTCGATCGAGGCGGTGCTTGACCGGCTCCCGACGGCAGAAATTCTCTCGCAGGATGAAACCGGATGGGTCGTCTCGGCGGAGGTGTTTGGAAAAGGAATCGATATGTGGCTGCGAAGCCAAGGGAAATATGTTGAGGAGGTATCGACTTGAACCAGATTCTTGATTTGAAAGAGGACAATAGCGGCTTCCAGACAGAATTTGAGGTACTGACACCAACCGCATTGCCAGAAGATATTGAAGCACAATATCAAACCTATCAGGCAGAGATTGATGCACTTGCGCCAGAGATAGACCGACTGACGAACCACGCCGACGGAATTGATTATCAATCTGAACCTGAACTGCGCGTTTGAGTTGGCTCATGAGGCCATCCGCTATATGATCCCGCAGAAGAGCGGCAAGATCATCAACATCTGCTCGCTGTTCTCCTTCCTGGGCGGGCTTGGCTCTCCGGCCTATGCGGCTATGAAGACGGGTCTGGTCGGCTTCACCAAGGCCTACGCGGATGAGCTTGGCATGCACAACATTCAGGTCAACGGTCTGGCTCCCGGATATTTCAAGACGGCCATGACTGCGCAGACGGACAGCGATGAGAAGGAAGTCCGCGTCCGCGATCACATCCCGGCAGGCCGCTGGGGCGACCGCATGGATCTGATGGGGGCCATGGTGTTCCTTGCCTCTCATGCGTCGGATTATGTAAATGGCATCGTCCTCCCGGTGGACGGCGGCTATCTGGTACGCTGAATTTGCACAAAACCGGCTTTCCCGCAAAACGGGAAGGCCGGCTGCGCGTATATGGGAATGTATGAGAGTTACAGTATGTTTTCAGGTTGTTCCGGAGCTGAACATGGTTCCGGAGGAAAAATTGCCGCACAGCCCGGAACAGGCAATTCAGGGCGTGTATCAGCGGGCGTTGGACTCATATGACGAAAGCGCGCTGGAGCTGGCGCTGCGGCTGCGCGATCAGGTGCCGGAAACGGAGTTGACCGCCGTCACGGTTTCGGCGCAGGAGGATGCCAGAGTGTATGAGTCGCTCTATGCGCTCGGCTTTTCGGAGGTCGTCCGTATCGACTGTGCGCTGCCGCCTTTTTCACCGCGTGCCACGGCGGAGCTGCTGGCCGAAGCAGTGCGCGGCGCGGACCTGATCCTGGCGGGCCGCCAGAGCGGTCTGGCCGGAACGCAGATGGTGCCGCGGCATCTGGCGCAGCGGCTCGGGCTGCCGTATGTCGATCATGTGTGCGCGTTGGAGGCCTGCGGTGGAGGCGTCCGTTTCCGCGCCGCAGGTGACGGAAAAATAACAGAGGGTATGCTGGCGGCCCCCGCGGTCCTTCTGGCGGGTGACGCCGGTTGGCTGCGCATTCCGACGCTGAAGGCGCGTCTTGCCGCAAAAAAACTGCGCTGCCGGACAGCGCGGGCGGATGCGCCGCAATGTGAGGAGCTCCGTCCGGTCGCGCTGCACCGGCCGCCGGCGCGTGAGGCGTGCCGCTGGATCACAGGTACGGCAGAGGAGCAGGCGGCTGAAATCCTGTCGCTGTTGGAGCAGTCGTCGGCTGCGCGTCAGTCGGAGGACGCGGATCAGGCCTGCCGCCGGAAGACCTACGGCGGTGCGCTGATTGCGGAATATGCACAGCCGCCTGAGCCGCCTGCACCGTGGACCGCGCCGTCGGAGCAGTGGGTATCCGATTGGCAGGAGCGGGCAGACACCTGCGCGGCAGGCCTTGGAAAGGCAGAGCTGGTATTTCTGGCAGGACGCGGCGTTTCACAGCCGTCAGAGCGCGAAACGCTCAGGCTCGCGGCGGAAAAGGCCGGAGCGCAGATCGGCGCAACGCGCGCGGCGGTGTTGGCCGGATGGTATCCGATTGGTTTGCAGGTTGGCATTTCGGGCCTGAATTTGCAGGCTGGTGCGGTGCTGCTGCTCGGAGCCTCCGGCGCGGCGGCGCTGACGGCCGGTTTGGATGCCTGCGGCACGGTGATTGCCGTCAATAAGGACCCGGAAGCGCCGGTTTTCCGCCGCGCGAATTACGGTGTGCAGGCGGATTGCGGGGAAATCCTGCACGCAATGCAGGCGCAGCTGGAACGAAAATAGCATCGCCGCCTGCGGGATGTGCGATCCAGAGGACAGATACGGAGGAAAATACAAATGAAGTATATACTGGGCATCGACGGCGGCTCACAGAGCACCAAGGTGGCAATTTACAGTGCAGACGGAACGGTCGTGTGCAGCGCCGCAGTGCCGCTGCGGCAGCTGAAGCTGTCGGCGGGCGGGCATGCGGAGCATCCGGATGATGATCTGTGGGACAGCCTGTGCGGCGCGGTGAAGAAGCTGCTGGAGCTGTTTGACGGCGCGCCGGAGGAGATCGCGGCCGTGGGCCTTTGCAGCATCCGCTTTTGCAGAGCACTGCTGAAAAAGGACGGCACGCTGGCGCAGCCGCTGATGAGTTGGATGGATGCGCGCGTCGGGCAGCCGCATATGGAAGAAAATCCGGATGTGGCCTATGTCACGACCGCTTCCGGCTATCTTTCCAAACGGCTGACCGGCGAAAACCGCGACACGGCGGCCAATTATCTCGGTGCGTGGCCGCTGGATCACGATACCTGGGACTGGAATGAGACAGCCATCCCGGCATTCGGCGTAACACGCAGCATGCTGTTCGATCTGATCCAGCCTGGTGAACGGCTTGGATGCATTACTGCCGCGGCGGCGGAGGCGACGGGGCTCCCGGCGGGGCTGCCGGTGTACACCACGGCCAACGACAAGGCGGTCGAGGCGCTTGGTGTGGGCTGTCTCCATCCGGGCTCGGTGCTGCTGTCGCTGGGGACCTACATCGCCGCCATGACCTGCACGGAGCGGAATCTCGGTGATTCGGCGGTCGGTTGGACAAATCTGGCCAGTGTGCCGCATCGGTATCTGTTTGAATCGAACGGCATCCGGCGCGGAATGTGGATGCTTTCATGGTGGTGCAATGTTTTGGGAGAGGACTACCGTGAAAAGGCGGCGTCCATGGGCATGTCGCCGGAAATGCGCCTGAATCAGGAGGCAGAGCGGATTCCGGCAGGCAGCGACGGATTGATGATCGTGCCGCACTGGCTTGCGGACGCTGATACGCCGTTCCGCAAGGGCATGATGCTTGGCTTTGACGGACGGCACGGCCGCGCGCACATTTACCGGGCCATCATGGAGGGCATCGCGATGACGATGCGAAACCATATGGATAAGACGGATCTGCCGTGTGGGAAAATGATTATTTCCGGCGGCGGCTCCAAGAGCGATGTGTTCATGCAGATCTTTGCCGATGTGATGGAGCGGCCGGTCAGCCGTCCGCATAAGTTCGGCAGCGCGGGCCTTGGTGCGGCCATCTGTGCAGCGGTCGGCGTTGGAATCTGGCCGGATTTTGACACAGCGGTCAGCAAAATGGTACGGCCGGGCGAGGAATTCCGTCCGATTCCGGAAAATGTGGAGATTTACCGGAAGCTGAATGCCATTTACCGCGACGCAGCGCCGGTGGGCGATCCACTGTTCCGGGAGAGCTATCCGGTTTTCGGCTGAGCCGGAAGCAAGATAGAATCATCAAAAAACAGGCGATGCGCATTCCTGCGCATCGCCTGTTCTGTACGTGTTCGGGGCCAGCGCCGGTACTGCGCGCCCCAGTGCTCAAAATCCTGCTGCGGGGAATGCTCGCTGCATTTGCAGTCCGCATGGAAAAGATTTCAGACGCGGACAACGAAATCTGTGAGATAAGCAATCGATGTTGAGATGCGCAGCATGAAGCATGCGGCACATCTCCCGCAGCTGTGCCGGACATGCCCCTCCTATCAGGTCGCGCAGGGGGCCGGGGCCTCCGGCACGGTGTCGCCGATGCGCCGCACGGTGCCGCGCACGACCAGCTTGGTGGGGATGACGAACTTGACGCCCATATCGTACTGGTCAAACGCGTTTTTGAATGCCGTGTCCACGATAACCTTGGCGAGATAGGCTGTGTTGCCGTCTACCGTGGTGAGATCCGGCTCGGTGAACTGAAGCTGCTCCATGTTGTCAAAGCCGACGACGCTGATGTCATCCGGGATCTGAAGCCCGGCGTCATGGATGGCGCGGATGGCGCCGACGGCCATGATGTCGTTGAAAACAAACAGGGCAGTCGGTTTTGGGCCGGGCTGCGCCAGCAGGCTCTGCGTCAGTTCATAGCCGCTCTGGAAGGTCCAGTCCCGGCCGCAGAGAATCCGTTCTGGCGGAATTTCAAGTCCGAACTTGTGCATGGCCCTGTAGCAGCCGGTCATTTTGTCGTCCGTGGCCAGAAAGCCCATCGGGCCGGAGAGCAGCGCAATATGCCGGTGGCCCATGTCGTACAGGTACCGCAGCGCCGAATATGAGCCGTTCAGATAGTCATGCTGGATGCACGGCACGAAGGCGTGGTCATCGTTCACGGTCAGAATCGGAATTCCGGTTTTGCGTGCCGCGCAGATCAGATGTTCCGGTGTGCGGGTCACAAAGACCGCGGCGATGAAGTCATGCTTGGAGATCAGCTCCGCGATGTCGGAGATTTCGGAAATGGCGGTGTAGATCAGCTGCATGTCATGTGCGGCGCATTCCTTGTCCAGGTAGTAGAAAAGATCGGCGTAGTACGGCTCGGTGATCTTTTTGTTGCTCTGCGCGCTTTCCATGATGAAAAAGCCGATGGCCGCGCCGCGCTGTTCGCCTGCGGCAGCCGGTGCGGGCTTGCGGTAGATGACGCGGCTGCCGATGCCGGGGCATTTTTCCACGTACTTTTTGTCGGCCAGCATGGACAGCGCCTTCCGGACGGTGGTCCGCTCCACAGAAAAGCGCTTGCAAAGCTGGTTTTCCGATGGGAGCATGGCACCGAATTCATATTCATGATTCAGAATTTCTTCTTCCAGCGTGTTGAAAATAATGTCATATAAATACATAGGGTGCGATCCTCACATCCTGATTCAAATGTTTTTGAACCTCATAGAAATTATAGCACAGATTTTCGCAGGCTCATAGCGGAAATGAAGCTATTTTATAAAATAACCGTCCGAATCGAACTGCATTTCATACGGTCCGGCGACGTATTCCACATCACTGCGGTCTTTGATGTCCTCATACAGTGCCTCCGAGACCTCGATCTCAAACAGCGCTTGCGTCGAGGCGATGCGGGCCAGCCGGATGCGGCTGAAGTCCACATCGTTGCAGGTGCGGATGGCCAGCAGGACGGCTTCGCGCTCACTGTTGGCGTACATCGGCATTTTGCAGCCCTGAATCTCGGTGGACGTAATCAGATTTGTCCAGACGGCGGCCCAGTCAATGTCCCGCATGCAGCGCAGCGAGGTCACATCCGCCTCGGCGATGCCGGTTCCGTTGTGATGGCTTTCCTCCGTCACGCCGAAGATGCACATCTTCTTCAGATTCAGCACCTCTTTGAAGGAGGGGTCGGAGCCGTTGGCCCGGCCGGTGACGTTCGGGTCGTGCCCATAGCCGCTGATGTTCTTTCCGATCTTGTCCACGATCAACACGTCGAGATCGTGGAATTTGAAGGTGGCAAGGCGCTTTTTGGCCTCCAGCAAATTTTCCGCGTCCATCCGCAGAATGTCCTGCGGCGGCGCGACCTCGATTTTGCAGATGTCGTCATATGCATTCTGCACGATGCCGACGCCGAACGCGACCGGCGCGCGCTGAAGAAAAATCTCCGCTGCCTCCGGGATGCGGCGCGCAAACTGCGCAAAGCCCTGCATGTGGAAGGCGGATGCGCCCTTGTGCTTGCCGAGGCCGATGGCGATCATTTTGCCGAGACCGCTTTCGTGCGTGCCATGAAAATCGGTGTGCGGCTTCTCCTTGTTCAGCAGGACAATGCCGTCCGACTCAAAGGCATAGCGGTCACAGTAGAGCGGGGTGCCGTTGGAAAGCGTGCCGTACTGCACGACCTCCATGCTGGAGAGAATCGGAGCGCCGATGGATTGTTCGGTGATATGATAGCTTTCCAGAATCTCACGCTGGCCCTCTGCCGTGCCGCCGCCGTGGCTGCCCATGGCAGGAATGACAAAGGGCTGCGCGCCCCATTCCTGCAGCTGCGTGCAGAGCGTGCGGAGGATGAGGTCCAGATGCGGAATGCCGCGGCTTCCGGCGGTGATGCAGATCCGCTTGCCCGCAAACCGGGCGGGATCCGGGAAGGCCGCCGCCATTCTGGCCTTCAGATGCTCCGGGATGTTCTCAATGCGCTGCGGGTCATATTTCTGCCGGATGCGCACCATGCGAGGCAGGGTGATCTGCTCCATGCCCTGCACCACAACGCCGGTTACGGGCGGAAAATCAATAAACATTGCAGACCCTCTTTATCCCAGCTGCTCCAGACCGGCGCGCAGGCGCGCGATCAGCCCGGCGTATTCTTCGTCGCTCAGCGTGACGGGCGGGGTGGAATTCATCTGGAACGAGCCGCCCCAGTCCGGACCGCCTTCATATTTCGGGGCCAGATGCGCATGAACGTGGCACATTTTGTCGGCGTACATGCCGACGTTGACCTGGCCGGGATGAAACACGTTCATCAGCAGCTGCACGGTCTTGCGGACGGCCAGAAAGAATCTGACGCAGCCTTCCTCGCTCATGTCGCTGACCGCGTGAATGTGTTCGTTGTAGGCCAGCACGACGCGTCCGCGGTAGAGCTGGTTTTTATAGAGATACAGGTCAAAGCCGTCCACGGTGCCGACCGGCAGCATCACAGTCTCCAGCTTTTCGCCTTTGGCGCAGTACATACAATTCTGATCCATTTTTGGTTCCTCCATGATATACGGGCTATCCCCGGCACCGGCACTGCGCCGGTGCCGGGGAAATGATTCGGAAAGACTTAGTACGCGGGCTCGAAATCCGCAGCGTTGCTGATGTCGATGATCGGCAGATCCATGCCGATGTATTTTTCGGTGGGCAGCTCGCCGTTCACAACGATCTTGTAAACGATGTCCATGGCGCCGTTGCTCTCGATGACCGGGGACTGATAGATCGTGCCAAGATAGTTCGTGCCCTCGAGGATGGCGTTCAGGTTGGCCTCCTGGCCGCCGACGGAAACGATCTGGATGCCGGTGTTTTCGCCGGAGAGATCCTCGGTGATGGCCTGATATGCGCCGTAGCCGACTGCGTCGTCAATGGCCCAGACGGCATCGATCTGGCCGGAGAATTTCGTCAGGAAGGTGTTCATGTAGTTCTTGCCGTTTTCGGCAGACCAGTTGCAGGAGGGGGAGACGCCGAGGCACTCGAAGTTATAGCCCTGCTCGGCAGCGCGATCCTCAAAGCCTGCCAGACGCTGACGGCCGGTCTCGTCGGAGCTGTCCTGACCCAGATGGACGTATTTGCAGCCGTCCGGGAACTTCTCATGCAGCAGATCCGCTGCCAGCTCGCCCTCTTCATAGGGATCCGGCCCGAAATAGCAGGTGAAATAGGGCTCGCCCTCCTTGGTGAGCTGCTTGTTGCAGATGACCAGCGGGATGCCGGCTTCCGTGATCTTCTGGGCAGAGGCGATCAGCGCTGTGCCGTCGATCGGCTGCATCATGATGCATGAGGCGCCCATGGCGATGGCTTCCTCGGCCTGCTGGGCCTGAAGGGTGGCGTCGTTCTGCGCGTCAAAGGCGATCCATTCCACGTCGGGATAGTTTGCGGCGTTGGCCTTGAAGTTGTTGAAGTAAGCGCCGCTGTAGGAAGAGGTCGTCTTGCTCATCAGAAGGCAGACAATGGGCTTGCCGCTGGTTTCGGCGGGGGCGTCTTCTGTGTTCTGCTCGGGCTGGGAATTGTTCGTTTCGGTGGCGGTGCTGCCGGGGTCACTGGTGTTTTCGGCCGGGGTATCGCCGGTTTCGGTCTTTGCGCAGGCGGCAAGGCCCAGAAGCAGGCATGCAGCCAGAAGCAATGCGATGAGTTTTTTCATGTTCGTTCCTCCATATGTATTTGTGTTGTTTTTACCCGCCCATGCAGGGGAATGACGAAATTACTTTGCATTCGACTGCGTGGCGTTGTTGATGAGCATGAACACCAGCAGCACAATGCCGATGATGCCGACCTGAAGGTTGGCAAGCGAGGCGTCGATCTGATAAAGCGTTTTCTGAATGAGCTGCATGGCGCAGACGCCGAGGATGGCCCGTGCCGCGCTGCCGTAGCCGCCGCTCATGGAGATGCCGCCCAGCACGCAGGCCGCGACCGTTTGCAGCGAGAAGCGGAGGCCGACAGCGCCGTTGCCGCAGGAATTGAGCGAGGTGACAAAGATGGCCGTGACCGCTGCGCAGAAGCCGGAGATGGCATAGCAGACGATGGTGACCTTTCTGGTGCTGATACCGCAGAGCGCCGCGGCCTCCCGGTTCCCGCCGACCACGTAGATGTTCTGGCCGAAATTTGTGTATTTCAGGAACCAGCTGGCTGCCGCAAGGAGCAGCATGCTGACGAGAAACGGCAGTGTGAGCTTCAGAATGCCGAGATCCAGAATCACCATGTCATAGAACGCGGCGATGCTTGCGTTATAGTTGTAGATCGGCGAGCCGCCGCTGACCACAAGGCCGATGCCCTCAAACAGCAGCTGCGTGCCGAGCGTTGCGATGTACGGGTTCAGGCCCAGCACGCCGACCAGCAGTCCGTTCAGCGCGCCTGCCAGAATGCCGATCACCAGCACGGCGGGGATGGCGATCACTGCGCCGAAGCGGTTGGCCAGCAGGACGGTGAAGACCGTCAGCATGGAGACGCTCAGGCCGATGGACAGGTCGTTGTTGCCGGTCAGCATGACAAAGCTGACGCCGATGGCCATGGTGCCCCAGATGGCGATGTCCTTGGAAAGCGCAGTCAGAGAGGCGGCGTTCAGATAGGTGGAAGAAAACGTGGCCGGGACAAACAGAAGCAGGAGACAGAGAATGACGATGCTGTATTCCAAAATCAGATCCTTCACATTGGCCTGCGGCCGGTTTCCGGTATGCAGCAGTTTCATTTTTTCGCTCCTTTCCGGTCCAGAACACTGTTCATGATGATGACACCGATCAGGACGGCGCCGCGAATGATGTACTGGACGTTGATGTCGATGTTGAACTGCACGTAGAACAGCTGAAGCACGCCGAGGAACAGCGAGCCGAGCACGGTGCCCGTCATGCTGCCGACGCCGCCGGTCAGCAGCGCGCCGCCCAGAACAACCGCGATGATCGCGTCAAATTCCTTGCCCACACCCATGAGCATGTCGCCGGAGGTGGTGTAGGCAGCGATGAATACGCCGGCCAGACCGGAGGCGACGCCCGCGAGGACATAGGCCGCCACAATCACGCCCTTGGCGCTGATGCCGGAGAAAACGGCGGCTTTCGGATTGGTGCCGACGGCATAAATCTTCCGGCCGAAGGTCGTCTTGTGCAGCACGAAGCCGAGCAGCAGAAAGACGGCGGCAAGCAGCAGCACCGGGAACGAGATTTTTCCGGCAATCAGGCCCTTGCCAATGAATTTGACGGCCTTGAGATCCTTGAGATAGACGGTCAGGCCGCCGTCGAACAAAACGTGGATTGCCTGTACGATGTACGCCGTGCCGAGCGTGGCGACAAAGGCGTTCAGCCCGCACACGCCGACCAGCAGGCCGTTGAAGGCGCCGATCACGGCACACACGGCAATCGGAATCAGAATGGTGAGCAGGCTTCCGGCCGCGTCGCTCATTTTTCCGTAGACTGCGGCGGAGACCACACAGGCGACAGACGCGGCAAACTGCATCATGGTGCCCGTGGACAGATCGTTCTTGCCGCAGATGATGACAAAGGTCAGACCGGCGGTGATGAGCGCGGTGCTTTCCACGGTCAGGACGATCTTGACAAAGTAGTTATAAATTGTTGCGCCGTTTTTCAGAATGCCGGGGCTGACGATACACTGTGCGGCCAGCATCAGCAGCATGCCGCCCAGAAGAATCAGCAGACGGAGCTGATTTGCGCCGGGCGCGCGCTTTTTTGCAAGCTCATTCATAAGCGCCGCCTCCTTCCTGCTCATGTATGTTGACGATTTTCAGCGCTGCCTCCATCAGCACATGGCTGTTGGCCTCCTCGGCGCTGAAAATGGATGTGACCTGCCCCTCGGACATGACGACGATCCGGTCGCTCAGGCCCAGCACCTCCGGCAGCTCCGACGAGATGATGATCACGGCCATACCGGCCCCGGCCAGCTCGTTGATGAGCCGGTAGATCTCGGTCTTTGCACCGACGTCGATGCCGCGGGTCGGCTCGTCCAGAATCAGTACGCGCGGGCTCATCATCAGCCACTTTGCGATGACGACCTTCTGCTGGTTGCCGCCGGACAGCTCGCCGACCTTTTTATTAAGATCCGGCGTCTTGATGTTCAGCCGCTCACGGTATTCCTGGCCGCAGCGGGCCTCCGAGGCCTTGCTGCACACGCCGAGACGGCTGAGCTGCTTCATTTTGATCAGAACCTCATTGAACAGAACGCTCTGCCGCAGGCAGAGACCCTGCTCGCGCCGGTCCTCCGGAATCAGGCCGATGCCCGCGCGGATGGCGCTGCGCGCCGAGCGGAAGCTGACGCGCTTGCCGTCCATATAAATCTCACCGCTGTCGAGCTTGTCCACGCCGAACAGCGCTGTGATGACCTCCGAGCGTCCGGCTCCGACAAGGCCGAAGAAGCCGAGCACCTCGCCGCTGCGGACATCAAAGCTGACGTTCTCAAAAACGCCCCGGCGCGTCAGGTGCTTTGCTTCCAGCACGGCGGCGCCGATTTCGTGCGGCTGCTTGTTGTAATAGTCGTTGATGGTGCGGCCGATCATGTGCTGGATGATGCGCTCCTGCGTGGCGGCTGCGTCATTCGGGAACGTGGCGATGTTCTGACCGTCGCGAAAGACCGAGATGCGGTCGGAGATTTCGGTGATCTCCTCCAGCTTGTGCGAGATGTAGAAGATGCCGACGCCTCTTTTCTTCAGCGTGCGGATGACGTCAAAGAGTACCTCCGCTTCCTTCTTGCTCAGAGAGGACGTGGGCTCGTCCATGATGATGACCTTTGCGTTCCGCGACACAGCACGGCCAATTTCCAGCATCTGCCGCTGCGCGACAGAGAGCTTACAGGCCAGCGTGCGCGGGGAGATGTGGAGTCCCAGCAGCTGTAAGACCTCCTGCGCGTCGGCGTTCAGCTTTTTATAGTCGATTTTTCCGAATTTGTTGGCCGGCAGGTGACCGAGAAACAGGTTTTTGGCCACGCTGACCATCGGCGCGATCGTCAGCTCCTGATAGATACAGCTGATGCCCATATCAATGGACTCCTGAATGCTGCGGAACGTGGCCGGCTTTCCCTCGAAAAGATACTCGCCCTCGTCACGGGTGTAGACGCCGGTCAGAACCTTCATCAGCGTCGATTTGCCTGCGCCGTTTTCGCCGACCACGGCGTGTACCTCACCCGGATAGATATCCAGATCCACATGGTTCAGCGCCAGCACACCGGGAAAGGCCTTTGTGATGCCCCTGACTTCCAGAATTGGCTGCATTCGTATTCAATCCCCCTCGTTTGCTTTTTGCGGTTTCCGCAGTTACGCCTTCCAGAGCCTGTCTACCAGCTCATGCGCAATGCGGCACCATTTTACCACATTTTCCGGGTTGTTGCCCAGAGTGTTGTTATCCTTCATGATGAACTCCACGCGGCAGCCCTGCGCCTTTTCCAGCACCTCCGTCAGCTCACTGCGGACGGATTTTTCATCCATTTCGTGCATGGCCAGCGGTGTGGCGCGCGGCTTGTAGGAGTAAATGAAGCGCTGATTCAGATTCTCTGCCATCTTCTCCTTGTCAGCCCAGGCCGAGACGGAGACGCGGCGGAGATTTTTTGTATCCTTGATGACGTGCCAGCGCTTGTCAATCGGCTCACAGCAGCCGTAGCAGTTCAGGCCGAAGCGATCCAGCAGCGGCTTCTGATACGGATAAATGAATTCGGCGAACATGGACGGGGAGACAGACAGCGTCTCCTGACTTTCCAGAAAGCCCCACATGTTGGCCGGATGGACCTTCCCGTCCGCGCCGGTCTCGGGCAGCTCGTCGGTATAGCCGAAGCCGCCGGAGCCGACATAGGTGTCGTTCGCGTTGGAGGCCAGCAGGCCGCTGCGCTCAAGAAAATCGAGCTTGTGCATGTTGCTGTGCATCAAAATCTCCATCAGGCGGTGCACCGATTCCGGCTCCTCGATCAGATCCTCAAAATACTCCTGCATGCCGCGCAGCAGGATGACCTCGCGCGTCATACCGAGCGACCACCACCAGTTGGTATGCTGCCGGACGGTCAGAATTCCGTCAAAAATCTTTTCGACCAGCGCCTTGAGCTCGGCGGATTTTTCCCAGTCCACCGTGATGCTGGCGTCGTGCAGCTCGGAGAGCTTTTCATAGTCGGTGAGCGGCGGCACCCAGGTATAGGCGCCCTTACCCTCGCCGCCGACCATCTCCACCGGCAGGCCGAAGTCCGACTGTGTATAGACGTGCGGAACATTGATATATGGCTCGATCACGCGGTCGTCGCCCATGCGGGTGCCCCAGAAGATCTGCTTGCGCAGATAGCGCTCATAATCCTGCGCCAGCGGAGAGACGCAGTCGCTTTCCGTGATGATCTCGTCCCAGCCGTTTTCCGGATCGCAGAAGATGAGCGGCCGCGTGGCCTCCAGCTTGTTGTGCCGCAGCCAGAGCGAACGCTTTTCCGCCTGTTCGGGCTGCTGTGCCAGTGCGGCGACCTGCTCAGCCAGATGGCGGAGCACAGTGAGATCCTGCTCCGGGACGGCGATGCGCTGCACGCTTTCTGTCCGGACGGCGACGTCCATAATTGGCATGATGGTTTCCCCCTTGTATGGATTTCAAATGACCGGCCGGACACGACAGGGCTGTATGCGGCGCTGCGCCGGACTGGATAATAAAAGACTACTGGTTGTATTTCGATTTGTCAAGACGGTTTTTGAAGAAAGTGACTTGATTCGCCTTATTTCGTCGGAATATCTACAAAAAACGGAGAAATTCTGTGAAAAATGGCTTGCATATCGCAATTAAAATCATACATGTTGTTCTTTTTACGGAAGAACAGAAGATTTGTGTTGACAACCATGTTGTACGTGATTTATATTGTGAGCAAGCAAACCGGTACACATTGTGTACGATCAAATTCAAAAGGAGTTGCAGGATGCAGGCAGTATTTCAGATTCATGAATCGGACAACGTCGGCGTCGTCATTGTTCCGCGCATGCAGGCGGGCAGCTGTTTTTCCATCGGCGGCGCGACCTGTACGGCGCTTTGCGATGTCCCGTTCGGGCATAAGGTCGCGCTGCGGGATATTCCGGCCGGAAGTCCGGTCATCAAATACGGGCACCGGATCGGATTTGCATCGCAGCCCATACGGAGAGGGGAGTGGGTGCATTCTCACAACCTGAAAACGGCGCTTTCCGGCACGGAAGACTATATTTATACGCCGGATACGGACTGCGTGTGCGCGGAGTGTACGGATACGTTCCTGGGCTACGCGCGGCAGGACGGGAGCGTCGGAATCCGCAATGAGCTGTGGGTCCTGCCCATGGTGAGCTGCGTGAACCATACGGCGCAGATGATCGTGGACGCGTTCCGCGAGAAGCACGGCGAAGCCCGGGACATTTTCGCCATGCAGCAGCCCTTTGGCTGCTCACAGCTGGGCGAGGATCATGAGGCAACGGTGCGGATTCTGCGCGACCTGGCGACCCACCCGAACGTCGGCGGCGTCATTTTGCTTTCGCTCGGCTGTGAAAACAACGTAATGGATACCTTCCTGGAGGGCCTTCCCGCGCACGCGCCGGAGCGTGTGCTGCCGCTGGTCTGCCAGAAATCCGAAGACGAGATCACGGACGGCGTTGCGCTGCTGGAGCAGCTGCGGGCCGTGACGGCGGCGGATGTGCGGACGCAGCAGCCGCTCAGCAAGCTCCGCGTCGGCTTCAAGTGCGGCGCGTCCGATGCCTTTTCCGGTATCACGGCCAATCCGCTGGCCGGAAGACTCTGTGAAATGCTGGTGCGGCACGGCGCGTCAGCTGCGATGACCGAGGTTCCCGAGATGTTCGGCGCGGAGACGCAGCTGATGAACCGCGCCGCCGACGAGCAGGTGTTCCGGGACGTGGTGTCCCTCATCAACGATTTCAAGCAGTATTACATTTCACACGGCCAGCCGGTGTATGAAAATCCGTCTCCCGGCAATAAGGAGGGCGGCATCACCACGCTGGAGGAAAAATCGCTCGGCTGCATCCAGAAGGGCGGCCGCTGCCGCGTGGACGGCGTGGTGCCCTACGGCGGGAAGCTGCGGTCGGCGGGCCTGAACCTGATCTGTGGCCCCGGCAACGATCCGGTCGCCATTACAACCATGGCGGCGGCGGGCTGCCAGCTGATGATCTTCACGACCGGGCGCGGCAATCCGCTCGGAAGCGTCGTCCCGACCATCAAGCTGGCCTCCAACGCGCCGCTGGCCGCGCGCAAAAGCGCGTGGATCGATTTCAGCGCGGCAGAGGTGTTGCAGACACGGGATTTTTCGGCGCTGTCGGAAGCGCTTTACCGTCTTGTGCTGCAAACGGCAAACGGCGAATACCGCACCAGAAGCGAGATCGCCGGATATAAGGAGATCGGCATTTTCAAGAACGGCGTAACGCTGTAGGAGGGATCATCGTGACATCAAGAGAAAAGGTACGAAAGCTGTTCCGCCATGAGCCGACGGACGGCATTGTGATCGACTTTGGCTGCATGCCGTCGGACGGCATGAGCGCGTTTACGTATGCGGAGCTGGTGCAGGCGCTGGGCCTGCCGCCGCGGCCCGCGCGCATTTATGACATTTTCCAGCAGATTGTGGCTCCGGATCTCGACGTCATCAACGCCATGGGCGGCGATTTTGTTATGGCGCACCGGATGCGGGTGCGGTTCGGCATCAGCTGCCGGGAGTGGAAGCAGGATGTACTGGCAAACGGCAGCCCGTGCCTGGTACCTGGCGAGCTGGCTCCGGAGCTTCAGCCGGACGGCAGCAAGGTGATCTATGTGGACGGCAAGCCGTTTGCGAGAATGCCGGCGGGCGGCTTCTACTACGATCAGATCGCGCACCCGCTGGAGGACTGCGAGGAACCGGACGATCTGGCGGATTATGAGCCCTACCGGATGACGCTGGACGAGATCGACTACATCTGCCGGGAGGTGGAGGAGCTGTATGCCAACACCGATAAGGGCATTGTGTTCGGGTTTGGCGGCAGCATCTTTGAGCAGGGCCAGCGTGATTTCAACTTTGAGAATTTCTATTACAACATCATGGAAGAAAAGGAGCTGATGCATCTTTACTTCCGGAAAACCACGGACGCATATCTTTATAACCTCCATGAGGTGCTCTCGCGGGTCGGAGACAAGATCGACGTCGTCTCGTTTTTTGACGATCTCGGTACGCAGACCAGTCTCCAGCTTTCGCCGGCGCTCTACCGCGAGATGATCAAGCCCTATCAGGCGGAGCTCTATGCCGCCGTACACAGCCATTGCCCGCACGGCATGGTGCTGCTGCACTGCTGCGGCGCGATTTTTGACGCGATTCCCGATTTGATTGATGCCGGGGTGGATATGCTCAACCCCGTCCAGATCAGCGCCCGCGGCATGGAGCCGGAGCGGTTGAAGGAAACGTTCGGCAAAGAGATCATCTTCTGGGGCGGCGGCGCGGATCTTCAGCAGTTCGTGCAGAAAACGGAGGATCTGGACGCCATCCGCGCGCATGTTGAGCGGCTGGTTGAGATTTTTGAGCAGAACGGGAACTATGTTTTCTCGCAGATTCACAATTTCCAGCACGACGTTCCCGTGGAAAAAATTCTGGCAATCTATGAGATCGCAAAGGCCCATAAACATTGATTTACAAGAAAAGGAGTATATGCATCATGTTAGATCTTGTTTCCAACCGTGAGGTACTTGTAGGCGAGGGCAGTGTCAGGCAGCTTCCGGCCAAGCTTCAGTGGTACGGCGTAAAAAAGGCCCTGATGGTTTATTCGCATTCCGGCGAAGGCGTGGCGGCCGAGCTGAAGGAGGCTCTGAAAGAAGCCGGGATCGACAGCGCGGATTATACCGCCATCCATAAGGAGCCGGACACCACGGTCATCGACGCGGGCGCAGAGGTCTGCGTGCGCGAGGGCTGTGACTGCGTGGTCGCCCTTGGCGGCGGCAGCGTCATCGACGCGTCGAAGATGATTTCCATGCTGGCCACCAACGGCGGCAAAACGGAGGAGTATCAGATCGACGGCCGCGTGGTCACGAAGATTCCGCTTCTGTTTGTCGCAATTCCGACCACGGCCGGCACCGGCGCCGAGGCGACCAAGGTCAGCGTCATCTTCAACAAGAACAAGGGCTATAAGAAATCCGCCTACGACAATTCCATGATCGCGACGCTGGCCATTCTGGACCCGGCGCTGACGGTGAAGCTCCCGGCAAAACTGACCGCTGCGACCGGCATGGACGCCATCACGCATGCGATCGAGTCGTATACCTCCAAAAACGCGACCGTCGTGTCGAAAATGTATTCGCTGAAGGCGCTGGATCTTCTGGTGAACAACATCGTCACGGCTTACCGTGAGCCGGATAACATGCAGGCGCGTGAGGCCATGCTGCTTGGCAGCTATTTTGCGGGCGTGGCCATCGCCGTCGGCACATGCCTTGCGCACATTGTCGGCCAGCCGTTCGGCGCAATCTACGGCATTCCGCACGGCGACGCGTGCGCCATCTTCCTGTTCCCGTCGATGCGCTTCAACAAGGACTACTGCCTGAAGGAGTATCTGGAGATTTTCCGTTCGCTCGGCGTGGATATGGCCGGAAAGACGGACGACGAGGCCTTCGAGGCCGGTATGGCCTTCCTTCAGGACATCGCGCACCAGATCCATGCGCCGGAGAAAATCACGGAGTACGTCGCAAAGGAGCAGGTGGATCTGGATTATGCCGTCAACAACATCGCAACCTCCATGGCGCACATCAAGCACAATCCGCGCCCGGTCAGCCCGGAGCTGTTCCGGGAGATGATTCTGGCGGCCATGTGACGGCGCGCTCCTTCTTTGCCTCCGGTGGTTCATTCTTTTCTGCTTTCTAAATCTGTTTTCTCCCTCCGGGGGCCATATCTTTTCTGTCTTGTCAGAAAAGATATGGAAGAAAAGAACGCCGGACGCGGGGTGCCTGCTGCGGTACGTCTACGTCAGAACCAAATATGCAGACTGTTACCAACCACACGATACGCACCTTTCCGCATTGCACTACGCGCCGCCTGTTATGTGGGCATCAAATTTTCCAGCAGCTGCATCTGTTTTGGTGCAAACAATGCGCGGTGCAGCCGAAATCCAGTTCGTTGTACGGATTCGCCGGACGTTTCTCGTCCCGCGACCTCTGTGGTAGATCCAAGGCAGGGATGGCCTCTTCCTTGGATCCATCACCCCTCAAAGAATCGGAAATAGGTCGAATTTCATACGTCAAATATTCAACGGGCACGAACATAACAAAATATATTTGCGTATCGTTCGGTGAAGAAACCCGGTTTGAAGGCCGCCCGCAGGGCGTTCGGACTATGAACGGCGTAACGGGAATGCGCACAATGGAACGAATCGCCCTTCTGCGCGTTAGCGCTATTTCGCATCCAGCGTCCTTTTCTCCCCATTCTTTTCCCGCAAGAGGGAAAAGAATGGGCCGCCGGAGGCAAACTTTCCAACGTTGGAAAGAAAGCGGGGCTCAGAATACAAAAAAACCGCCGGGGATGCTGACGCATCTCCGGCGGTGGATTATGAACAGGCCCGGCGTGCGATCCGGGATGATCGGTTACAGAGGCTCGGTGATCTCCAGACGCTCGTTGTCCGGGCCGCGGAAGAGGATCCAGCGGGCGCCGTTCGGGAAGCACTCGGGGCAGGTGGTGATGGCATCCTCTTCAAAGACGACGCCCTTCTTCAGCAGGTCGTCGCGGACTGCGTCGATGTTCTCCACGCGCATGGCCAGATGGTTGAAGCGGCCGTCCGCGCCGTTGAGATCGTGGTTGACAGCCTGCACAACCTCCAGAACAACCTCGTTCATTTTGAGGAATGCAACCTTGTCGCCGCATGCGGTGACATACTCAAAGATCGGCTCAAAGCCAAAAATGTCGTGATAGTATTTCTTGGTGCGCTCCATATCGGAGATAAACAGGCCGATGTGGCCCAGGCCGGTGATTTTGCCTTCCATGGTGTGTCCTCCTTACATTTTCCGCGGGACAGAGCCGGACGGTGTGCCGGAAAATCCCTGCGTGCTCGACTTTATTTTACCGCTGCGGAGCGGATTTGTAAATGCCTTTTGAAAAAACACACCGGCAGAAGCGTCTCAGCGCTGGACACGGCCGGAGGCATTGCCCGCGGCAAGAGAATCGACCTCGGCGACGCTCATCAGGTTGAAATCGTGCTCGAT
The DNA here is from genome assembly GCA_002298695.1 of Clostridiales bacterium UBA735. Taxonomy (GTDB): domain Bacteria; phylum Bacillota; class Clostridia; order Oscillospirales; family Oscillospiraceae; genus CAG-170. Next base: position 918 of record DBLB01000137.1, on the reverse strand, counting down.
GCTGTGCTTGAGACAGGAGGCGGCCACGGCGAAATTGATGGCGTCCTGCGGCGCGCGGCCCATGCCCAGTGCATAGATCAGGCCGCCGCCGAAGCTGTCGCCGCCGCCGACGCGATCGACGATGTGCACCCGGTAGCTGGGAGAGAAGTATGCCTGCCCGTCGGTATAGAGCATACCGGCCCAGTCGTTGTCAGAGGCCGAAAGGCTGCCGCGGAGCGTGATGGCGACCTTCTTGAAATGGAAGCGTTCGGTCAGCTGACGCGCCACGCTGACATAGCCGTCGCGGCTGAGCTTGCCGGTGTTGAGATCGGTGTCCGGCGCGGCAATGCCGAAGACGTCCTTGGCGTCCTCCTCGTTTGCAATGCAGACGTCCACATAGGGCATGAGTTCGGCCATGATTTTTCCGGCCTGCTCCCGGCTCCAGAGCTTTTTGCGGTAGTTGAGATCACAGCTGACCGTCAGGCCAAGGCGTCTGGCGGCGCGGCAGGCGTCCAGACAGGCCTGCGGCATTTCGCCGCCAAGCGCGGGCGTGATGCCCGTAAAGTGGAACCAGCCGGCCCCGGCAAAAATCGAGTCCCAGTCGAATTCATCCGCATGGGCCAGCGCAATGGCGGAACCGGCGCGGTCATAAATGACCTTGGAGGCGCGCTGAGAAGCGCCCTTTTCCGCGAAAAACAGGCCCAGACGGTCGCCGCCGCGCAGCATCCAGCGGGTATCCACGCCGTAGCGGCGCAGCGCGTTGACGGCAGACTGGCCGACCTCATGCGCGGGCACCTTTGTGACAAAGGCGGCGTCCACGCCGTAATTTGCAAGCGACACGGCGACGTTGGCCTCGCCGCCGGCGAAGGTGGCTTCCAGCTTTTCGGCCTGCACCAGACGGAGATAGCCCTCCGGATTCAGGCGCATCATGATCTCGCC
>DBLB01000038.1:5542-6184 GCA_002298695.1 Clostridiales bacterium UBA735 | reverse complement strand
GTAATTATACCGTAGTGGCATAGCTTCGCAACCACAGCGCTGCATTACGGAGTGGATGTGAAAACGCTCTCCGTCATGCTGGGCCACAGCAGCGCAGGCTTCACCCTGAACACCTACACGCACGCGATTAAACGCGCACAGGCAGACGCAGCACGGATCGTCGGAAACGTCATGCCGAAGATGCTGGAACGCTGAACCGGGCCGCAAAAGGGCCTCCCAACCGCCTCACAAAGGCGGCGTGGGAGGCCCGCGCTGGTGTCATCCAGTCCAACGAGGCGCAAAACGTCCCGTCGCCGTTGGCGTCAGGGTTGGCGTCAATGTCACTGTGTGGAGGACAGCAGGCCAGACCGCCGCGACCCTGACGTGTGGACTCCGACAGGAAAAAGCAGAGAAAATCCAAGGCAGCCTACGCAGAATCATGCTGTGCGGGCTGCCTTGAAAACTCTCTAAATAAGTTCTGAAAAAACAAAAATCCGCACTTTTCAGTGCGGATTTTGGTGGGGGAAGGTGGATTCGAACCACCGAAGTCACTGACAACAGATTTACAGTCTGCCCCCTTTGGCCACTCGGGAATTCCCCCATATTCAGTTGACTGTTTGCCGTAAGTAATGGAGCCGGTAGACGGACTCGAACCCCCGACCT
>DBLB01000038.1:0-5493 GCA_002298695.1 Clostridiales bacterium UBA735 | reverse complement strand
GCTCTACCAACTGAGCTATACCGGCGGCTCAAACAGCATGGATAATTATAGCGGTACAAGGGACGTTTGTCAAGCCCTCTTGTGCAAAAAAGTATGATTATTTTACGGTGCGCCGTGATAGCCGATCTGGCGTGAAATGGCGAGCGCGGCTGTGCGCAGCTGCTCGGCCGCAGCAGACGGCGTATCGCTGAAGCCCGTCCGCGAAATGCCGATGCAGCCGATCGCATAGATCACCTCGCCGGCCGCATTGCGTACTGGTGCAGATACTGAGCGCAGACCATGCTTGTATTCCTCATTTTCCAGTGCGTAGCCCTGGCCGCGGATCTTTGCCAACTCCGGTTGGAACTGCTCGTAGCTCGTCAGCGTCCGCGGTGTGTATGCCTCCAACGGTTTCAGCGTCAGCAGACGCCGCGCCTCGGCCTGTGTGCCGAAGGCAAGGAAGAGCTTGCCCTGCGACGTGCAGTGGATCGGAAGCCGCGCGCCGACCTCGGACACCACGCGCAGACTGGCGCGACTCTCCACCTCGGCCAGCGTTACGACTGCCGCGCGTTCGAGCACGGATAAAAATACAGACTCACCCAGCTTCTCGCTCAGCTCCTGCATATACGGGCGTGCAATCGCTCCGATGTCCCATGCGTTGGAGACGGCACAGCCGTATTCAAACAGCCGAAGCCCCAGCCAGTATTTCCCGCTGGCATTCTGCTCGATCAACCCGGACTCCCGCATCGTGGAGAGCAGCCCATGAATCGTGCTCTTCGGCCAGCCGGTCTTCTGATAAAGCTCTGTCAGCGACATGGGCGCGCCGCCTGCGGTCATCAGATCGAGCAGATGGATTGCTTTTGCGACGGAATGGATGGTCTTGCTCTCAATCTCGGCCATGGGATATCCTCTCTTTCGTTTTTTTCAGTATATCACGCAGCGGTTCGATAAACAAGTCCTATTTTCAACATTGCCGAACGCCTGGTGCAAATCTTTCTGCGAAAAATTGAAAATAGGCATTCCTTTTTCCTGAAATATATATTAAAATAAAAATGCGGCAGCGCCGCGAAACTTCCTTTGAGGTGATACGGATTGCACACCGTTTTGCTGGTTTTTGATATCGGTTCCAGCGGCCTGCGGGCCTCGCTGATGGACGAAGACCTGAACATTCTGCGCAATGTGACGACGACCTATCCCACGCGCCGCAAGCCCGGCGGCATTGTGGAGCAGGACGCTGCCGACTGGTGGATGAGCGCTGTGCGGGCCATGCTCATGCTGCGCGAACTTGTGCCGGAGTATGTCAAGCGCGTCGACGGTATCGGCATCTGCGGCCACATGTGGGGCTGCCTGCCGATGGATCGCGACGGGCAGGTGCTCCAGCGTGCCATGATCTACAGTGACACGCGCGCGGCAGACTATGCCCGCCGGCTTCAGGCGGGCTTTGGCGGCGATTATTTCTACCGCGAGACCGGAAATGTGCTCATCGCGCAGAATACGCTCTGCAAGAGCGTCTGGCTGCGCCACGAGCAGCCGGAGCTCTATGAAAAGACGTATAAGATTTTGCAGGCCAAGGACTATCTGGTCTACCGCCTGACCGGAAATCTCGACTCCACCGACCTCTCTGACGCCTCCTATGGCGCGCTGGTCAATCTGAAAAGCCGCAGCTACGACCGCGACTTCTTCCGCGCGCTCGGTCTTGACCCAGCCAAATTCCCGACCCTGCACACGGGCTGTGAGATTGCAGGCCCTCTGACCGAAGAGGCCGCCGGACATCTCGGCCTGCGGGCGGGGATCCCCGTTTCCGTTGGCGGCGGGACGTCGGCCTGCGCCATGGTCGGCGGCGGTACGGCGAAAAACGGCGATTTCCTGCTGGAGCTGGAAAGCCGCGCCTGGATCTCCGGGCAGATGGCGGAGCCGTTTATCGACCCGGAGCACCGGGTATTCAACATCTGTACCATGGACGGTGAGGCGTATTACGCCTCCGGCAAGGCCATGAGCGCCTGCCGCTCGGTCAACTGGGCACAGCAGATCTTCGAGGTCGCTACGCCGCGCGCGTTCGACGCCGGAGCCGCCAACGTCGCTCCAGGCAGCGAAGGGCTGGTCTATCTGCCCTACATTTTCGGTGAGCGTTCTCCTGTCATGGACGATCAGGCGCAGGGCGTTTTCTTCGGCATGACGACGAAGCATCGGCGCGAGCATTTCCTGCGCGCCGTGCTCGAGGGCGTCGCATGCAGCCTCAGCCAGATCCTCGATGTCATGCGAGAGCGGCACGACATCGAGCGCATGCAGATCATCGGCGGCGGCGCACACTCGAAATTCTGGGAGCAGATCATCGCCGACGTCTGCGATGTGACATTGCAGGATGTATCCATCTTCTCTGATAATGCCACCAGCCTCGGTGCGGCGGCAGCTGCCGGCGTCGGCATCGGCCTCTACCGTGATCTGGAGGAGGCTACGATGAAGATCAAGGACGGCGCCTGCATCGATCCGGATCCGTCCACACAGGACGCCTACGCCCGCACAAAGGCCCGCTACGCGGCCCTTTATCCCGCCCTCAAGGACATCATGCACATGCCGAAATAAGACGGGCCCCTGCATGCCGCACACTTCTGTGCGGCGTGCAGGGGCTTTTGACCCTTCACACCTCCCCTGCTGCTCTGTCTCAGAACTGCATTCCATCGTTTCTGACAGTATCAACAGGGCCCCGACCATTTGGACGGGGCCCTGTTTCTATGCGGGGGGAGAGAAAAATCAGCGGTTGACGACATTGATGGGCTTGCCGTCGAGGTATGCCTTGACGTTGTCGACGGTGATGTCCATGATTCTCTGGCGGCTCTCCTTCGGAGCCCAGGAGATGTGCGGAGTGATGATGCAGTTCTTGGCCTGAAGCAGGGGGTTGTCGGCTTTGATCGGCTCGGTGTAGACGACGTCCAGACCGGCGCCTGCGATCTTACCGGCGTTCAGTGCATCGGCGACGTCCTGCTCAACGATCAGCTGGCCGCGGGCGTTGTTGATGAGGATGACGCCGTCCTTCATCTTGGCAATGGAGTCCTTGTTGATCATGCCGGTGTTCTCCGGCGTCAGGTTGCAGTGCAGCGTGATGACGTCCGCCTGTGCATACAGGGTGTCGAGGTCGACGTACTCGGCGATAGCCTTGCCGGATTCGTTGGGATACAGGTCATGCGCGAGGACCTTCATGCCGAGCGCCTTTGCGACGCGGCCTTCCGCCTGACCGATGCGGCCGAAGCCGATGATGCCGATCGTCTTGCCTTCCAGCTCGATCAGCGGATAATCCCAGTAGCACCAGTCCTTGTTGGAAGCCCAGTTGCCCGCGTGGACGGACTCGCTGTGATGGCCGATGTGGTGGCAGATCTCCAGCAGCAGAGCGATGGAGAACTGGCTGACGGAGGCGGTGCCGTAGGTCGGGACGTTGCAGACGGGGATGCCTTTTTCCTTGGCGTAGTTGTAGTCGACGACGTTGTAGCCGGTCGCGAGCACGGCGATGAGCTTGATATTCGGGCAGGCGTCGATGGTTGCCTTGGAGATCGGGGTCTTGTTCATGACGACGATCTCGGCATCGCCGATGCGCTCGGCGATCAGGGGAGATTCGGCATACGCGGTGCGGTCGTAGACCGTGACGTCACCCAGTGCCTCAAGACCCTTCCAGCTCAGATCGCCGGGATTTTCGGTATAACCGTCCAGAACGACAATTTTCATGATATTCCAGCTCCTTTATCAATTTTCAACTTATATTATAAGTTTGGATATGGATTACATCTGCCTCTATCATAACGGACAAAACAGCATTTGTCAATTCGATTATATAAATATTTTCAGAAGAAATTGACAAAGAATGCAAAGTAGTCTATAATAAACTTAGCATACAGGTTGGAGGGCAGCAAATGAAAAAATGTGAGTTTGCAGCAGCACAGCTCCGGGAACAGATCCTCTCCGGCGCGCTGGCGGCGGGGCAGAAGCTCCCGTCCGAGACGCAGCTGTGCGAATTATTCGGTGTCAGCCGCCTTTCCGTGCGCAATGCGCTGAGCATGCTGCAGGCCCAGGGACTGATCGAGACGCAGAAGGGGCGGGGCAGCTTTGTCCTGCACGTGCCGCAGCCGGGCGGCACGACGTTTGAGCATACGCAGTTCAGCCGGATGGATCTGTTCGAGTTCCGGCGTATTCTGGAGACGGAGATCGCGGGGCTTGCGGCGCAGCGGGCGGATGCCGATGTCATTGCCCGTCTCTATGCCGCCACGGAGCAGATGCGCGACGCCCAGACGCCGAACGATATCGCATTTTACGATTCCGAGTTCCACTCCATTCTTGCCCATGCCACGCGCAACGAGGTCATAATCCGCGTCTTTGATCTGCTGGTTCCCGCGTTTCAGACCATGTTCGAACAGAACATCGGTGTGCTGGGGGCCGAGGGTGCGGCGGCGCATTTCCGCATTGTCTCCGCAGTGGAGAGCCGCGACTCGGCGCGTGCGCAGGAGTGCATGCGGTGGCATCTGAATCATACGGTTGAACGGACCAACCTCATCAACTACGGCGAAACACCCTGAATCTTGCCATATCCGGATGCCCGCGGGATCTCCCGCGGGCATTTTTGTTCGCTTCGCGTTTCAAAAATGACGCTTGCTTTTCCCAAATGGGTGTGCTATGCTGTCCGTGCATCAAACTTTTCATCTGCCCGGAAGGGAGAAAACGATATGCAGAAGATCCTGCAAAAGCGAACGACGCTTCAGGCGGCGCAGTGCGCGGCCATTCTGGCCGGGACGCTGCTCTATTCGATCGGAATGAATCTGTTTGTGGTGCCTGCCGGGCTGTATACCGGAGGGATCATGGGCCTTTCACAGCTGCTGCGGACGCTTCTGATCCATGTCACGGGCCGGACGCCGCGCTTTGACATTGCCGGTCTCATCAACTATGCCATCAACCTGCCTATTCTGCTCTATGCATGGCGGCGGCTGGATCGCGGCGTTGTGCTCAAGACGCTGCTTTCCGTCACTGGGTCGGCCGTCTTCCTCTCGCTGATTCCGCACATCGATATCCTCTCCGGCGACCAGCTGGCGCGCTGCCTCATCGGCGGCATGCTCTGCGGGTGCAGCATCGGCCTGACTCTCTGGATGGGCGGCACGAGCGGCGGCATGGATGTGGTCGGCATGATGCTGCTGAAAAGCGGCTCGCATACCAGCATCGGACATGTGAACCTGATCTGGAATCTGCTGCTCTATTCCGTCTGCGCTGCGGCTTTCAGCCTCTCCACGGCCATCTATTCCATCCTTTTTTCGTTTGTTTCCACGACGGTCATAGATAAACTGCATATGCAGAACATCAACGTGGAGGTCACGGTCATCACCAAGGTGCGAAGCCCCGAGATGGAGCGGGAGATCCTGGTCGACCTCCACCGCGGTGTCACGCGCTACGAAGGCATCGGCGAATATACGGGCCAGCCGGTACAGATCTTCTATATCCTTGTCTCCAAATACGAGATCGGCCGTCTGCGTGCCATCA
>DBLB01000007.1 GCA_002298695.1 Clostridiales bacterium UBA735 | reverse complement strand
AAGGGCGTCGCCCAGAAGGTCGTCTACGGTGCGTTCCAGATCGTGGAAGAAAAGACCGGCAAGTCCGGGCTGGAGGCGTTCCAGCAGGCCATGGAAAATATCATGCCCGCTGTCGAAGTCAAGACCCGTCGTGTCGGCGGTGCGAACTATCAGGTTCCGATCGAGGTTCGCCCGGAAAGACGTCAGACCCTCGGTCTGCGTTGGCTGACTAACTATAGTCGTGCAAGAAGTGAGAAGACCATGAAAGAGCGCCTTGCCGGCGAGATCATGGATGCCTGCAACAACACCGGTGCCGCCGTGAAGAAGCGCGAAGACACCCACAAGATGGCCGAGGCCAACAAGGCATTCTCTCACTTCCGTTGGTAATCAGCAAAGGAGAACAGCATGCCAAGACAATACTCACTTGAGAATACAAGAAACATTGGCATCATGGCGCATATCGATGCAGGCAAGACCACGACGACCGAGCGGATCTTGTTCTACACCGGTGTCAACTACAGACTCGGCGAGACCCATGAAGGCACAGCTACCATGGACTGGATGGAGCAGGAGCAGGAACGCGGCATTACGATCACGTCCGCTGCCACCACATGCCACTGGAAGGGCGTCCGGATCAACATCATCGACACCCCGGGCCATGTGGACTTCACCGTGGAAGTTGAGCGTTCGCTCCGCGTGCTGGACGGCAGTGTAACGGTCCTTTGCGCAAAGGGCGGCGTCGAACCGCAGACCGAGACTGTCTGGAGACAGGCTGACAAGTATCATGTCCCGCGTCTTGTGTATGTCAACAAGATGGACATGATGGGTGCCGATTTCTTCAATGTCCTGAAGATGATGGACGAACGGCTCAAGTGTGTCGCAGTCCCCATCCAGCTGCCTATCGGTAAGGAAGAGACCTTCCGCGGCGTCATCGACCTCATCAAGATGCGTGCGTACGTATTCTACGATGAGCTCGGCAAGGACATGCGCGAGGAGGACATCCCCGCCGACATGGAGGAACTGGCCCAGCAGTATCGGGATCATATGCTCGAGTCCATCTCGGACGAAGACGAAGAGATCATGATGCGTTATCTCGAAGGGGAGGATATCCCTGAAAAGATGATCAAAACGGCCATCCGTAAGGCGACGATCGCCAATAAGATCATTCCGGTCACCTGCGGATCTTCCTACAAGAACAAGGGCGTGCAGGAACTGCTTGACGCGATTGTCGAGTATATGCCGTCGCCTCTGGACAAGCCCGCCATCAAGGGCACCAACCCAAAAACCGACGAGGAAGAGACGCGCACCGCAGATGACAGTGCGCCGTTCGCTGCCCTCGCGTTCAAAATCATGACAGACCCGTATGTCGGCAAGCTGGCGTTCTTCCGGGTGTACTCCGGCACGCTGGATTCCGGCAAGACGGTTCTGAACACCAATAAAAACCAGCGGGAACGCATGGGCCGGATCCTGCTCATGCACGCCAACCACAGAGAAGATCTCCCGACGGTCTATTCCGGCGACATCGCGGCTGCGGTGGGCCTGAAGAACACGACGACCGGCGATACGCTCTGCGATGAGAAGCATCCCATTGTGCTCGAGTCCATGGAATTCCCCGAACCGGTCATTCGTGTGGCCATTGAGCCGAAGACGAAGGCCGGCCAGGAAAAGATGGGCATCGCGCTGGCCAAGCTGGCAGAGGAAGACCCCACATTCAAGACCTACACCGATGAGGAGACCGGCCAGACGATCATCGCCGGCATGGGCGAGCNNAAGAACACCACCACCGGCGACACGCTCTGCGACGCCAAGGCTCCGATAATCCTTGAGTCCATGGAGTTCCCCGATCCCGTTATCAGGGTCGCTATTGAGCCCAAGACCAAGGCCGGCCAGGAGAAGATGGCTATCGCGCTTGCAAAGCTCGCCGAAGAGGATCCGACCTTCAAGTGCTACACTGATGAAGAGACGGGTCAGACCATCATCGCCGGCATGGGCGAGCTTCATCTGGAGATCATCGTAGACCGTCTGCTCCGCGAGTTCAAGGTGGAGGCCAATGTCGGCGCACCACAGGTTGCCTATAAGGAGACCATCAAGAAGAAGGTCAACCAGGAAACCAAGTACGCCCGTCAGTCCGGCGGCAAGGGCCAGTACGGCCATGTCAAGATCACCGTCGAACCGAACGAGAGCGGCAAGGGCTTTGAGTTCATCAACGCCACCGTCGGCGGCTCGATCCCGAAGGAATTCATTCCCGCGGTCGAGCAGGGCATCCGCGGCGCGATGGAGTCCGGCGTGCTTGCCGGGTTCCCCGTGGTTGATGTGAAGGTCACGCTGTACGATGGTTCTTACCACGAGGTCGACTCCTCTGAGCTTGCCTTTAAGATCGCCGGTTCCATGGCGTTCAAAGAAGCCTGTCAGAAGGCAGACCCGGTGGTGCTCGAGCCCATCATGAAGGTCTGCATCATCGTGCCCGACGAGTACATGGGCGACGTCATCGGCGACGTCACCTCCCGCCGCGGCACCATCTCCGGCCTGACGCAGCGCAGCGGCGCACAGCAGATCGACTGCTTCGTCCCGCTGTCCGAGATGTTCGGTTACGCGACCAACCTCCGTTCGCGGACGCAGGGCCGCGGTCAGTTCACCATGGAGCCGAGTCATTATATCGAGCTCAACAAGAACCTGACCGACGCCGTCATCTCCAAGCGCAAGGGAATGTAAGTGATATCGGAAGCATTTTTGCGGAAAGTGGAAATTTCTCTTGTCAAAACGGATTTTCTCGTGTATGATGGAGAAGATGCGAAAACTAAACGAAATGTAAGTCATTATTTTCTAAGGAGGATCATCCAACATGGCAAAACAGCATTTTATTAAGGATAAGCCCCATGTCAACATTGGCACCATTGGTCACATCGACCATGGCAAGACCACGCTGACTGCTGCGATCACCAAGTACCTCGCTTTCTTCGGCGACGCTGAGTACACCGACTATTCTTCCATCGACAAGGCTCCGGAAGAAAGAGAACGTGGTATCACCATCAACACCGCGCACGTCGAGTATCAGACCAATGACCGCATTGGCCACAACTACAAGACCGGCGAGGACAATTTCCCGATCAAGGGCCGTCACTACGCCCACGTCGACTGCCCGGGCCACGCGGACTATATCAAGAACATGATCACCGGCGCAGCCCAGATGGACGGCGGCATCCTCGTCATCGCTGCTTCCGACGGCCCCATGGCCCAGACCAAGGAGCACCTTCTGCTTGCCCGTCAGGTCAACGTTCCTTCCATCCTGGTCTTCCTGAACAAGTGCGACCAGGTCGACGATGAAGAGCTGCTCGAGCTCGTCGAGATGGAAGTCCGCGAGACTCTGTCCTTCTATGGCTTCCCCGGCGACGACACCCCCATCATCCGTGGTTCTGCGCTGAACGCTCTGGCTTCCGAGTCCACCGACCCGAAGGCTCCTGAGTACAAGTGCATCGACGAGCTGATGCAGGCTGTTGACACCTGGATCCCGACTCCGGACCGCAAGGCTGACATGCCCTTCCTGATGCCGGTCGAGGACGTCTTCACCATCTCCGGCCGCGGCACTGTCGCTACCGGTCGTGTCGAGCGCGGCGTCATCAAGAAGAACGAGCCGGTCGAGATCGTCGGCCTCCGCGAGGACAAGCTGAACACCGTCGTCACCGACATCGAAATGTTCCACAAGCTGATGGACTACGCCGAAGCCGGCGACAACATCGGCGCGCTGCTCCGCGGCATCGACAAGAAGAGCATCGAAAGAGGCCAGGTCCTTGCCAAGCCCGGTTCGATCCATCCGCACACCAAGTTCGTTGGCCAGGTCTACGTCCTGTCCAAGGAAGAAGGCGGCCGTCATACCCCGTTCTTCAACAACTATCGTCCGCAGTTCTACTTCAGAACAACTGACGTTACCGGCATCATCTCCCTGCCCGAAGGCGTTGAGATGTGCATGCCCGGCGATAACATCGACATGAACGTCGAGCTGATCACCCCGATCGCCATCGAGAATGGCCTCCGCTTCGCCATCCGTGAAGGCGGCCGTACCGTTGGTTCCGGTGTTGTCATCGCCATCAACGAGGACTAATTCCTGAATTGACCTGTCAAAGCGGCGTCCGGATTTTCCGGACGCCGTTTTTTGCGATTTTTTTCGCCCAACAGTAGAAAATGGTGAAGAATTATTGTAAAATGAAAGGCAAAGAGTCCTCCCGGTGCATAGCATGATGCAGGGAGGGAGAACGGATGCTTCTGGATGTGATCCTTTGCGCAGGAATCGCCCTGGTGCTGCTGGTGCTGCTCTGGTGCCTGGCGGGGCGATGCCTGCTGCCTGTTCGTGCGGACGCGCAGCTGATCTATGATCTTTCTGCGGATGAACCGGCGCTGGAGCGGCAGGTGCGCGCAGTAAGCTGGCTGCGCAATTCCGGCCTGTTTGACGGAACGCTGCTGCTGGTCGTGCCGGCGGATGCGGCACAGACGCTGGTGCTGGCAGAAGCACTGAGCAGACGATACCTGTTTGTGGAATGCTGTAGATATGACGATTGGAAACATGAATTGCGGGAGACGTAGATGGCTGAACGGGAAGAGGAAATGATCCGCGGGACGGTGCAGAGCATCGTCTTTCAGAATCAGGAAAACGGATATACGGTGCTGCGCCTGAGCACGGAAAGCGGCGAGACCATCACCGTCACGGGGACGATCCCGATGACGGTGGTCGGCGAGCGCCTGGTCATCGCAGGCAAATGGGGCCGTCACCCGAGCCACGGCCCGCAGTTTGAGGCGGAATTCCTCGAGCGCCTCATGCCGGAGACCGCGCGGGAGATCTATTCCTATCTTTCCTCGCGTGCGGTGCGCGGCATCGGCGCAAGGACGGCGGCAAAGATCGTTGAGCGCTTCGGCGCGGACAGTCTGGACATTCTGGAAAACGAACCGTCCCGCCTTGCGGAGATCCCCGGTATCTCGAATGCCAAGGCGGCCGAGATGTCCGCCAGCTTCCGGCGGCAGTCCGGCGTCCGCCGCCTGATCGAATTTCTGACGATCCACCGCCTGCCGCCGGAGCTGGCCGTGCGCCTTTACCGCATCTATGGTCCCGATGCGCAGGATGCGCTCCGCGACGATCCGTATCTGCTGACCGATCCCTATTACGGTGCGGACTTCGGCCTTGTGGACGCTTTTGCGCTCGAACTTGAGGTCCCGGCGGACGATGAGCGCCGCGTGGAGGCGGGCGTGCTGTTCGAACTGTCGTTCAACCTCGGCCACGGCCATACGTTCATCCCGAAGGACAAGCTCTGTGCGGCGACTGCCGGCCTGCTGAGTCTCGAGACGGACATCGTCCGGGAGGGCATGGCGCGCCTTGTAGAGCAGGACCGCATGGTGGTCGACTCCGTCGCCGGACTGGAAGCCTGCTATCTGCCGCAGTTCTATGAGGCGGAGGAATACATTGCAAAGCGCCTGCGTCAGATGGCAGCGCTGGAGATCGAGGCCCCCGCCGGGCTGGACGCGCTGGTGACGCGCGCAGAGGCTGCACAGGATATCCGCTATGCCGCGCAGCAGCGCGAGGCCATCCGCATGGCGGCGCAGAGACAGCTGATGATCGTGACCGGCGGCCCGGGCACCGGCAAAACGACGGTCATGTCCGGCATTCTGGCCCTGTTCGATCTGCTGAAGATCAGGACAATGCTGGCTGCCCCGACGGGCCGCGCTGCAAAGCGCCTTTCTGAGTGTACCGGCCGCGAAGCCAGTACCATCCACCGCCTCCTTGAAAGCCAGTTTGACGAGGAGACCGGCATGATGTCCTTCCTGCACGACGAGGATGAGCCGCTGCCCTGTGATGCGCTGATCGTGGACGAGACATCCATGGTCGATCTGCAGCTGATGATGTCGCTCCTGCGCGCGCTGAAGCCCCAGTGCCGCCTGATTCTCGTCGGCGACCCCGATCAGCTGCCCTCGGTCGGCGCAGGCAACCTGTTTGCCGACCTCATCCGCAGCGGACGCATCGAGACGGTGCGCCTGACGGAGATCTTCCGACAGGCCAGCCAAAGCCTGATCGTCATGAACGCCCACGCGGTCAACCGCGGTGAGCTGCCCGTGCTGGGCAGCACTGACCGGGATTTTTTCTTTCTGCGCCGCCGGGACCCGGCCGCCGTGGTACAGACGATCACACAGCTCTGCCAGACCCGCCTGCCGCAGAATCTGGGCATCCCGGCGGAGGAAATCCAGGTGCTCAGCCCGACGCGAAAGGGCGAGACGGGCACCAAAAATCTGAACGCCGCCCTACAGGCCGTCCTCAACCCGCCCGCCGCCGGAAAAAAAGAGAAGCGATTCGGCGATTTTTCTTTCCGCGAGGGCGATCGGGTGATGCAAATCCGGAACAACTATGATATACTATGGAAGAATCCCAACGGCCTCGGAGCAGGCACCGGCATTTTCAACGGCGACATCGGCAGGATCGAGCAGATCGACTATGAAACGGAGCTCGTGACCATCCTGTTTGATGACCGCCGCGCGGAATATGCCTTCGACATGCTCGGCGAGCTGGAGCCCGCGTATGCAATGACCATCCACAAGAGCCAGGGCAGCGAATACCGCGCGGTCATTCTCTCGGTCTTCGCGGGTTCTCCGTATCTGCTGACGCGGAGCGTCCTCTATACGGCGCTCACCCGTGCACGGGAGCTGCTGATTCTCGTCGGCGACGAAAACGTCATCGCCGAAATGGTGCGCAACGACCGCCGGCAGAAGCGCTACAGCGGCCTCAAGCTGCGGCTGGAGGGAGCGGAGGCATGAAAAAGCTCCTGAACTGGCTGCTCGACCTGCTGTATCCGCAAAAATGCATCATCTGCCGCAAGCTGCTGGATGACAGCGGCAGCGCCGTCTGCCTGCACTGCCTGAATACGCTGCCGGACTACGACGGAGCAGACCCGCGGGTCAGATTTGCAGACCGCTGTGCTGTGACATTTTTCTATGAAGAGCCGCTGCGCGATTCCATCCTGCGCTTCAAATTCGGCGGCATGCGGCAGTATGCCGTGCAGTACGGCCGGTGGATGGCCCATACCATCCGGGACAAGCTGGACGGAACTTATGATCTGCTCTCGTGGGCACCGGTCAGCGACCAGCGCCGCCGCGAACGCGGCTTCGATCAGGCGGAGCTGCTGTGCCGGGAAACCGGCCGGGCGCTGGATGTGCCTGTACTGCGGACACTGACAAAGCGCGTCCATACGCCCGCGCAGTCCGGGCTGAACGATGCGGCCATGCGGGCAGCAAATGTCCGCGGCGCGTATGTCCCATTCGAACCGGACGCCTTCCGCGGCAAACGGATCCTGCTGATCGACGATATTGTGACCACCGGATCGACACTCTCCGAGTGCTGCCGCATTCTGCTCACAGCCGGCGCGGAGCGCGTCGTCTGCGCGGCGCTGGCCGCGCCCAGAAAGGAACAAAAAGGGGAACCACTATGAAATGGACAATGAAACTGTCGCGCGACCTCGGCATCGACCTCGGCACGGCAAACGTTCTGGTCTACGAGGCCGGACGCGGCATTGTGCTGCGGGAGCCGTCGGTCGTGGCGGTGGATAAAAATACGGGCAAGGTGCTTCAGGTCGGCGCGGCGGCGCGGAATATGCTGGGCCGCACGCCGGGCAACGTGGTCGCGGTGCGCCCGCTGCGCGACGGTGTCATCTCCGACTATGAGATGACCGAAAAAATGCTCGAACAGTTCCTGAAAAAAATCAGCAAATTCGCTCTCATCAAGCCCCGCGTGATCGTCTCCGTGCCGAGCGGCGTGACCGAGGTGGAAGAGCGCGCCGTCATTCAGGCCACAATGGAGGCCGGTGCGCGCCGCGTCTACCTGATCGAAGAACCGTTTGCCGCAGCACTCGGCGCAAAGCTTGATATTGCCGGTCCGTCGGGCCACATGGTCGTCGACATCGGCGGCGGTACGACCGACATCGCCGTGCTCAGCATGAACGGCATCGCCGTTTCCTCGTCCGTCAAGGTGGCGGGCGACACGTTTGACGACGCGGTCATCCAGTACGTCCGCAAGCGCTTCGGCATGGTGATCGGTGAGAACATGGCCGAGGAAATCAAGATCGCCATCGGCTGCGTCTATCCCCGCCCGGAGGAAGCGATGATGAACGTCAAGGGCCGCGACCTGAAAACCGGCCTTCCGAAGGAGGAAACACTGACGTCCACCGAACTGCTCGAGGCGTTCAAGCGCCCCGCGCGCCAGATCGTAGACGAGACGCTCTCCGTGCTGGAGCATACGCCGCCGGAGCTGGTCGCAGACATTGCGGCCAACGGCATTGTGCTGACGGGCGGCGGCAGCCTGCTCTACGGCTTTGACAGGCTGCTGCAGGAGCGGACGGAGATCCCTTGCTCCATTGCAGATGACGCAGAATCGTGTGTGGCAAACGGCGCAGGCCGCTCTCTGGCCTGGATCGGCACCATGCAGGAGGGTACCATCAACATCGCCCGCCGCAAACTGATGAAAGAATAATTTCAGCGTCTGCGGACGCCTGTGCGCGCAGCCGGAACAAAATTCCGGCTGCGCGCGTTCTGCATTTTCAGTCTTTTTTCAGAAAAAAGTTTGAAAATTTCATGTTTTTGGTTTACATAAATTTTGGAAAAACTGATGAAAAACAGATCAAAATGGAGCGAATCGGAGAAAAAACAGAATGCAGATCGTCAAAAATGGAGCGCCAGCAGCTAAAATCACGGAAATTCTGGGATAATCGGTGAAAATCTGCGAAAAAGGTGGAAATCTGAAAAAAGTTGGTGTATAATACAGAGCGACAGAAAGTAGGGAATTGCTATGAAAAAACGCCGGACTTCTTCGGCTTCCCCCAAAAAACAGAAGCGGCAGCGCACAAAAAATCCGGCGCTGGAACGTTTTCTGCGGCAGAATACCTGGCTTGTGCTGCTGCTTGTGCTGATCCTTGTGGCGCTGGTGCTGTTCGTCTGCGTTGTGACCGGTACACCGGAGGCAGATACAGGCGACACGACGGACAAACCTGCCAGCCGCTACCGCACGGCCTACATCTGCGCAAGTGCGCCGCAGGTTCCTTGTTACGACGGCAGTCTCAATGAGACAGGAGCGGTCACGCGCGGCGCGCAGGTGACGTACCTGGCTGAGCAG
>DBLB01000020.1:22878-23229 GCA_002298695.1 Clostridiales bacterium UBA735 | reverse complement strand
GATGATGGAGGAGGATCTGAAGCTGGTCGACGCGGTGTGCGAAATCTTAGACGCGCGCATCCCGATCTCCAGCCGCAACCCCGACATCGACGCCATCTGCGGTAAAAAGCCGCGCATGGTGATTCTGAACCGCATCGACATGGCGGACCCGGCTATGGTGGTGCGGTGGAGCGAGTATTTCAAGCGGAAGGGCTGGGCCGTCATTCAGACGGACTGCAAGAGCCGCAGGGGCATCAACCAGTTCGCGCCCGCGGTGCGGACGCTGCTGGCGGAGAAGCTGGCGCGCTACGCTGAAAAGGGGCAGGTGGGCCGGCCGCTGAAGCTGATGGTGGTCGGCATTCCGAACGTCGG
>DBLB01000020.1:11698-22812 GCA_002298695.1 Clostridiales bacterium UBA735 | reverse complement strand
CCCGGCGTCACGCGCGGCAAGCAGTGGGTCACGGTGGATCAGGGGCTGCTCCTGCTCGACACGCCGGGCATTCTCTGGCCGAAATTCGAGGACCCACAGGTCGGCATGCGCCTGGCCTACACCGGCGCGGTGAAGGACGATGTCATCGACACGGAGACGTTGGCGTTCCATCTGATGGAGCTGCTGGCGAAGGAATATCCGGATGCGATCCGCGAGCGGTATAAAATTGAGATCCCGGCGGAATTTGACCCGTGGGATCTCGTGGAGGCCGCAGGGCGCAAGCGCGGATTTTTGATCCCCGGCGGCGAGGTGGATACCGAGCGGATGGCAAAGGTACTGCTCGATGAGTACCGCAGCTGCAAGCTCGGGCGTTTTACGCTCGAGACGCCGGAGATGTTGGAGGAAGTATGAGAGAAACAGAAACAGTCGACCTCTGGGCCTACGAGCACGCGGCGTTTGCGGACGGATACAAGCTGGTCTGCGGGATCGACGAAGCCGGGCGCGGGCCGCTGGCCGGGCCGGTGTGCGCGGCGGCGGTGATCCTGCCGCCGGACTGCCGGATCGAGGGTCTGAATGACTCGAAGAAGCTGACGGACAAGCGGCGGCGCGAGCTCTACGACGTGATCGTGGAGAACGCCGTGGCCTACGGCATCGCGTTCGCGAGACATCAGGAGATCGACGAGATCAATATTTTACAGGCGACGTTCCTCGCCATGCGCCGCGCGGTCGAGCAGCTTGGCGTTCAGCCGGAGCTGGCACTCGTCGACGGCAACCGCGACCCACAGCTCGGCATCCCGACGCGGACGATCGTGAAGGGCGATGGCCTCTCGGCGTCCATCGCAGCGGCATCGATCCTTGCGAAGGTGACGCGGGACCGCTGGATGGAGGAGCTGGACGCAAAGTTCCCGCAGTACGGCTTCGCCGTCCACAAGGGCTACGGCACGAAGCGGCACTATGCCGCGCTGACGGAGTTCGGCCCGTGCGAGGAGCACCGGCAGACATTTTTGAGAAAATTCTATGAGAAGGCGTGACCTGCTCGGCCCGTGGGGCGAGGCGCTGGCGTGCGAGCATCTGCGCGGGCGCGGGTGCCGCATCGTGGCCTGCAATTACCGCAGCCGCTTCGGTGAGATCGACGTGATCGCGGAGGATCGGAAATTCCTCATCTTCGCGGAGGTCAAGCTGCGCAAGTCGGCGGAGCATGGCGCGGCACGCGAGTTCGTCGACGCGCGGAAGCAGGAGCGTCTGCGGCAGACGGCGCTGCTCTGGCTCGAGGGCCACGAGACGCGCTTGCAGCCGCGCTTTGACGTGATTGAAATTTACGCGCCGGACGGCATGGCGACAAAACAGCCGGTCATCCGGCAGCTGGAGGATGCGTTTTGACGAAATATCCGGTCCTGGACGGGCACTGCGACACCGCAGTGGAGCTCTGGCGCAAGGGTGAATCGCTCGCGGAAAACAGCGGGCAGGTCAGCCTTGCGCAGGCGGCGTTTCCGGCCTATGTCCAGTTTTTCGCGTTCTGCACGGTCTGGATCGAGAATGAGCAGACCGACGAGGAACGCTTTGCGTCCGCAATGGCTTATTTTTCGGAGCAGCTCCGGAAGCACGGCATTCCGCTCTGCCGGACTTCGGCGGACGTTTCGGCCATTTTGCGGGAAGGCGGCGTGGGCGCGGTGCTCTCGATCGAGGGCGCGGAGGCGTTCGGCTGCGATCCGGGACGGCTGGAGGAGTTGGCCGCGCGCGGCGTGCGGATGATTGCACCGGTGTGGAACGCGGAGAATGCGCTTGCCGGTTCCTGCATGACCGGCGGCGGATTGACGGCGCAGGGCCGCGAATTTGTGCGGCGGGCGCAGCGGGCCGGGATCATCGTGGACGTGAGCCACTGCTCGGAGCGGGCGTTCTGGGACATCTGCGAGATCGCGGAAAAGCCCATCGCGGCCAGCCACAGCAACGCGAAGGCCGTCTGCGGCCACGTGCGCAATCTGACGGACGAGCAGTTCCGCGCGATCTGCGATCTCGGCGGCACGGCGGGGCTGAACCTCTACGCGCCATTTTTGAATGAGTCCGGCCATGCGTCGATGGACGATGTGCGCCGCCACCTTGAGCACTTTCTGGAACGGGACGGCGACGGACATCTGGCCCTCGGCGGCGATCTGGATGGCTGCGATGTGCTCCCGGACGGGATGCACGGGCTGCGCGATTACGCGCTGCTGGAAACAAATTTGGAAAATTGGGGCTTCGGCGGCGAGACCGTCCGGAACCTGTTTTATCAATCCTTGGAGAAGGTCGTGAAGTTATGTATTATGTAAGTACCCGAGATGCGTCGCTGCGCTATACGGCGGCGCAGGCCATTGTGCAGGGCCTCAGCCGCGAGGGCGGGCTGTTTTTGCCGTCGGAGATCCCGCAGCTGAGCCGCGAGGATCTGACGGAGCTGACGCACTGCTCCTATCCGAAGCGGGCCGCGCACATCATGGGCCTCTATCTCGATGATTTTTCGCAGAAGGAGCTGCTGGACTTTGCGGAAAAGGCGTATGGCCCTGCGAAGTTTGACACGCCCGCTGCCGCGCCCGTCGTGAAGACGGAGGACGGCGTGTATGTGATGGAGCTCTGGCACGGGCCGACGTGCGCGTTCAAGGATATGGCGCTGCAGATGCTGCCGTATCTGCTGACGGCGAGCCTCCGCAAGACCGGAGAGCAGAAGACGGTCTGCATCCTCGTCGCAACGTCCGGCGACACGGGCAAGGCGGCGCTCGAGGGCTTCCGGGATGTGGAGCACACGAAGATCCTCGTGTTCTATCCGGACGGCGGCGTGTCCGACATCCAGAAGCTGCAAATGGTCACGCAGGAGGGCGGCAACGTCGGCGTGTGCGCGGTGCGCGGCAACTTTGATGACGCGCAGACGGGCGTGAAGACGCTGTTCTCCGACGTTTCGCTCCGCGAGGAGCTGGCCGCGCGCGGCTATTTCCTCTCGTCGGCCAACTCCATCAACTGGGGCCGCGTCCTGCCGCAGATCGTCTATTATGTGTCCGCGTACTGCGACCTAGTCACGGCAGAGCAGATCACGATGGGCGAGGAAGTGGACGTCTGCGTGCCGACCGGCAACTTCGGCAACATTCTCGCGGCGTACTATGCCCGCTGCATGGGCGTGCCCATCCGGCGGCTGGTGTGCGCGTCAAACGCGAACAACATCCTGACCGATTTCCTCACGACCGGCACGTATGACCGCAACCGGCCGTTTTATCAGACGGCCTCGCCGTCGATGGACATTCTCATCTCGTCGAACCTCGAACGGCTGCTCTATCTGCTGTCCGGCTCGGACGAGGCGGTGCGCGGCTATATGGCGCAGCTCGCCGAAACGGGGCGCTATACCGTGTCCGACGAGATCCGAAACGCCATTCAGGCCGTGTTCTCCTGCGGTTTCTGCGACGACGCGGGGACCGAGGAGATGATCGGCGCGGAATACAAGCGCAGTGGTTATCTGCTCGACACGCACACGGCAGTGGCCTACCGCGTGGCGGAGCAGTTCCGCAAGGCGGACGGCAGCGGTACGCCGATGATCGTCGCGTCGACGGCGAGCCCGTTCAAGTTCTGCGCCAGCGTGCTCGACGCGCTCGGCTGCGAGGAGCACCGCCCCGGTACGCAGATCATCGCCCAGCTTGCTGAGGTGTCCGGCAAGCCCGTCCCCGCGCCGCTGGCAAGCCTCGCCGGCAAACCCGTCCGCTTTGACGGCGTGGCAGACAAGGGCGCCATGCGCGCCGTCGTCACAGATTTCCTGCGCTGATGGCCCTGTACGCGATCGGAGACCTGCACCTCAGCCTTGGCGCGGACAAGCCGATGGATGTGTTCGGCGGGAAGTGGGTCGGCTATGTGGACAAGCTCCGCGAGGGGCTGTCCATTATCGGCCCGGAGGATACGACGGTTCTTCTCGGCGACCTCAGCTGGGCGCTCGGCATCGGGCGGGCAAAAGCAGATTTTGCGTTCATCAACGCCATCCCGGGGCGGAAGATCCTGCTCAAGGGCAATCACGACTATTGGTGGACGACAGCGGCAAAGTTCTATCAGTTCTGCGCGGAGCAGGGATTTCCTGATATGGAGATCCTGCACAACAACTGCCATTTTTATGGAGACGTGGCGCTCTGCGGGACGCGCGGCTGGTTCTACGAAGAGGACAAGGGCGGCACGCACGACGAAAAGGTCTTCCGGCGGGAGCTCGGGCGACTGGAGACGTCGCTGAGAGCGGCGGGCGAGCGGGAGAAGCTCTGCTTTCTGCACTATCCGCCGCGCTATCAGGGCTACGAGTGCCCGGAAATTCTGGAACTGCTGCTGCGCTACGGCGTGCGCCGCTGCTATTACGGCCACCTCCACGCCGAGAGCCACCGACTTGCCATTCAAGGGGATTGGAAGGGCATCGACTTCCGGTTGGTGTCTGCTGATTATGTAAACTTCAAACCCGTGAAAGTTCTGGATTGACAGAAAAACTTTCTGAATTTTTTGTAAAATTGCAGATTTCCGGAAAAAAGAGTGGAAATCTTGCGAAAAGTCTGATAGAATAAATCGGATTCAAATGACTGGGTGAAAAACGGCCCTGCGGCCGCACCGCATAGGAGGAAAATCAACATGAATGTCAAGAGCGTAGAAAAAGAAAACGGCAATGCCAAAATTGCCCTTGAGATCGAAAAAGCCGAATTCGAAACGGCCCTGAACAAGGCGTATGCCAAGTGCCGCAAGAACATTATGATCCCCGGCTTCCGCAAGGGTAAGGCCCCGCGCAAAATGGTCGAGAGCATGTACGGCCCCACGGTGTTCTATGAAGATGCCGTGAACGAGATCTTCCCGGAGATCTACGAGAAGGCCGTCACTGAGCAGGGCCTCAAGGCCGTCGGCCAGCCGTCCGTTGTCGATATGGACACCACGGAAGAGGGCAATGTCGCCCTGACCGTTTCCACCGCGCTCTATCCCGAGGTCACGCTCGGCGAATACAAGGGTCTCGAGGTCGCGAAGAAGGCCGTTTCCGTGCCGAAGGCCGACGTCGACGCCGAGCTGAACCGCATGGCCGACCGCAATGCCCGCATCGAGACCGTCGAGCGCGAAGCGAAGACCGGCGATACCGTCGTCATCGACTTCGAGGGCTTTGTCGACGGCAAGGCGTTTGAAGGCGGCAAGGCCGAGAAGTACAGCCTGACGCTCGGTTCCGGTTCCTTCATCCCCGGCTTCGAAGAAGCGCTCATCGGCGTGAAAGCCGGCGACGAGAAGGACGTCGAGGTCACGTTCCCCGCAGACTACAACGCCAAGGAGCTCGCCGGCAAGCCCGCGACCTTCCGTTGCAAGATCCACGAGGTCAAGGAGACCCTCAAGCCCGCGCTGGACGACGAGTTCGCCAAGGACGTCTCCGAGTTCGACACGCTGGCCGACCTCAAGAAGGACATCAAGGCCCGCCTGACGAAGACCCGCCAGGAAGAGTCTGACCGCGCGTTTGAAGACGCCGTTGTCGAGGCCGCCGCAAAGAACATGACCGCCGAGATCCCGGCCTGCATGATCGACGAGCAGGTCGACCGTCAGCTCAACCAGTTTGCCTATCAGCTTCAGATGCAGGGCATGAAGATGGAAGACTATGCGAAGATGGTCGGCGGCAATCTTGACAGCCTGCGCCAGTCCATGCGCCCGATGGCCGAGCAGACCGTCCGCACCAGCCTCCTGCTCGAGGCTGTCGCCGAGGCGGAGAAGATCGAAGTGCTCGACGAGGAAGTGGACGAAGAACTGCAGAAGATGGCCGATCAGTACCAGATGGAGCTGGACAAGGTCAGGGAAGCCGTCAATACAGATACCGTCCGCGAAGAGCTGAAGACCCGCAAGGCCGCCAAGCTCCTGGCCGACAGCGCCGTTGCCGTTGAGGAAAAGCCCGCGAAGAAGTCCGCAAAGAAGAAGGCGGAGGAGACTCCCGCTGAGGAAGCTTCCGCCGCAGAAGCCGAGCAGGCTGAAAAGGAATAATTCTCCCGCAGCCTGGTTAGGATTGTATTGGCAAACGCGCCAATGAAAGGAGAATTTCAATGAGTTTGGTTCCGTATGTTGTCGAGCAGACCAGCCGCGGAGAGCGTTCGTATGACATCTTCTCCCGCCTGCTGAACGACCGTATCATCATGCTTTCCGAGGAGGTCAACTCCACGACGGCCAGTCTCGTCGTTGCGCAGCTGCTCTACCTCGAAGCGCAGGATCCTGACAAGGACATCCAGTTTTACATCAACTCCCCCGGCGGTTCCGTGACCGACGGCATGGCCATCTACGACACGATGCAGTACATCAAGTGCGACGTGTCCACGATCTGCGTGGGCATGGCCGCCTCGATGGGCGCGTTTCTGCTGTCGTCCGGTACGAAGGGTAAGCGCCTCGCGCTGCCGAATGCCGAGATCATGATCCATCAGCCCTCCGCCGGGACACAGGGCCAGATCACCGACATGGCCATCCACCTGAAGCGCCTGGAGGTCATCAAAAAGCGCCTGAACGCCATTCTGGCGGACAACACCGGCCGGAGCGTCGAGGAGATCACCGCCGCGTGCGAGCGCGACAACTTCATGACCGCCGAAGAGGCGCTGGCCTACGGTCTGATCGATAAGGTCATCGACAAAAGATAATCCGAGGGAACTCCGGGCGGCCCGTCCGCCCGGCCCTGACCGCCTCCGGCCCGCCGGAGGCATCATTCCCTGAAAGGAGAAGGGAAATTGGCGAAAGATTCTATCCGCTGCTCCTTCTGCGGCAAGCGGCAGGAGCAGGTACAGCGGATCATTGCCGGCCCGAACGTGTATATCTGCAACGAGTGCGTCGACCTCTGCGCGTCCATCCTGCGCGACGAGATGCACGCGGGCAATACCCAGCAGCTCGAACTGCCGGATACACTGCCGACGCCGCAGGAGATCAAGACCTACATGGACCAGTACATCATCGGGCAGGATGCCGCGAAGATGGCGCTGTCCGTGGCGGTCTACAACCACTATAAGCGCATCTATTTCTCCCAGCAGACCGATGTCGAGCTGCAAAAAAGCAACATTCTGCTCATCGGCCCGACCGGTTCCGGCAAGACGCTCTTTGCCCAGACGCTGGCCAAAATTCTGAACGTCCCGTTCGCCATCGCCGATGCCACCACGCTCACCGAAGCCGGCTACGTCGGCGAGGACGTGGAAAACATCCTGCTCCGCCTGCTTCAGGCGGCGGATTTCGACGTCGAGCTGGCCGAGCGCGGCATCATCTACATCGACGAGATGGACAAGATCGCCCGCAAGAGCGAAAACACCTCCATCACGCGCGACGTCTCCGGCGAGGGCGTGCAGCAGGCGCTGCTGAAGATCCTCGAGGGCACCGTCGCAAACGTCCCCCCGCAGGGCGGCCGCAAGCACCCGCAGCAGGAGTTCATCCAGATCGACACGACGAACATCCTTTTCATCTGCGGCGGCGCGTTCGACGGGTTGGACAAGATCATCGAACAGCGCACCGACACGTCATCCGTCGGCTTCGGTTCGCAGCTGCAAAGCAAGAAGCAGCGCGATGTCGGCAAGCTGTTTGAAAAGGTCGAACCGCACGATCTTCTGAAATTCGGCATCATTCCGGAGCTGGTGGGCCGGCTTCCTGTCATCACCAGCTTGAACAGCCTGCGCAAGGAAGATCTGGTCAAAATTCTGACCGAACCGAAAAACGCGCTCTGCAAGCAGTATCACAAGCTGCTGGAATACGACGGTGTGGCGCTGAGCTTCGAATCTGGCGCGCTGGATGCCATCGCGGAGAAGGCCATCGCCCGCCAGATCGGCGCGCGCGGCCTGCGGGCCATCATGGAGAGCATCATGACGAAGATCATGTACGACATCCCCTCCGACCCGACGATCCAGAGCGTCCTCATCACCGAGGACTGCGTCCGGAACGGCACCGATCCCGTCATCAAGCGTGATCCGAACAAGCCGCGCCCGGCGATCCGCAATGCCGGCGTGACACTCTGAACACAGAAAGGGAGCATTCCTGCTCCCTTTTTGCGCTGTTTTCAGAAAATCCCCCATTTCTCCAACGAAAGGAGACGATTTTATGAGTGAATATAAGCCTCTGACCTGCCTGCCGGTGCTGCCGCTGCGCGGACTGGTGGTGTTTCCGGGCTGTGTGACACATTTCGATGTCGGCCGGCGCAAATCGGCCCGTGCGGTCGAAGAGGCCATGCATGCCGATCAGATGATCTTCCTCGTCGCCCAGCGCGACCTGGAGACCGACGACCCGAAGAAGACCGACCTCTACGAGATCGGTACGGTTGCCGTCGTCAAGCAGATCCTGCGCCTGCCGGGCGACAACATGCGCATTCTGGTCGAGGGCAAATACCGCGCGAAGCTGCTCGACTGCATCCATGCCGATCCCTATCTTTTCGCACGCGTCGTCGAACTCGACGAGCTGGGCTATAACCAGAATCAGCTCCGCCTTCAGGCGCTGCTGCGGCAGGGCCACGAGCTGTTCGGCCAGTTTGTCGACCTCGCGGTCAAATCCGGACAGGAGAGCATGCTGCCGGGGCTGACGTCGGACGATCCAGGACGCGTCGCCGATACCATCGGCCAGAACGCGACCTTCCCCTTTGACCAGAAGCAGCGGATCCTGGAACAGCTTCACCCTGTTAAGCGGCTGGAGCTGGCCATCGACCTGCTGGCCCGAGAGCTCGACATTCTGCAATTGGAAAACGAGATTTCCGAAAAGGTGCAGGAGAACGTCAACAAAAACCAGCGCGATTACTACCTCCGTGAGCAGATCCACGCCATCCGCGAAGAGCTCGGCGAGGATGATACCGACGAAGAGGACTACGCCGGCAGGATCTGCGCCCTGCACCTTCCCGAGGAAACGGAGGAAAAGCTTCTCAAGGAAGCAAAACGTCTCGGCAAGCAGCAGGGCGGCTCCGCCGAGGCCAACGTCATCCGCAACTACCTCGATACTGTGCTCGATCTGCCCTGGAACGAGGAAACCAAAGAGCGGCTGGACGTACAGGCTGCGCGCAGGATTCTCGACGCCGAGCACTTCGGCCTCCAGAAGGTCAAAGAGCGCATCCTCGAGACGCTTGCCGTGCGCCAGCTCGCGCCGGAGCTGCCCGGGCAGATCCTCTGCCTCGTTGGCCCTCCCGGCGTCGGCAAGACGTCCATCGCCATCTCCATCGCCCACGCGCTGAACCGCAAGCTCGCGCGCCTGTCGCTCGGCGGCGTGCGCGACGAGGCCGAGATCCGCGGCCACCGCAAGACCTATATCGGCGCCATGCCGGGCCGCATCATGACGGCCATTGCGCAGGCGAAGAGCCGCAATCCGCTCCTCCTGCTCGACGAGGTCGACAAGCTCGGCAGCGATTATAAGGGCGACCCGTCCTCTGCGCTGCTCGAAGTGCTCGACCCGGAACAGAATTCGGAATTCCGAGACCACTATCTCGAGGTCCCGTTCGACCTGCACCGCTGTATGTTCATCACCACGGCCAATACCACGGATACGATCCCGCGCGCCCTGCTCGACCGCATGGAGGTCATTGAGCTCGGTTCGTACACCGATGAAGAAAAATTGCAGATCGCCAAGCGGCACCTGCTGCCCAAGCAGCTGAAAAAGCACGGCCTTGCGCGCACGCAGGTCCGCGTCTCCGATGATGCGCTCCGTGAGATCATTGCCTGCTACACGCGCGAATCCGGTGTCCGGAATCTCGAGCGCCAGCTCGCTGCCCTCTGCCGCAAATGCGCCATGCGCTTTGTCTCCGAGAACGCGCCGAAGCGCATCTCCGTGAGCGGCGGCAATCTCGAGCAGTTCCTCGGCGTGCGCCGCTTCCTGCCCGACCCGCTGCCGCCCGCCGATCAGGTCGGCCTCGTCACGGGCCTGGCCTGGACGAGCGTCGGCGGCGAGACGCTGGAGGTCGAGGTCAACGTGGTCGACGGCACCGGCAAGCTCGAACTGACCGGCAACCTCGGCGACGTGATGAAGGAATCGGCCTTTGCCGCCATGAGCTATGTCCGCTCCCGCGCGAAGGAGCTCGGCCTGCCCGCCGACTTCTACAAGACGCGCGACATCCACATCCACTTCCCGGAGGGGGCCGTGCCGAAGGACGGCCCGTCCGCCGGCATCACGATCTGCACGGCGCTCGTCTCGGCCCTGACGGGCCGCGCCGTCCGGCGCGATCTCGCCATGACCGGCGAAATATCCATCCGCGGCCGCGTCCTGCCGATCGGCGGCCTGAAGGAGAAGACCATGGCCGCCCTGCGGCACGGCATCAAGACCGTCATCATCCCGGCGGAGAACGAAAAGGACCTCGAGGAGATTGACCAGACCGTCCGCGCCGCGCTGAACTTCATCACCGTCAACCACGTCGACACGGTCATTGCCGCGGCCCTCGTCCCGGCGGAGCTTCCGGCGGAGGCCCCTGCGCTCGACGCCATTCCGGCCATGCCGCCCGCGCCGCGCAAGCCGCGCCGCAAACCGGCCATCCGCCAGTGAGGAGGGGACTATGAATCTGCACAACGCGCAGTTCGTGCGCTCCGTGACGTCCGTGGCGGACTGCCCGCACGACGGCATCCCTCAGATCGTCTTTGCCGGCAAATCCAACGTCGGCAAATCCTCGGTCATCAACAAGCTCCTGCTCCGGAAAAACTTCGCCCGCGTCGGCGAAGCCCCGGGCAAGACCACGCACATCAACTATTTCCTGATCGACGAGAAGATGTATCTCATCGACCTGCCCGGCTACGGCTACGCGAAGGTCTCGAAGAGCGAGCGCGAGCGTTGGGGCAAGCTGATGGAGGCGTATTTTGCCGAGCCCGACCTCATCGACCTCGGTGTCATGCTCGTTGACGCGCGCCATAAGCCGACCGCCAACGACGTCACCATGGCCAGCTATTTTCTGCAAACCGGCAAGCCCTTCGTCGTCGTGGCCAACAAGCTCGACAAGCTGAAAAAGAGCGAGATCGCCCCCAATCTGGCCTGCATCCGCGAGACGCTGGGCCTGCCGGAGGACGTCCGACTCATCCCGTTCTCCGCGGAAAAGGGCGACGGCCGCGACGCACTGCTTCAGATCGTCCTCGCCGCTGCCGAATAAAGGCAACACCGCACAATTGCGTCGGCGCGCTTCGGCGGATCTTTTC
>DBLB01000020.1:8275-11646 GCA_002298695.1 Clostridiales bacterium UBA735 | reverse complement strand
AAATACATACAGTATTCCTTCGCTTTTCAAACCTTGACTTGACGAAAAATCTTTCGCCGAATCAGCTTGCCGAATTGTGCGGTGCTGCCTAAAACTTCGTCCCCGGTTCTCCAACGGAACCGGGGACTCTATATGCCCCTCCGCTTGCAAAATAGGTTCCTCTTTGCTATGATGGGACAAAAAGGAGGGAGCTTGTTTGATACGGTTCAACAACGATTACAACCGCACGGCGCACCCGCAGGTGCTCGAGGCGCTGCAAACCGCTGCGGCGGACAGCTATCCCGGCTATGGGACGGACGCACTCTGCGAACGGGCGGCGGCGCTCATCCGGGAGATAACCTGCGCGCCGGAGGCGGCAGTCTGGTTCTTCCCGGGCGCGACGCAGGCAAATTTTGTGGTCATATCCGCGGCGCTGTCCAGCGTGGAGAGCGTCATCTGCGCGGAAAGCGGGCACATCCACTGCCACGAGGCCGCCTCAGTGGAGCACGTGGGGCATAAGCTTCTGGCCCTGCCGGCAAAGGACGGTAAACTCAGCGCGGCACAGATCGCCGCCTGCGCATCCGCCTACTACGATGCGGCGGAGCCGGAATACCTGACGGCGCCGAAACTTGTCTACCTCTCGTTCCCGACGGAGCTCGGCACGCTCTATTCCAGAGCAGAGCTTCAGGCCATTCATGAGGTCTGCCGAAGGTATGGAATGTACCTGTTCGTTGACGGTGCGCGCCTCGGTTACGGCCTCGGTTCGCAGCGGAACGATGTAACGGTTCAAGCGTTGGCAAAGCTGGCGGATGTGTTCTATTTCGGCGGCACAAAGTGCGGCGCAATGTTCGGAGAAGCCGTCGTGATCACAGAAAATACGCTGAAACCGCGTTTTAAAACGTACATGAAGCAAAACGGCGCGGTGCTGGCAAAGGGATGGCTGCTCGGTTCACAGTTCTGCGCCCTCCTGCACGACGGCCTGTATTTCCGCATCACGGCGGAGGCCGACCGGCTGGCCATGAAGCTCAAAGCGGCGTTCGCTGCCTGCGGAATTCCGTTCACGGTGGACAGCCCGACGAACCAGCAGTTTGTGCTGCTGACGCCGGAACAGGCGGCGCGGCTGGCAGAACATTATACATTTGAAGACGAGGGCACGGCGGCGGACGGCCGGAAGGCGGTACGTTTCTGCACCAGCTGGGCCACGACGGAGGCGGAGGTCGACGCGCTGATCGCCGACCTGCAAAGGCTTTGAAAGGAGCGGGGAATATGGATCGGGAGTATGCGCAGTACGCGGTGGAAAAAGCCGTGGAGCTGCTTGGCATCGACAGTCCGACGGGCTTCACGGCGCGGGCGGCGGACTGGGTGGAACATGCGTTTGCGGCGCTGGGCTTTGCGGCGCAGCGCACGACGAAGGGCGGTGTGCTGATCGACCTCGGCGGTGCGGAGAGTGCAGAGGGTGCGCTGCTGCTTCAGGCGCACACGGATACGCTGGGCGCCATGGTTGCCGAGGTGAAACCGAGCGGACGCCTGCGCGTGACGCCGCTCGGCGGCATGCGCGCGGAAAACGGCGAGACAGAGAATGTCCGCGTCTATACCCGCGCCGGGAAGGTCTATGAGGGGACGATGCAGCTCTGCAATGCATCCGTCCACGTGAACGGCGAATACGGTAAGACGGAGCGGACGTTTGACACGACCGAGGTGCTGCTCGATGAAACGGTTGCTACCGCCGAGCAGACGCGCGCACTCGGCATCGAGACGGGGGATATCGTCTGCTTCGAGCCGCGCGCGCGGGTAACGCCGTCCGGCTACATCAAAAGCCGTTTCCTTGACGACAAGCTTTCGGTCGGCATCCTGCTGGGCTTTGCGAAATATCTGCGCGATGAGAACATCGCGCTGCCGCGCCGGAGCTATGTCCATGTGACGGTCTATGAAGAGGTCGGACACGGCGGCGCGGCCTCCGTGCCTGTGGGCGTGACGGAGTCGATCAGCGTGGATATGGGCTGCGTCGGCGACGGACTGCGCTGCACGGAACGGCAGGTCTCCATCTGCGCGAAGGACTCCGGCGGCCCCTACAGCTACGAAGTGGTCGGCAAGCTGATCGCCGCTGCGCAGCGCGAGGGCGCGGACTACGCCGTCGATGTCTATCCGCACTACGGTTCCGATGTGGAGGCGACGCTCGACGCCGGCCATGACATCCGCCACGGACTCATCGGTTCCGGCGTCTATGCCAGCCATGGCTATGAGCGCAGCCACATAGACGGCGTCTGGAACACGCTGAAAACCCTCAAGGGCTATCTCAGGATCTGAATCAGCCAGCCGCCCGCCGGATCCCTCCGGCGGGCGGCACTTTTGTGCGGAACGGCGAAACCATAGAATCCCATAGCTGCTCCCTTCCATCTCAGACTGGAAACGCTCTGCTGGGCACAGCCTGGCTTTTTCGCTGCCGTTCTGGCAGCTGCGCGGCGCGCGAACGGAGAAATGGATGATTTGACGCTGACGACTTTTTCTGTTCCATTTTTCCGGCGACTGTGCTATACTATATTCTGAAAATTTGTATCCTGGGAGTTGAGTGCGGTTGGAAAAAGCGGCTGTTGCGAAGATCCTGGACGGCGGAGCCGGCCTGGACATACGGGAGCGAGAGGCGCTGGCGGCGCACACGTCGTTCCGGATCGGCGGGCCGGCGCGGTGGATGGCGTTTCCGAAGTCTGTGGATGAGGTGCGGACGCTGCTGCGCCTGGCGCGGGAGGCAGATGTACCTGTGCGGCTGCTCGGCGCGGGGACGAACGTGCTGGCGCCCGACGAGGGTGTGGACGCGCTGGTGATCTGCCTGAAGGACGCGCTGCTCGGTATGACGCTGCTGGACGGGAACCGCATGGATGTGATGGCGGGGCAGACGCTGGCGCAGGCGGCGGAATTTGCCCGCAGGAACGGGCTGACCGGGCTGGAATTTGCGCATGGGATCCCGGGGACGCTCGGCGGCGGCGTGTTCATGAACGCGGGCGCCTACGGCGGCGAAATGCGGCAGGTCGTGCAGCAGGTGACATTCCTGCATGCGGACGGGCGGCTGGAAACGCTGGATAATGCGGCCTGCGCGTTCGGATACCGCACGAGCGCGTTTGAACGGATGCCGGGCGTGATCGTCTCAGCGGTGCTGCGCCTGGAAGCCGGCGCGCCGGAGAACATTGAGGCGCGGATGCGGGAACTGATGGAAAAACGGCGGGCCTCGCAGCCGCTGGAGCTGCCGTCTGCGGGCAGCACGTTCAAGCGGCCGGAGGGGCATTTCGCCGGGGCGCTCATCCAGGAGGCCGGGCTGAAGGGCCGGGGCGTCGGCGGGGCGAAGGTCTCGGAAAAGCATGCGGGTTTTGTGGTGAATTTCGACCACGCGACGGCGG
>DBLB01000020.1:5679-8269 GCA_002298695.1 Clostridiales bacterium UBA735 | reverse complement strand
CTGCGACGATTGAATTGGTACAGAAAAAGGTATTGGAGACGTCCGGCGTTCGATTGGAGCCGGAGGTACGGATCTGGTAGGAGAACAAAATGCAGTTTATCATTGTTTCGGGCCTCTCGGGCGCAGGAAAGAGCAAGGCTGCGTCCGATCTGGAGGATTTCGGGTTTTATTGTGTGGACAACATGCCGGCGGAGATGATCCCGCAGTTTGCAAGCCTCTGCCTGGCCACGAAGGGGCGCTATGAGAAGGTGGCGCTCGTGACCGATGTGCGCGGAAGCCTGACGTTTGACGCGCTGTTCAAAAGTCTCGATCAGCTGGATGCAATGCATTTGCAGTATTCCATCCTGTTCATCGAGGCCGACACAGCAACGATCATCAAGCGCTACAAGGAGACGCGGCGGGCGCACCCGCTGACGAAGGACGGCACGCAGACGCAGGACGCCATCGAGCGCGAGCGCGAGCTGCTGCAGCCCATCCGCAACCGGGCAAATGCCATCATCGACACGTCGAATCTCTCCACAGGCAAGCTGCGCGGGCTGCTGATCGATCTGGTGGCCGGCGGTATCCACGAACGGGCGATGCATGTGAACGTGCTCTCATTCGGGTTCAAGTACGGCCTGCCGCTCGAAGCGGATATGGTGCTGGATGTGCGCTTTCTGCCGAATCCCTATTATATTCCGGAGCTCAAGCAGCAGACGGGACTGGACGAGGCCGTGCGGAGCTTTGTGTTCCAGTATCAGCAGACGAAGGACTTTGTGGAAAAGACGGAGGACCTGCTGGCGTTCCTGCTGCCGAATTTTGTCGACGAGGGAAAGTCGGAGCTGGTGATCGCCGTGGGCTGCACAGGCGGCAAGCACCGGTCAGTCTGCATCGCGAAGGCGCTTGCGGAGTTCATCCAGAAGCGCGGCTATGCCGTGACGCTCGGCCACCGCGATATTTCCAGAAGGTGACGGTATGAACGAAACCATCCGTCTTTATGAACCGGGGCACCGGCCGCCGCGGCTGGTGGCCATCGGGGGCGGGCACGGATTGTCTGCCATGCTGCGCGGACTGAAGCGCTATACGCGGGACATCACGGCGATCGTGACCGTCGCAGACGACGGCGGCGGATCGGGAATGCTGCGCGAGGATCTCGGCATGCTGCCGCCCGGCGACATCCGCAGCTGCATCCTGGCGCTGGCCAACACGGAAAAGACGATGCGCGAGCTGCTGAACTACCGCTTCACCGAGGGGAGCCTCGCGGGGCAGAGCTTCGGCAATCTGTTTCTCGCGGCGATGAACGGCATCTCCGGCTCGTTTGACGAGGCCGTCCACCGGATGGGGGACGTGCTGGCCATCACGGGCCGCGTGCTGCCGGTGACGAATCAGGACGTGCATCTCGAAGCGGAATTTGAAGACGGCTCCCGCTGCCTCGGCGAGAGCAAGATCTACTACGCAAAAAAAGAAAATGACTGCCGCATCCGGCAGGTGCGTCTTGTGCCGGAGCACCCGCAGGCCCTGCCGGACAGCCTCGAAGCCATTGCGCGGGCCGACCTCATCATTCTGGGGCCCGGCAGCCTCTATACGAGCATCATTCCGAATTTTCTCGTGGACGGCATCGCAAGCGCGATCCGCCGCAGCCGCGCGGTGAAGGAGTATGTGCTGAACGTGATGACACAGGACGGTGAGACGGAGGGCTATACCGCGGCCGACCACGTAAAGGCGATTCTGCACCATGCGGGAGTGGGCGTGATGGATGTGTGCATCGCAAATTCCAGGCCCGTTCCGGAGGAAAGCCTTGCGCCGTATCTGGCCGAGGGTGCGCAGCCGCTGGAGATCGACCGGGAGGAGATCATGGCGCAGGGCGTCGCGGTGCGGGAGTTTCCGCTCTGTTCCACGGGGCGGTATATCCGACATAATCCGGACGAGCTGGCAAAGGCCATTCTGAATGTATGGAAAGAATTTCGAACCCGATAAGGAGAGGTTTATGTCGTTTTCCTCGAATGTGAAGGCAGAGCTCTGCCGCGCGGGCCTTGGACCCCGGACGGCAGCGCTGGCCGAGGCGTATGGCGTGCTGCTGTACGGCAATACGTTTTCGGCAGGCGCCGTCCGGATCGTGACAGAAAGCCGCGATTTTGCCGAGCGGCTGCCGCGGCTGTTCAAAAAGGCGTTCGGCGTGACATTTGACGAGACGCCGGAGGACGGCGTGGCGGGAAAGCTGCTGTTCCGGATCGAAGAGCGGGAAAAGCTGGCGAAGATTTTCACGGCGCTCGACATGAGCGCAGAGGGCGCGGTGACGCTGCATGTGAACTTCGGGCTTCTGGAAGAAGATGCGGAGCAGCTGGCATTTTTCCGCGGGGCGTTCCTTGCGGGCGGGTCGGTCACGGATCCGGCCAAGCGCTATCACCTGGAGCTTGCGACACCGCACCGGAAGGTAAGCGGCGAGACGTCGGTGCTGCTGCGCGAGGCCGGATTTTTGGCCAAGGAGACGGAGCGCGCAGGGAACAGCATCCTCTATTTCAAGCAGAGCGACGCGATCGAGGATTTTCTGACGGCCATCGGCGCGCAGCTCTCGGCGATGGGCGTGATGGAGGCAAAGGTCGAAAAAGAC
>DBLB01000020.1:0-5621 GCA_002298695.1 Clostridiales bacterium UBA735 | reverse complement strand
GCGTCAACCGCCGCGTCAACTGTGAGACGGCGAACCTGTCCAAGGCCGTCGACGCCTCGTTTGAACAGCTTGCTGCCATCCGGAAGCTCGAAGAAGCGGGTATTCTGGAGACACTGCCGCAGAAATTGCAGGCGACGGCGCGGCTGCGCCGGGAAAATCCGGAGGCGACGCTCACGGAGCTGGCGGAGATGCAGGATCCGCCGGTCTCCAAGTCGGCTGTCAACCACCGGATGCGGAAATTGATGGAATTATCGAAAACACTGTAAGGAGAACGCTATGGGCTTCGTGCATCTGCATGTGCATACCGAATACAGCCTGCTCGACGGCGCGTGCCGCATCCGCGACATCATGGCGCGCGTGAAGGAGGTGGGACAGGCCGCCGTCGCCATCACCGACCACGGCAACATGTACGGCGTGATCGACTTCTACCGCGCGGCGAAGGCCGCGGGCGTGAAACCCATCATCGGCTGCGAAGTCTATGTCGCGCCGCGCACGCGCTTTGACAAGGAGCATGCGTTTGACCGCGAGGCGTATCACCTTGTGCTGCTCTGTGAAAATGAGACGGGCTACCGCAACCTCAGCTACATGGTCTCGCGCGGGTATCTCGACGGGTTCTACAACCGGCCGCGCGTCGATGTGGAGCTCCTGCGGGAGCATCATGAGGGCATCATCGCGCTCTCGGCGTGCCTCGCCGGGCGGGTGCCGCAGGCGCTGCTGCACGACCAGTATGAGGAGGCCAAAAAGGCCGCGCTGGAATATGCGGACATTTTCGGGCCGGAGCATTTTTACCTCGAATTGCAGGACCATGGCCTCGAGGAGCAGCCGCGCGTGAATCAGGGCATTCTGCGCCTTTCTCAGGAGACCGGGCTGCCGCTCGTCGTGACGAACGATGCGCACTATCTGCGGCGCGAGGATGCAAAGACGCAGGACATCCTGATGTGCATCCAGATGGGCAAGACCGTCGACGATGAAAACCGGCTGAAATTTGAGACGGACGAGTTTTATCTCAAGTCGGAAGCGGAGATGTGCGAACGCTTCCCGCAGGCGGACGAGGCATTTGAAAATACAGTCAAAATTGCCGAACGGTGCAATGTGGAATTCACGTTCGGCAAATATCACCTGCCGGAATTCAAGCTTCCGGCAGGCTATGACTCGCTGACGTACCTCAAGGAGCTCTGCGCGAAGGGGTTTGCAGAGCGTTACGGCGCGGAGCACCCGGAATACCGGCAGCAGCTGGACTATGAGATCGACATGATCGAGAAGATGGGCTTTACCGACTACTTCCTGATCGTGGCGGATTTCGTCAACTTTGCAAAACAGGCGGGCATCCCCGTCGGGCCCGGGCGCGGGAGCGCTGCAGGCTCGATGGTCACGTATACGCTCTACATCACGGAAATTGATCCGATGAAGTACGGGCTGTTCTTCGAACGCTTTCTGAATCCGGAGCGCGTGACGATGCCCGATATTGATATGGACTTCGGCGACACGCGGCGCGGCGAGGTCGTGGACTATGTGCGCCGGAAATATGGCGACGACCATGTCGCGCAGATCGTCACGTTCGGCACGATGGCTGCGCGCGGCGCGATCCGCGACGTGGGCCGGGCGCTGAACTTTACGTATGCCGAGACGGACGTCGTGGCAAAGCTCGTGCCGGGCACGCCGCACATCACGCTGGACGAGGCGCTGAAGGTCTCGCCGCAGCTGCGCGAGATGTACGAGGGCGACGAGCGTGTGCAGACGCTCATTGACACGGCGCGGGCCCTCGAGGGCATGCCGCGCAACACGTCGACGCACGCGGCGGGCGTCGTCATCACGCGGCTGCCGGTCTACGACTATGTGCCGCTGGCCACGAATGACGACACGATCGTCACCGAATATACGATGACGACGCTCGAAGAGCTGGGCCTGCTCAAGATGGACTTCCTCGGCCTTCGCAACATCACGGTCATCGACGACACGATTCAGGAGATCCGCAAGAAGGAGCCGGACTTTTCAATGGCCCGCGTCACCGACAACGACCCGAAGGTCATGGAGATGCTGACACAGGGGAAGACATCGGGCGTGTTCCAGATGGAATCGTCCGGTATGACGGGTGTCTGCGTGGGATTGAAGCCGCAGTCCATTGAAGACCTCTCCATCATCGTTGCGGCCTACCGGCCCGGCCCGATGGACTCCATCCCGCGGCTGATCGCCTGCAAAAACGACCCGAGACTTGTGAAATACAAGCACCCGATGCTCGAACCGATCCTCTCCGTCACCTATGGCTGCATCCTCTATCAGGAGCAGGTCATTGAAATTTTCCGCAAGCTCGCTGGCTATTCGCTCGGACAGGCGGACATGGTGCGCCGCGCGATGAGCAAGAAAAAGGTCAAGGACATCGAGAAGGAGCGCGGCGCGTTCCTCCACGGGGACGCAGCGCGTGGCATTGCCGGCTGCGAGGCCAACGGCATCCCGGTGAAGGTCGCCGAGGACATCTACAACGAGATGTATGACTTCGCGAACTACGCGTTCAACAAGGCGCATTCGGTCTGCTATGCAGTGATCGCGTATCAGACGGCGTGGTTCAAATATTACTATCCGAAGGAATATATGGCGGCGCTGATGACGTCGGTGCTTGACAGCTCTGTGAAGATCTCGGAGTATATCGCCGAGTGCAAGAATATGGGTATTGCGCTGCTGCCGCCGGACATCAACGAATCGAACGACCATTTCACCGTCGTGCCGAACGGCATCCGCTTCGGCCTTGCGGCCATCAAGAACATCGGCCGCGGCTTCATCCAGAAGGTCATGCAGGAACGGACGGACGGCGGCACGTTTACCGACCTGGAGAATTTTTGCAGCCGGATGTACGGCACCGATCTCAACAAGCGTGCGCTGGAAAACCTCATCAAATGCGGCGCGTGCGACTGCTTCGGGCTGAAGCGGTCGCAGCTGCTGGCTATTTACGATGCAGTGATGGACTCCGTTGCAGACAGCCGACGGAAGAACGTCGAGGGGCAGATGGGCCTGTTCGGCATGTTGGAGGGCGACGATGCGCCGGTCTCCGACGTCCATGTGCCCGATCTGCCGGAGCTGAGCGCACAGGAGCGCATGGCCATGGAGCGCGAGACGACCGGCCTCTATCTCTCCGGCCATCCGATGGATGATTACCGGGAACAGCTGCAGGCAGCGCATGTTGTGCCGATCGGGCGGATCATGCAGAGCCTTGCGGACCGCGACGGCGTCTATCAGGACGAGCAGGTCGTGTCCATTGCGGGCATTGTGCAGGCGGCGAAGATGAAAACGACGCGCAACCAGTCGATGATGGCTTATGTGACGCTCGAGGACAATACGGCGAGCATGGAGCTGCTCGTGTTTTCCAACACGCTGGGGCAGTACGGCAGCCTTATCCACGAGGGCGCGGCCATTGTAGTCAGCGGGCGGATCTCCATCCGCGAGGATAAAGATCCGCAGATGGTGGCAAACCGCGTCTGGAACATCGGCGATGCGGGGGAGGTCCGGGCTGCGGAGAACGGCCCGGCGGCGCAGTATCACACGCTGTACCTGCGCGTGATGCACACGGGGCAGAAGGGAGAGCGGAAGATCCTGCCGATCCTGAAAATGTTCCCTGGGCGGCTGAAAACGGTGATCTATTACGCCGATACCGGCGTGCGCATGGCCGGAACGTGCGGGCCGCAGGAGACCATGCTGGAGGAGCTGCGCGGACTGCTCGGCGAAAAGAATGTAGTCCTGAAATAATAGGGGACATCCGAAAATTTCCAATGTACCTGGGCGGCGGGCCTTTTCACGCCGCGCCGGTTTTCCTTGAAGTATTCCTGCAGAAAAATGGCTTGCCCGGCACAAAAATTCCTCGCCGCCGGCCACATTTTCAATTTTCGGATTCACCCTCGGCGCAAAACTTTTACAAACCGGCTACACATTTGAGACAAAGCATGATACAATAATCTGGTTGGAGAGGGCAGAAGGGAGGGGCGCTGCGTGAAACGGAAAATACTGGGGATCGGCGTCCTGATGCTGCTGCTCACGCTGCTGCTGTCCGGATGCTTCATAAAGACGGTGGACGAGCTGTATACGCTGCCGAAGCATTCGGATGAATACAACAATTTACAGCAGGCCATCGATCAGCTGATGGCGCAGGGCGCAGCCTATTCCGCACCGGTGTCCGGTGTGAACCAGCAGTCGGTCCAGCTGGCAGACCTCGACGGCGACGGCGAGGACGAGGCGATCGTGTTTCTGAAAACCGGCGGCGAGAAGCCGCTGGGGGCCTATATTTTTGATCTGATCGACGGAAATTATGAAAATATCGCGGTCATCGAGGGCAGCGGAACGGCGTTCGCCAGCGCGGAATATGTCCAGCTGGACAACGAGGGCGGCCTGGAAATCCTGATCGGACGGAAGCTCTCGGACCAGGTGATTCAGTCCATGAGCGTCTATTCGCTCTCGGAAGGTCACGTGGTGGAGCTGATGAGCGCCAACTATACGGAATACACCGTGACCGACCTCGACGGCGATGGCACCAAGGACGTGTTTCTTATCCGTTTTGATGCCGAGCAGCCGCAGGGCGTGGCGGAACTCTACCGCTGCCACGACGGGCAGCTAGAACGCGAGCCGGAGGTGATGCTCTCCAACGGCGTACAGGCGGTGAAGCGGATCGTGACGGGGTATCTGACGCGCAATGTGCCGGCAGTGTTCGTCGCCGGGAGCATCGGAGAGGATGCGATCCTGACGGATGTATTTGCGTTCCGGGGACGGAACTTTCAGAACGTGATGCGATCGGACAATGACCTGAATGTGCGGACAGTCCGGAGTTATTACGTCTATGCGGCGGATATTGACACGGATGGCCTCATCGAGCTGCCGGAGCTGGTGCCGCTGGCACGGACGGACGAGAGCGGCGAGGGCTACAGCCTCATCCGCTGGTATAATCTTGACCTGAACGGCAGCGAAACAGTCAAGGAGATCACGTACCACAATTTTTCGGCGGGCTGGTATGTCCGGCTGCCGGAAGAATGGGTCGGGCATTTGACCATCTCGCGCGGCGAAGAGAGCGCTGGGGTGCGTGGACTGGTGTTTTCCACGTATGACACGGACGCTGCGCAGGCGGAGCCGGTATTTACGATCTATGCATTTTCCGGGGAAGACCGGAACCGGCTGGCGACGGAAGACGGTCGGTTCCTGCTGTCGGAAAAGGGCGATGTGACGTATGCCGCTGTGCTCGGTACGGGCGGCGACGCGGCGCAGTTGAGCGAGGAAACACTCAAGGGAATGTTCAATTATATCCATGTCGACTGGAATTCCGGTGAGACGTGAGGGGAGAAAGTTTATGAAAAAGGTATTGATTCTCGAGGACGAGGTCAGCATCCGCAGCTTCGTCGTCATCAACCTCAAGCGCGCGGGCTATGAGGTCGTCGAGGCAGGCACCGGCGAGGAAGCGTTGGAGCTGCTGAAGAGCAATCCGGACGTCGGCGTTGCAATTCTGGATATCATGTTACCCGGCATCGACGGATTTGAGGTCTGCCGCAGCATCCGGGCAACGGATAAGAAAATTGGGATCATTATGTTAACTGCACGCAGTCAGGAGATGGACAAGATCACGGGCCTCATGACCGGCGCGGACGACT
>DBLB01000099.1 GCA_002298695.1 Clostridiales bacterium UBA735 | reverse complement strand
ACCGACACCGCCCGATGATGAAAAGTCACCGGGCATTTTTCATATACAGGAGGATTTTGAATTTTATAGAGGCGGCGCACCGGTCCCACCAACTCAAGCCGTACCGCAAAGCAGACCGCGCAGAAGTTCGCGCCGACAGCGCCAACCTCGACGCACTGCAAAAGCAGGCGCAGCAGCAGAACCCGGAGCTGCAAAGCAATCCGTATTCTCGCTGGCAGCAGAAACGCGCCATCAAAAAGGAATACGCCGCTGCAAAGACTGGCGGCGGCACGGTGTCAGCATCCGAAGTGACCGTCAAAGCCGCCAAACGCGCCGCAGAGGACACGAAAAAAGCGTCCGAGTGGTTTGCGGAACACAAGAAAGGCTTTTTGATCGCGCTGGCAATTCTGCTCGTCGTGGTGTTTCTTCTGAATATCGCCTCGTCCTGCTCGGTGCTGGTCGAGGGCGGCGTGACGGCGCTCGGCGTTTCGACCTATCCCAGCGAGGACAGCGATATGCTTGCCGCCGAAGCGCAATACTGCACGATGGAAGCGGAACTGCAAAGCAAGCTGGATAATTACGAAGCGACGCATGATTACGACGAGTATCATTTTGAGCTTGACGAGATCGGACATGACCCGTATGTGCTGATCTCCGCGCTCACGGCGCTCAAAGGCGGCGCGTGGACGCTCAGCGAGGTACAAGGCGAGCTGCAAATGCTTTTTGACAAGCAGTACATTCTCACGGAAACCGTGGAAACGGAGATTCGCTACCGACCGGAAACAAGGTATGACGAGGACGGCGACCCGTACACCGTCCAAGTGCCGTATGAATACACCATCTGCACGGTCACGCTTGAAAATTTTGACCTTTCCCATGTGCCGGTCTATGTGATGAGCGAGGATCAGCTTGCGCTCTATGCCTGCGACGCGGGGCGCGAGGGTGAGCTGATCTTCCGCACTGTTTACTGCATGGCTGGCTGCACCAAGCCGATGCAGCGCCTTTGGATTTCTTCCATGGAGGATGATGCGATCCGCAGCGGATTCCAGACCCTCCGTCCGGGCAGCGAGTATGACGGTCTGCATCAGTCGGCGCTCTGCCGTGCTAAGGCAGACTGGCTGGTGGGCATCAACGCTACACGGCTCTTTTCTGTGCTTTATCATCGCACGCTGAATGTCGGGCGCGTCCTTTCCCCAACACTGGCGCTGTTGGTGCAGCGTGAGGCGGAGATCGGCGCGTTCCGCGCAGAGCCTTTTTACACCGTGCAGCTCGATTGCGGCGGCGTATCTGCCATGTCGGAAAAGTTTAAGGATAACGCTGCCGCAGCGCAGCTTGCCGACGCCTGCGCTGGTCAGATGGCTGTGGTGAAATGCGTCGAGCAGAAAGAACGGGTCGAAAAGCCGCCCGCGCTCTACGATCTGACCACGCTCCAGCGTAATGCGAACCGTATCCTTGGCTATACGGCGCAGCAAACGCTGGACTATTTGCAGGCGCTCTATGAAAAGAAGCTCTGTACCTATCCCCGCACCGACGCGCGTTACCTCACCGACGATATGCAGAGCAGCGTTCTGTCGTATGCTGCCGTCGCTGCCGCTCTTTGCGAGATGCCGCAGCCGGAAGTGATTTACGCAGAACAGGTCTGCAACAGCAAAAAGGTCAGCGATCACCATGCGTTGATCCCGACTGCAAGCGCCACAAAAGCCGCGTTTCTGGATTTACCGCTCGGCGAGCGCGAGATTTTGCGGCTTGTGGCCAAGCAGCTTCTTTGTGCAGTCAGCGACACACATCGGTATTCTGAAACAATGGTCACTTTATCGTGCGGCGGTCAGGAATTTACCGCCAAGGGGAAGATTATTCTTCAGGCCGGGTGGAAACAGTATTCTGGCGGTGAAACAACAGAAATGCCGTTGCCGGAGCTTGCCGAGGGCAACGCACTTCCGGTGGACGCTGCATCTGTCAAGGAGGGTAAAACGACACCGCCCAAGCACTATACGGAAGATACGCTGCTGGCAGCAATGGAGAGTGCCGGTGCAAAGGATGCGCCGGAGGATGCCGAGCGGCGCGGCCTTGGTACGCCCGCAACCCGCGCTGCCATTCTGGAAAAGCTGGTGTCTGCCGGATTCGCAGAGCGAAAAAAGCTCAAAAAGGCTGTGTCCCTCATTCCAACGCAGATTGGCAATTCACTGATTACCGTTCTGCCGGAACAGCTTCAATCTCCGTTGCTCACGGCGGAATGGGAGCAT
Organism: Clostridiales bacterium UBA735; assembly: GCA_002298695.1. GTDB lineage: Bacteria > Bacillota > Clostridia > Oscillospirales > Oscillospiraceae > CAG-170. Next base: position 1,818 of record DBLB01000099.1, on the reverse strand, counting down.
AAGCTAAAGCAGGTGGAGCGCGGCGAGCTGGACGCGGATGCGTTCCTCGGCGGCATTACCGCCATGCTCACAGAGCTGACGCGCAGTTACCGCGTTGTTCCCGGCGCGGAGGTGCTGTTTCCATCCGGGCGCGAGGTCATTGGCAGATGCCCGCGCTGCGGCAGCGATGTCACAGAAAGCAAGAAAGGCTTTTTCTGCGAACGAAGCGACTGTAAATTCGGACTTTGGCGTGACAACAAGTTTCTGACTGCCAAGAGAATCACGCTGGATAAACAGATGGTCGCGGCGCTGCTGGAGCGCGGGCGCGTCCATGTGGACGATATTTATTCCGAAAAGACCGGCAAACGCTTCAGCACGGATCTGCGCTTAGAGGACGACGGCGTTCGCTCGTCGTATCGGTTTGACTTCGGAAAGGGGGGAACGAAATGAAATGGCTGTTTCTCGGCATTGGAACGGTGATCGGCGCGGCGGCTGGCTTCACGGCGGCGTGCCTGCTGCACAAACGATGCGAGGATCTGTACTGCGACAGGGGTGATTTCACATGACACTTTCCAAGTATGAGCGTGAAACCACCATTATTTATAATCAGGCAGAGCCGAACGCGATGGTCTACACGCATGACCCGAAGCTGATTGCCAAGCTGCGGCGGCTGCATGAAGCAGCACCGGAGAAAGTGTACTCGGATTTCGATGAGCCAAACGGCGCAGCGCGGTACATTGTGCCGAAAAGCTGCGTCGGCATCCGCCCGCCGTACAGCGACGCTAGGCGTAAGGCAGACAGCGAACGTGCCCGGAAAACCGGTCTAACCCCGCCCCAGCGGAGAATTAAATAACGAAGCAGCCTCCGCATGAACGAGTCGTTTGTGCGGAGGCTGCTTTTTGTCTGCAAAGGAGAAGTTTATGGCAGAAAAACAACCGATCAAGGAACAAATTAAAAAGCTGACCGACCAGATCGAGGCTGACATCAAGGCGCTTTTCCAGTCCGGCGATCTGGAAAAGTATCAGGCATATCTGCGCACGATGAGCCACTTTCATCATTACTCGGTCAATAATCAGATGCTCATTTTCTCGCAATGCCCGCACGCGACGCTCGTTGCCGGGTATCAGAAATGGCAGAATCAATTCAGCCGTCATGTGATGCGCGGAGAGAAAGGCATCTCGATTCTCGCGCCGACGCCATATAAAATTAAGGTCGAAAAAGAAAAGCTCGACCCCGATACAAAAATGCCGCTGCTCGATGCAGACGGCAATACCATCACGGAAGAAAAGGAAGTCCAGATTCCCATGTTCCGTCCGGTCAAGGTCTTTGATGTGAGCCAGACCGATGGGAAACCTTTGCCGGAGCTTGCCTCCTCCCTTTCCGGCAATGTGCCAAATTATGAGGTGTTTATGGAGGCTCTGCGCCGCAGTGCGCCGGTGCCGATCACTTTTGAAGCAATGGCCGCCGATACGGACGGCTATTTTTCTGCCGATCATCAGAAAATCGCCATTCGTCAGGGCATGAGTGAGGTGCAGACGGTTTCGGCCACAGTCCACGAGATTGCCCACAGCAAGCTCCATGACCCTGAAAAATATGAAATGCTACCGTCATGGAAGGTTGTGCTGGAGAGTGAAGGTGGAACCAAGCATGATTTCAAGCTGGATTTTGCCACAGAAAGAGAAGCTGGACAGTTTGCTTCTGATATGGATTGGCGCTATGTGGACGAAAATCAGTTTGAATGGCGTCTTGCAGTTGAGGAAGATCCAACCGCAGAAAAACAGGCAATCAAAAACCGTCACACGGAAGAAGTGGAGGCTGAAAGCATCTCCTATGCGGTCT
>DBLB01000144.1 GCA_002298695.1 Clostridiales bacterium UBA735 | reverse complement strand
TCTGCCGCGGCAGCTTCAGCGGCACGACCACCTCGTTCGGTGTGAAACCGAACAACCTGACGAATTTTCTTTACCTTTTCGATGATGCCTCCAAGCGGCTGCAAGATGTCATTATTGAAAACAAAGACTGTCTGGACATCATCCGTGAACGCGACGGGTCGGACAGCCTGATCTACTGTGACCCGCCGTATTTTGATGCCGAGAGTTTATACGCCGTCGACTTCCCACGGGAAAAGCATGAAGAACTGCACTGGATTCTCTCGCAATGCAAGGGATACATTGTTGTGTCGTACAATGACTGCCCGTTCATCCGCAGTCTGTACGGCGATTTTTTTATCCTTGCATTCCGGCGCAACAACCCTCTCTCGCAGAAGGCCGGCGCAACCTACGGCGAACTCATTATTACGAACTATGACCCGCGCCCGTACATCCAGCCGCAGTTCAGCATGTTTCCGGCCGAGATTGAGAACGGCGATCTGGTGCTGGTGCATGAACCCGGCTGCGGTTCGCTGCGGGAAATTTATCTCAGAAGGAGAGAACATGAAACAGACAAAAACGATGCTCCAGCTGGAGCTGGAGGTGAAGCCGGAAATGGCCGCGAAGTGTCAACTGGCGGTAATGGCCCCGATGACGGCGATGGCGACCGGCAGGCGCAGTATCCTGCTGACCAGCCGCCAGATGAGCGCGGCGGCGGTGCTTGACACGCTGACGATGCTGAAAAGTGCGCAGGAAACGCTGCTGACCGCGTTGGAGCAGGCTTGCGGAAGATGCGACTCGCTCTGCGAAGAATACGCGCACAGTGACGAAAATGCAGAAGCCATCCTGCAAACCATCCCCGCAGAAATGCTGGCGCGTCTGCGCAAACGCGGCCTGTGCCTGCGCCAGCTTGCGCGGCATCTGGTGAAGGGCGACACCGTCTATGAAGCGTGATAGGGGGCGGACATGGCGTATGTAAAAGCCCCTATTCCGTCCGAGGTCTACCACCTGACGAAGATGGATAAGCTGGATGATATTCTGGATGATGGAAAAATCCAGCGCTTTGGCGACACGGAATGCTGGTTCTGTGAAAGCCTCGAAAAGATGAAAGCCTATATGGAGCAGACGGTTCTCTGTGAAGGCAAGGCGTATTACGGTGTCGGCGGTCAGCTCTGCCGGTATCCGAAGTTTGAGCCGGACAGGCACATCATTCTGAAGCTGACACCCTGCCGACGCGAGGGAAACTGGTACCGCTGGAATCAGGAGATCCCGCTGAACAGCCCTCCGGAGTTGGTGCAGGCTGCGGCAGAGTTTTCAAAGCTGAAGATCGGTTACCGCGGCGATCTGGCGTTTAAGGACGTGGAGATGATTGACGTGGAAGCCTTTCTGCGCGGCGAGATTGTATGCCAGAGGATGCAGGAGCCGGAACAGAACACTCATATGGATGAAATGACACTTTAGAAAGGAAAACGCATATGGATTTTTCAAACATGGAAGTCACCATTGACCACATTGCCGACGCAGGCGCGAAGATCAAAGCCTACGCAACCGTCACCTTTGATGGGATGTTCAAGGTACACGGCGTCCGGCTGGCAGAATCCAAGCAGGGCCTGAACATCTTCATGCCGCAGAAAGCATTCAACAAGAACGGCAAGACGCTGTACACGGACGTTTTCCATCCCATCACGTCCGGTGCGCGCACAGCGTTGAAAGAAGCAGTCATCGACGCTTACAGAAAAGCGGCGAAATAAAAAAACAGGAGGTTTCCAATGAAATATCGCGTTCATTGTCTGCGTCCGCCCTGAAGGTGGGCGCTTTTTTCATCGGCAAGCGACTTCGCCTTCCTGAAAGGAGGCACGACCACATGATCGAACACACACCATATCGGGCGCGTGACCAGCCGGAGAGCAGCTCGCGTCCCAACACAGAAAGGAAAAACTATGCACAAATTTGAAAAACGGGACGCGAAGTCCAGAACCCTCGTCATTCTCGCCGTTGTCGGCCTCGCCGCTGCGATCACGCTCGGCATTTTTACCGCCGTCCGCTTGATCCGCAAGCCTGCTGCATCCAAAGACGATCCCAAGACGGGCATCGTCTATGACGATGCAGCCATTGAGGGCGGTTGGGACAATCTCAGCCCGGAAGAAATTGCGGAGAAGCTGAACGAGAAGGTCGCGGAGGGCATGATCAACATCAGCATGAACACCGCGCCTTACTTTGAAAACGGTAAGGCCGAGGGCAATGTCATGATCGTGAACGAATCGATCAACAATTACCCGCAGCAGGTGGAGTTCATCCGCAACGACACCGGCGAACAGATCTACCAGAGCAAAGCGATCCCCGTGGGCAGCAAGATCGAACGCGCTGCCCTTGATGTGGAGCTTCCGGCTGGCACATATGAATGCACAGCCATGTTCCACAATCTTGATCCGGTCAGTGGCGAAATCATCGGCACAGCTGGGGCAATCATTACAATTACCATTAAAAACTGAAATTTAATTATGAAAAAGGAGTACACACCATGAAAAACTTCAAGAAGACCATCTCTCTCATCCTCGCCGTCTGCATGCTCGCCTCCCTCGCTATTTCCGCTTCTGCGGCCAACACGGTCGATACCTCCGGCGGCACGGGCACGTCCTCCGTTACTCTGTCCTCGACTGCCGATGGCAGCATCGGCGGCGATCCGGCCGCAACTAAGATGAGTGTCACCGTCCCGACCGTGCTGCCCATCGCCGTTGGCACCGACGGCACCGTTTCCACCGCGACCGACGCAAAGATCGTCAACAATTCTTTCGGCGCTGTCAAGGTCAACAGCGTTTCTATCGAAGCCGCACAGGGCTGGAATCTGACCGCGTTCGGTGACAAGGCTACGCTTGCCAAGGAAAAGGTTGATTCCAACAAGTTCGGTTTCCAGATCGCGCTCGGCAACGGTGAAAAGAAGCTGACCGATAACAAGAACGCTTCCAAGCAGACGCTTCTGGATGCTGCTGTTGAAGGCTGCTACATGAGTGGCGTGGGTGATACTTCCGCAAACAGCGTCGGTATCGAGTATGATGCCATCGTTACGCCGGTTTCCGAAGCGGTTGTCAATGCCGCCATCGCAAGCGTCCTGTTCATCATCGCTTGGGATGCAGTCTAATCGCAATTCATTCAAGGGGAACGCTTGCGCGTTCCCCTCACCTTATGAAACGGAGGACTTCTAATGAAAGGTAAACGAATCCTCGCAATGATTCTCGCCGTCGCATCGTGCCTGTCGTTGGCAGTCAGCGCGTCGGCCGCAGGCACGGTCAATCGCAAGGCTACGGATTTTAAGGATTATGACCGTACCGCGTGGTACGCCGAGGCGATTAGCGCAGCCGTAGATAACGGTCTGTTGTATGGCAAATCCAGCACGACGCTTGATCCGAACGGCGACATGACCCGCGCGGAAATGGCCGCGATCATCAACAGATCTTTCGGCTGCTACGTCAAAGCCGATATTTCCAAGTACAAAGACGTAGCAAAATCCAAATGGTACTATGATGATGTGGCTATGGCCGTGCAGATGGGAACGTACAACGGACGCTCCAGCTCGTCTATGGCCCCGGACGCACCGATCAGCAGGCAGGAGGCAATGACAGTTGTAGCAAGAGCGTTAGAGTTGGACTATGACGCATACGCAAAAACGGATCTGTCTGCGTTCTCTGACCGTGACAAAATCTCCGCATGGGCGCTGCCCTATGTGCGCGCGATGGTAGGCGCTGACTATATCCACGGTCGCGGAAAAGTCCTTGCACCGCAGGACAATATCACCCGCGCAGAATTTGCGCAGATTTTTTACAACATCATCGGCACCTACATCGTGTCCAAGGGAACCTACGACAAGGATATCAAAGGCAGCGTTCTGATTCGCACCGACGAAGTTACACTCAAAGATATGACCGTGGACGGCGACTTAATTGTAGGCTGCGGCGCAGCGGATGGAAAAATCACATTGGACAACGTAACCGTCAAAGGCAGATTGCTTGTCTGGGGCGGCGGCACGGCGGCCGTTTACTGCAATAACGGCACGAATATGCCCGCCGTTGTAGTCGCCCGTGTGGATGATGCAGTCAAAGTCATTTATGATAGAGATTCCACCCTTGCGGTCATTGACACCATCAAGGTGCGCATTACGGAACGTGCAAAGGCTTTCAAGGAAACCGAGGTCGTTTTTTACGATGTCTCCGGACTCCGTGAAGCCCAGAAAGACCTCAATTCCATCGTCGAGAACAATCTTCTGGCTGTTACTGCTCCTGCTCATCTTTACGCACTGGTCGGAGCAACCAGCGTAAAAGCCGAGTTCACAAACAATAGCAAGAATGACACCTACAAAATCGAGATTCGTCGCAACAAGGACAACGCTTTGATCGCTGACGCTTTTGAACTCGCTACGGGCAAGAGCATTTCGACGCTTACGCTGCTGGAAGCTGCGGAGTTCGGCAATGTGGATTGCACGGTCACGATCACGGCATTCCGCGACGGCAAGCAGATCGGTACGCTGAACAGCGAGTTGACGCTTCATGCTGCCTACCTCTGGCCGAAGGAGGTGCAGTGATGGACAAGAAGAAACTTATCACTTTTCTGTTGGCACTGACAATGATTCTATCACTGGTCGTAGGCGTATCGGCGGCTGAGACGACCGAAGCGCGTGTGCCGGTGACGCTTACCGTAGTCAATGTGGTTTCTCCAATCTCTTGCACTGTTCCAGCTTGTTTGCCTGTATCGCTAGTAGATGGCTATATCGTGACAGCCAGCAACGCCGCGATCACCAACACTGGAAAAACCGGCGCAATTCGCGTGACCAAGGTAGACGTTCAGGCAGGCACGTTTGAAATCGGCAATTTTGACGATTTCACGGCTGCGAAGAACAGCATCGCACTGTCCATCAACGGTTGCAGCACAAAAGGCGCAGGTGCTTTGACACTCGCAGACGGCGCATTCCCAGCGATTGCAGCCGAGAAAAATCTCGCCATTCGTTACAAGGCGAAAGTATCTGCCAACGAAGCCGTGACCAACGTCAATGCGGCAACCGTTATTTTTACGATTGCCGCCGCAGAGGAGGGATAACGCATGAAGATTAGAAAACTGACAGCCCTGCTTCTGACCCTCTGTATGATCTTCTCGCTGTCCGTGGCTGCATTTGCAGCGGAAGCGGACGTGCATACGATCTATGACAGCGCACCCGATGAAGAAATTGCAACACAGTCTGAGACGGCTGCTTCCGGCACGATTCCCGGCAGTAAGATCAAATGGGAGCTGAACGAGCACAACTGGCTGATGATCTCCGGCTCCGGCGACTGTGAACCGTTCACCAGCAAGGATGACCAGCCTTGGGCAGCTGTCCGGAATCAGATCACGCAGGTCTGGTTTGACGATATGGACGCATTGCATATCACTGACCTTGCGTACTGGTTTGAGGACTGCGTCAATCTGACCACGGCCGAGATCCCTGGCACCACGCCGGTCATTGGCAAACACGCCTTTTACAACTGCCCAAAGCTGTCTACGCTCACGATCTATTACGGAGAGGACATCTTGGAGAGCATTGGAGAGGATGCCTTCTGGCGGGAAACCGACAGCGGCGATACGCTCTATATCGGCTACTTGATCGGCTATCCCAAATCGTCGGTACCGTTCCACACTTACGATTGGGCGGCATCCAACCGCAGCGAACGCTATTTCTATGATCTTTATGGCGTATATTCCAATGCTCCTGAAGGCGGCGTGATGAGCGCATCTGACGTTTCCGTTCAGTCCACCGGCACGATTATCGGCAACTGCCCGTCGTGCGGGAAGTATTCATTCCAGGGCACATACGTTGAAGTCGCACATTCTTCGCGCGGTCATGCCAACTATAATGAGTGTTATGCCTGCCATTACGTTCAGTACCTCGGCACTTACACCTATAAGAGCCACGGTGCGGGTGCCTATGGCTCCAGCACTTGCCCGGACTGCGGCAGCCATACATGGGTGCTGCAAAGCCAGCAGGCTGCAACTTGTACCAGCAATGGATACCGTTCGTATTCGTGTGCTTGCGGCCAGACGAAAAGCGAAACGATCTACGCCAGCGGTCACAATTATAGCTATGGAAGTTGGGAACAGTATTCGTCCAGTCAGCATCGGCGCACCGGTTCTTGCCGGAACTGCGGCGCAACAGATTATG
>DBLB01000030.1 GCA_002298695.1 Clostridiales bacterium UBA735 | reverse complement strand
CCTTGGCGCTGTCGCGCAGCTCCTGCAGAAGCGTCGAAAGGCTCTCGCGCATCGCGGCCTTGTCGCCGAACATGCCGTAGTCGAGCGCGAAGAAGCTCTGCGACGTGTCGCCGAGACCGTTCTTGCTCACATGGTTGGACGTCGCGCCGCCCGCGATGATCGACGAGAGGATTTCCACGATCAGCGCGAGACCGTAGCCCTTGTGCGAGCCGGTCGCGGGGCTGGAGCCGCCGAGCGGGAGAATGCCGCCGCCCGCCTTGGAGTTGATGTTGTCGATGACGCGCTTGGCGTCAGAGGTGTCCTTGCCGTTTTCATCGACGGCCCAGCCGAGCAGCATGGGCTTGCCCTGCTTGGCATAGACCTCCAGCTTGCCGCGCGGCACGACCGTGGTCGCCACGTCGTACAGCATGGGGATAGGATCGGCGGGCATTGCGAAGGCGATGGGGTTTGTGCCGAGCATGACCTCGCGGCCGAATGTCGGCACGCAGATGGCCTGCGTGTTTGTAAAGCACATGCCGAGCATGTCCTCGCGCTCGGCCATCATAGCGTAATATCCGCCGACGCCGAAGTGGTTGGAGTTGCGCACGACCGCCGCGCCGAAGCCGTACTGCTTCGCCTTGGCAATGGCGCGCTCCATCGCGTCCACGGCGGCGATCTGCCCCATGGCGCTGTGCGCGTCGAGCACGACGGAGAGCGGCGTTTCATGCACGACCTCCGGCACGGCGTCCGGGCGGATCACGCCGCTCTTCACGCCGCGGTGGTAGCGGATCAGGCGCTGCACGCCGTGGGATTCCAGCCCCTGCAGGTCGGCGGTGAGCAGAATGTCGGCAATGTCACGGCTCTGCTTTTCGTTGAATCCGTATTTGCCCATAACGGCCTCGCAGTAAGCGCGAAGCTCCTTTTCCGGCAGGCGGTAGTATGCCATAGGTTTCTTTCCTTTCCTTATTGAGCTTTCTAACAAGGCTTTTACCCAATTATACCATACCAGCACGAAGGAGGAAAGGTTTTTTGCACTTTTTCCGACCTACCTGGGTGGAGTATAGGCTACCCCTGCGTATAAAGAAATATGTGATCGTAAAACGGCTGCTTGTGAATTGTCGAAAGAATTGTCACCGCTTCAGTTACCGATGCGGTTTCAGAATTTCTTCCCATTTGTCGTCAAACGGCTTCAGCGGAAAGTCGCTTCTCAAATCCCCGCCAAAGCGACTCCATGACTGATCTATACGGCTTTCACCCAACTCCATTGGGTGACCTTCGGCGTCTGTAGCCGCCCAGATCAGGCGGTCTGACTCGACCCATGTGGTGTAGCGCATCAAGTCGATGATATCGGAGGCGTTGTCATCATCAAACCAAATGAGACAACCGTTTTCCAGCAATTTCAGCGTGCTGCCGGACACCCAGTCTGCTTCATAATCCCGATGGATATTAACGTGAAAATTATGGACGCCGACAAACCGCAGCAGCACGCCCTCTGTTCTCGTGTCGAATTGAAGGAGAATTTCCACCATATCTTTTTCCGGAATAAACGAGATGCTTTCCGGACGGAAATCGTGGAAGCACCAGTTACAGTCCAGAAAGTCTTTCATACCCTGTTCGTCCTTTTCTACTTCATACCAAATCGCCATTTTCATCCCTCCGGCACAAGTATATCATACCGGCTGCGGAATATCCACTTCCGCCAAGTGCGAAAAAACCATTGGAAAATCCCCGGTTTGGACGTATAATTATGGCAGAACTTTGCGCGGGAGGGACGGACGAGGGATAAATACGAGGCGCTGAAGCACTACTTTGGCCACAGTCGCTTCCGGCAGAGGCAGGAGGAACTCATTGACGCCGTTTTGTCCGGACGGGACACACTTGGCATCATGCCGGCCGGCGGCGGGAAGTCGATGTGCTACCAGATCCCTGCGCTGCTCCTGCCCGGTATTACGCTGGTGATCTCGCCGCTGATCTCCCTAATGAAGGATCAGGTAGCGTCGCTCAAAAACACCGGGATCAGTGCCGCTTATATCAACAGCTCACTCACTGCCGAGCAGCTCCGTCTCGTGTACCGCCGCGCGCGGGAGGGGGCGTACCAACTGCTGTATGTCGCGCCGGAGCGTCTGGAAACAGGGGGTTCGCCTCGCTTGTGCAGGCGGTGACGGTCTCGCTCGTGGCCGTGGACGAAGCGCACTGCATCTCCCAGTGGGGGCAGGATTTCCGCCCAAGCTACCGGAGCATACCGGACTTCGTCGCCTCGCTGCCGCAGCGCCCGCCAGTGACGGCGCTCACTGCGACCGCCACGGCGGAAGTGCAGCAGGACATTGTCCGGCTGCTTGAACTGCGTGATCCTGTCCGCTGCGTCACGGGATTTGACCGCCCAAACCTCTTCTTTGACGTGCAGCGCCCGAAAAACAAAATGTCCGCGCTGCTCGACCTTTTGCGGACGCGGCGGGACAAAACCGGCATCGTATACTGCACCACGCGTTCGGGCAACCGCACGCCGAGGCGTGCGGTAACTGCGGCAACTGCCGGAGAACATATCAGATGGAAGACATTACGATACCGGCGCAGATGATCCTCTCATGCGTCGTGCGCGTGCGCGAAACGCTCGGGTACTACGTTGGCAAAACGCTGATCGTTCAGACGCTGCGCGGCAGCCGCGACCAGCGCCTTTTGCAGCTCGGGCTGGACGCTCTCTCAACCTATGGCCTGATGCAGAAGCTCTCTGCGGAAAGAGCGCTCGCCATGCTGGATCGGCTGGAGGAAGAGGGATATCTGCGCACGAACGCGCGGCATTTCACGCTTGAGCCGACCGCAGCCGCCAACGCGGTGCTGTTCGGCGGCGAGAAGGTCACTATGCCGGTACACATCGAGTCCGCAGTGCAGAGCGGGGCGAAAAAACACCGGCGGAAGAGCGCGGCGGCGTCCGCCCCGACGACCGGCACGGACGATCTCTTTGCGGCGCTTAAGGCAGAGCGCACGCGCCTCGCGGCGGCGGAGGGCGTACCGGCGTATGTCGTATTCTCTAACGCAACGATTGCGGACATGGCGGCGAAGGCCACGCGCACGATGGAGGATTTTCTGGAGGTCTCCGGCGTCGGCGAGATAAAAGCCGCGCGCTACGGCAAAGCGTTCCTGAAAGCCATCGCCGCGTATGAAGAAACAGAAGACTGAAAAAAAGGAAAGCCCTCCGGCATCCGATTCGGATGCCGGAGGGCTTGTGCGTTTTATACGGGAATGCGGGGAGATCTTAGTACATTCCGCCCATGTCCGGCGCGGCGGGAGCCGGCGCGGGGGGCTCGGGGATGTTGACGACCATCGCCTCGGTGGTGAGGACGGTGGAGGCGACGGAAGCGGCGTTCTCCAGCGCGCTGCGGCAGACCTTGGTCGGATCGACGATACCGGCGGCGATCATATCGCAGTACTCTTCCTTCGCGGCGTCGAAGCCGTAGCCGGGGATCTCGGAGCCGCGGACCTGATTGAGGATCACGGCGCCCTCGAGACCGGCGTTCGCGGCGATCTGCATCAGCGGGGCCTGCAGAGCTTTCGCGATGATCGCGGCGCCCGTCTTCTCGTCGCCCTCGAGCTCGGTGACGACCTTCTCGGCAGCGATGCCGGCCTGCACGTAAGCCGTGCCGCCGCCGGCGACGA
>DBLB01000029.1:7455-12950 GCA_002298695.1 Clostridiales bacterium UBA735 | reverse complement strand
GCGCATCCTCAGAAAGGAACTGACGGTATGAACATTCTGGCCATTGAATCGTCCTGCGACGAAACGGCGGTCGCCATCGTGCGCGACGGGCGCGAGGTGCTCTGCGACTGCATTGCCTCACAGGTGGAGCTGCACAAGCTGTACGGCGGCGTGGTGCCGGAGATCGCCTCGCGCAAGCACATCGAGGCCATCTACGGCCTCGCGGAGCAGGCGCTGGAAACGGCGGCGCTGACGCGGCGCGACATCGACGCCATTGCGGTGACGTATGCGCCCGGCCTGATCGGCGCGGTGCTCGTGGGGGTGAACTTTGCCAAGGGCGCGGCCATGAGTCTCGGCGTGCCGCTCGTGCCGGTGCACCACATCCGCGGACACATCGCGGCAAACTATCTGGCCTATCCCGAACTCGAACCGCCGTTCCTGTGCCTCGTCGTGTCCGGCGGCCACAGTATGATCGTCGACGTGCAGGACTATACGAAATTCCGTATTCTCGGTTCGACGCGCGACGACGCAGCGGGGGAGTGCTTCGACAAGGTGGCGCGGGTACTCGGTATGCCGTATCCGGGCGGCGCGGCGCTCGACCGCATGGCGCAGACCGGCGATGCGGAACGATATCCGCTGCCGCACACAAAACTCAGCGGCAATCCGCTCGATTTCTCATTTTCCGGGCTGAAAACCGCCGCGCTCAACCTCATCCATCAGCATGAGCAGAAGGGCGAGGAGCTCGACGCGCCGTCGCTCTGCGCTTCGTTCTCGAAGGCGGTGAGCGAGATGCTCGTCCCGCGGACGATGCAGGCGCTGCGCGAGACCGGATACCGGAAACTCGCCATTGCAGGCGGCGTCGCCGCAAATTCCTGGATCCGGGGGGAATTCGAGCGCCGATGCGCGGCCATGGGTGCGGCGCTCTACAAGCCGCCGCTGAAGCTCTGCGGCGACAACGGCGCAATGATCGGCAGCCAGGGCTATTACGAATATCTCGCCGGAACGCGCGCGGGGCAGGAGCTCAACGCCTTTGCCACGCGTCCGATCTCCATGGATTATACAGCGCGGCAGGCATAATGATGCGTATCTGCCGCAGAGACGACGCCCCCTTGTGTCATAAAACGGACACAAGGGGGCGAAAGATGTCAAAACGGTGACAAAAATCTTGCAGATAAGGCTTTATGTAAACAAATTTCGCGCCTTCACGTATGAAAGAGCTTCCGTTCCGGCAATTTCAGTTTTTTCCATGAAATCCGAAAAGGAGTTGAATTTCAACGGAAAATTGGCTGTGGAAAACACTGTGGATAGTGTGAATAACTTTTTGCAGACGGTTTTTCGTTATGGTTATGGTGAACCGGGCGCCCTTCGGCGCAAGACCATCCGCCCCGCCGGACCGGGCTGCGGTATTGTCGGATGTCACAAGCTTATGCCGTCTGCTGTATGATTTTTTTGATAAAAATCCCCTCTTGAAAAAGCGTCGCTGCGGCGGTACAATCACAGCATCTCAGGAAAGGACGTGCGAAACGATGGCATATGCAATGCATGATTTTCATACTGCCCGCTCTGCGCAGATGGTCTGCGCCGCTTCCGCATGCCCGGAGAATACCCTCGTTCTGAACATTCTGATGGACGCCGTTCTGGCGTCCATTTTTGCGCTTATTTCCCTGCTTGGCATTCGAATTCTTGGGATGGATTTCAGCCGAGACCTGACGAACCGCCGTAAGAGATAACATGCCGCACCGCGCATAAAGCGCGCAGCGGCTGCATCCAGCGGCCCCGCCGGTTTCGGCGGGGCCGCTTTTTCTTGTTCTTCAAACCGCCGCACGGCCGGCGGCGGTCTGAGATAAAAACACAGAGAAAGCGAGAAGCATCCATGCTCCAGAAAGTCGTAGATTTCGCAGTCGCCCTCAGCCCGATCCTTGTCGTGCTGCTCGGCATTCTTTCGTTCCACCAGCCGGCAAAGCGCATCGCGCCCATTGCGCTGGTGTGGACCTTGTTCCTGGCTTTTACGTATTTCAACGTCACCGACGCGACGTTCCAGGAAAACGTCGCCGTGTATGATCCACTTGTCTGGAAGGGCATCAAGGAAGGTCTCAAGATCGTGCTGATGGTCTTCGGCGCCTTTGTCATCCTGAATCTTCTGCGCGAGACCGGTGCGATCGAAGATGTCAAAACGACCATTGCGCAGATCAGCGACGACCGGCGCGTGCAGCTGATCGTCATCGGCATGATGCTCCCGATTTTCCTCGAGGGCGCAGCCGGCGCCGGCGCGCCTGCCGCGATCGCCGCACCGTTCCTGGTCGCCCTGGGCTTTGACCCGGTCGTCTCGATCGCCATTGCGCTCCTCGGCGACGCAACACCTGTTTCCTGGGGAGGCGCGGGCCTGACGACCATCAACGGCGGCGCGGCGCTTGTCGACGCCGGTGTGTCCACCGTGGCGCTCAACTCTGCAATGGTCGGCCGGTTCCACATGTTCGGCGTGCTGGTCATACCGTTTTTGATGGTTTGGATGGCCTTCGGCAAAAAAGGCTTCCGCGGAGCGGTCCCGTATCTGACATTCTCCGGCGTTTCCAGCTGCCTGGTGATGTTCGTGCTTTCCAACTTCGTCGGCGCGGAGGTCACCTCGATGGGCACTGGCCTGATCTCGATCCTGCTGTCCGTGGCATACGTCAAAGTGGTCGGTGTAAAGACGCCGGAGGAATTCCGCAGCAAAGAGGAAACGCGGACGCGGAAATATTCCTCCTTCAAAGCCCTCTTCCCGTATCTCTGCATGCTTGTACTGCTGCCGCTCATCCGCTACGGCTTCCCGGCGCTCGTACCGAACGGCTTTGCCGTCATGTGTACGTTCGGCTACATCTTCTGGGTCGATCTGGTTATTCTCGTCTGCGGCATACTCGGCGCAGCGGCGCTCGGTGTCAGCGTAAAGACCTACGGAAGCGTCTGCAAAAAGACGGTCGGGCACGTGGCCCCGGTTCTCATCACCATGGGAAGCCTTCTCATTGTGGCCTACATCATGCAGTCGCCAAGCACCGGGATGATGAACCTGCTCGCATCCGACATCGCGGCGGTCGTCGGAAAATTCTACCCTGCCGCAGCGGTCCTGATCGGTTCGAGCGGCGCGTTCATCACCGGTACGGGCCTCGGTTCGAACATCATGTTCGCCGACATGCATCTGCAGGCCGCGCAGGCGCTCGGAATGAACCCCATCACGATTTTTGCCGGCCAGAATGCGGGTGCATCGCTCGGCAACCTGATCTGCCCGAACAACACCGTCGCAGCCTGCGCCACGGTCGGTCAGGTCGGCAACGAGAGCGCCGTTATGAAAAAGACGCTCCGGGCATTCGCAGTGATCCTGTGCCTGTATATGGTGCTTGCGATGCTCTATACCTGCGTGCTGTTCCCGCACTTCGGCGCATAGGGCAGCAAAAACGAATCATTCGAGAAGCTTCACGAAAGGACGTGCTGAAAATGAGTAAAATTAGAGTGTTGGGTGTCATCGGACTTGGCCATGTGGGCGCGCATGTTGCGTATTCGCTGGCTGTACAGGGAATTGCCGACGAACTGATACTCGTCGATCAGAATGCGCAGAAGCTGGCCAGCGAGGTACAGGATCTGCGCGACGCGGCGGCCTATCTGCCGCACCGGATCACGGTCCGGGCCGGCGATTTTGCAGACCTCGGCGCATGCGACGTGATCGTCAACAGCGTCGGCAAGATCGAGCTGCTGCGCACCACGCACGACCGGCTGACGGAGATGGACTTCACCATCCCGGCGGTGCGGAGCTACGCGCAGAAGGTGCGCGAGAGCGGCTTTGACGGCGTCCTCATCAACATCACCAATCCCTGCGACATCGTGACGCGGGAGCTGGCGCTCGGACTCGGCCTGCCCCGCGGCCGCGTGTTCGGCACCGGCACAGGGCTGGATACCTCGCGGCTGCTGAGCGCGCTGGCCCGGCAGACGGGCATCGACCACAAATCCATCACCTGTTACATGCTGGGCGAACACGGCAACCAGCAGTTCGCGCCCTGGTCGTGCGTCAGCTTCCGCGGCATGCCGCTGGACGTATGGGCAGAACGGGATGCGCGCTTCCGCTTTGACCATGCGGCGCTGCAAAAGGAATCCATCGGCGGCGGCTGGGTCACGTTCTCCGGCAAATACTGCACCGAGTATGGCATTGCGACCACGGCAGCGCGGATGGCGCATATCGTTCTGCACGACGAAAAGGCCATCATGCCGGCCAGTGCCGAGCTCTGCGGCGAATATGGCGAAACAGGGCTGTTTGCGGGCGTGCCGTGCGTACTCGGTGCGAACGGCGTGGAAGAGGTCGTGGAGCTGCCGCTGACCGAGGCGGAGCTCGCACAGTTCCATGCCTGCTGCGACGGCATCCGTGCCAACATGGAGCATCTGAAGGATCTGTAAGCAATAAAAGCTCTGAACAGGAGGTCAAGCATATGCATATCACTGTGACGAAAAATCCGAACCCCGGGAAGCTCCCGCCCGCCGACAAACTCGGCTTCGGCAGCGTGTTTACCGACCACATGTTTTTGATGGACTATACAGAGCAGGACGGCTGGGGCAACGCGCGCATCGTGCCGTTCGGGCCGATCTCCATGTCGCCGGCAGCGAGCGTCCTGCACTACGGCACCGAAGTCTTCGAGGGCCTCAAGGCCTACCGGCGGCCGGACGGAGATGTCCAGCTCTTCCGCCCCTGGGAGAATGTCGCGCGTCTGAACCGCTCGTGCGACCGTCTGGGCCTGCCGCGCATCGATGAGGACGACGGACTTCAGGCGATCCGCGAGTTGGTGCGGGTCGATTCCGACTGGGTCCCGTCCGCGCCGGGCACGTCGCTCTACATCCGCCCGTTCCTGTATTCGACCGACCCTACACTGGCGCTGCACGGCGTCCATGAGGCGACGTTTGCCATCATTCTCTCGCCGTCCGGCAGCTATTTCTCCGACGGCCTGAAGCCCGTGCCCATCATGGTGGAGACGGAGGACGTGCGCGCCGTGCGCGGCGGCACCGGCGAAGCGAAATGCGGCGGCAACTATGCGGCGGCCAACCGCGCGGGCGACCGGGCCATCGAAAAAGGCTATTCCCAGGTCCTCTGGCTGGACGGCGTGCAGCGGAAATACGTCGAAGAGGGCGGCGGCATGAACGTCATGTTTAAGATCAGCGGCACGGTCGTGACGCCGATGCTGACCGGCTCCATCCTGCGCGGCGTGACGCGCAAATCGTGCATTGAACTGCTGAAAAGCTGGGGCGTCCCGGTCGAAGAGCGTCTGCTGAGCGTGGACGAGCTGTTCGAGGCCGCCAAGACCGGCGCGCTTGAGGAGGCGTGGTGCATCGGCACCGCCGCCGTCATCTCCCCGATCGGCGAGNNGCGTGGTGCGTCGGCACGGCGGCGGTCGTCTCGCCGATCGGCGAGCTTGCGTGGAACGACGAGAAATTTGAGATCAACCACAATCAGATCGGCACGCTCAGCCAGAAACTCTATGACGAGCTGACCGGCATCCAGT
>DBLB01000029.1:6957-7447 GCA_002298695.1 Clostridiales bacterium UBA735 | reverse complement strand
AAGCCCGATCCGTTCGGCTGGACCTGCAAGGTCTGAAGAAGCAGAATCCTGAAAGAACGCCCGCACAGCCCAAAATCGGGGCTGTGCGGGCGTTCTTTATGAGATGGAATGCCTTCGGCCGCCGCGAGGCGAGGGGCACATAGTCCGTCTGCCGGTGCGTGAACTTTACGACGAGTAGGGCAATCCCCATCTCTGCGTGGATGAAGAACTGCGGTGCAGGCTGGAAACGAGACTCATTACCAGGCTGCTCACATTTGGCAGCGCCTTTTTTGATTTCAGTTGACGGTGAACGACTTTTCCGCAACGAACTGGTCGTTGAAGTAGATTTTCAGTGTGTACTCACCGGCAGTCTGCGGCGTTCTGGGGAAGTAGCCGGCAAACATATTGCGGTTCCAGCTGTCCTTCCAGACGACGGAGGAGAACTCTGCGTCGACGACCGTTCCGTCCGCATCCGTCAGCACCATCGCATAGGGAACTTCATCCTCCGAGG
>DBLB01000029.1:802-6927 GCA_002298695.1 Clostridiales bacterium UBA735 | reverse complement strand
AGGATGTGACATTGTTAATCGACTGAAGCGCAAACGCGACAAATTCGTCCTTGTCGAAGCTCGTGCGCGACACGGAGAGATTCTTGGCCGTGAACGTGTCCGCCTCCGGCTTCAGGAACAGGCCGAGGTAGAAGTCGCGCGTGCCGTACTCACGGAATTTGTCCTTGTTCGGCGTGGTGTAGTGCGCCGTATTTTCGCCCTCCAACTTGTCGCCGGATGCAAGCTCCAGTGTGAACTCATATTCGAGCTCCGGCAGCAGGGCCGCAAGGTCGATCTTATAGCTGTTGCTGTTCGCCTCCGGCGTCCAGGTGTACTGCACCAGATCCTCGCTGCCGGCCAGCCGTGCGGTGATCGTCCATTCGTTGTCGGCGGGTTCGTTTTCGCAGGCCCAGCTGAAGTTCACCGTGTTGGCCTCCAGATCCTCGTCCACCGAGAAGTCCGTCAGTTTCGTAACGTTCGGCGTGATCTTGGTCGTGCACGTCTCCAGCATGGTCGGTGTGGAGATCATGACGTCGTAGGTCTCGCCGGAGGTCAGCCCCTCGAGCGTGACGGTCGCGGCGTTGACCGTCTGCTGGTCGCTGTAGCCGTCCGGACCGGAAACCTCGACGGTCCACTCGTCCGGCGCGTCGCCCTCGATCGTCCAGGAGAGGATGGCCGTCGTGCTGGACAGCGCGGCCTTGATCCCGGTGATTTTGACGGCCGGCACCGTGGAGAAGCGGGCCTTCGTCTGTCCGGTCAGACGTGTTCCTTCGGGTTCCTGCAATGTAAAGGTGTAATCCTTGTTGGATTCCAGGTTGGCAATCACCGTGGAGTGGCCGTTGAACGTAGCCGTCTGCGTTTCCGTGCCGTCCGCGCTGTATTCCACCGTCCATACGCCGGGATCCGGGCCGTCCTGAATGATGAGATTCAGCTCCACCTGCGTGACGGTGACGCCCGTGGCTGTAAAGCTGAGAATTTCGGTCTGCGCGATGGTCGAGGCCATCAGCGTGCTCGTCCCGGTGACTTTTTTCTTGTTCAGCGGGTCGATCGAGATGGTGTACTGCGTGCCCGGCGTCAGGTCGGTGAAAACCGTCTCCTTTCCGGAGGCAAAGGCCAGCCGGGACTGGTTCCCGTAGGAATCCGTGCAGAGCACGTCGAACGCGCCGTCCGCTTCAGACGAATCGACAAACACGCTGATGGTATCCGTGGATGCGTCGAGCAGCGTCAGGGCATTGATATGCACCGTAGCGGGCCGGATAAACACGAAATAGGCGACCGCGCCGCCAATCAGCAGCAGCGCCAGCACGCAGGCCGCGATGGGGATCCAGCGGCTGTGCTTCCTGCGTTTCCGCTTTTTTGGCTGCTCGTCGAGCGGTACGTCATCGTCTTCTTCCGGTTCCAGCGTATTATAATAGAGATCGGTGTCCTTTGCCATCTCCTTGTGCACATTCTCGATCATATCGTTGAGCATCTGCGTATCGGGGGAGAAGCTCTGCTTGAAGTCGTCGCCGAGTGCCTCGCTGTCTGCGAACTGGACGGGTTCCACCTCGTCCTCTGCATCCGGGCTGACGGGTTCGTGTTCGCCGGAGATCGGCGGGACGATCAGCGTATCGTCCAGCTGGTTGCGCTTCATGTACTCCACCAGCGCCTGCTTCATCTCGTTCGGATCCTGATATCGGTCCGCCGGCTGGAACGCGCAGGCTTTGTGGATGATCTCGGCCATTTCATAGTCGGCGTACATCGGCGCCGGCAGCTCCTTGCCGGTGATGCGGAGCTTGTCCGCCGCCTTTGCGGTTGTCCGCTCGTCTTCAAACGGCGCGTGGTTGCCGTTGTAGATCCGGTACAGAATCAGGCCGACGGAGTAGATGTCCGTTGTCGGTTCGATCGTACCGACGAGGCTGAACAGCTCCGGCGCTGAGTAGGACGAGAGCATCGTCTCCGGCATGGAGCAGTATTTCAGCTCCGAGAGCTTTGCGATTCCGAGATCGCCGAGTACGAAATGCCCCTGGCTGTTCAGATAGATGTTTCCGGGCTTCACGTCCCGGTGGACGAGGCCGGCCGCCCGCAGGTCGACCAGCGCGCTGCACAGGTCCATGGCCAGATTGACCGCGCTCAGATGGGTGAGCGCATTGTCGGACAGATATTCCGTCAGCGTCGTCCGATGCTCTGCCAGCAGATAGATGTCAAACCCGACACCTTCCTCTTTCGGTTCGATCTGATAGCTGCGGAAGCAGTCCAGATTCGGGCTGGCCGAGAGGGCCTCCAGCGTCTCCAGCTCCTCCTTATAGTCGGTCACAACCTGTTCGTAGTATTTCTGCGCCTCCGCCTCCGTGGCCGCCGCGCCGGTAAACAGCAGTGCGTCTACCTGCTTCTGCGATTCCGGGACGGAGATATGTTTCAAAATATATGTTTGCGCCGTTTTTGTGCTTTTGACAATATAGACCGAGATCGCACCGCGTACGCTGATGCGGCTGACGACCTCCATATTGGAAAGCAGCGGCGAAACGAGCTTCAGCTCAGCCAAACATGTCGCCTCCTTATGTTCATACGTCTTCTTATTTTAAGCGATTTTTAAGAAAATTGCAATACAATATATCGTGTCAGACCCTTGGTTTTTGACGTCGGTTATGGTATAATACGTCCAGATTGCGGCAGACCTGCCGCAAACGCCCGAAATTCAGGGCGCCGATCGACAGGGAACGGAGGAAACCATGGAACTGATTACCTGTGAATACTGCGGCACCAGCTATGATGCCAATCTCCGGCAGTGCCCGCTCTGCGGTAAGGCGGCAGAGCCCGCGCCGGCTGAACCGATCGTCCTGCAGGCCGACGGCAGCCCCAGGCCGAAAACGCGCAGCCGCGGCGGCAAGCGCCTGGCCAAAAACCGGAAGCGCGAGACCGCCGCGCCGGAAGCCGCGCCGCCTGACAACCCCTACGCCATTCCGAAGGGGATGATGAAGGCCATCTGCATCATTCTCGGCGTGGCCGTGCTGGCCGGCGCGGCGTTCGCCATCTACAACCTCAAATGGTTTGCGCCGAAGGAAACCGCCGCGGATGCGACGCTCCAGACGCCGGACACGACACAGGAGGCCGAACCCGCACAGCCGGAGGCCAGCCAGCCCTCGGAATCGCAGTATATGAACGAAGAGGACTATACGCCGAAGCCCGAGGAGCAGCAGCCGGAGCAGACCGCTGCGCCCGTGACGTGCTCCGCGCTTTCGCTCAGCACCAGCTCCATCACATTTGAAGAGCCGGAGCAGTTCTACGGCATCACCTACACGCGTGAACCGGCAGACTGCACAGAGGAGGTCACATTCTCCTCGGATAACGAATCCATCGCGACCGTCAACCAGCAGGGGAAAATCGTCGCGGTCAATGCCGGCAGCGCCGTCATCACGGCAAAATGCGGCAGCCAGACGGCGACCTGCCTGGTCACCTGCGATTTCAGCGTCATTGACGAGGAGATCCCGGCTGAAGAGCTCAAGCTCAACAACGAGGATATGACGTTCTTCACACCGGGCGAGCAGTTCACGCTCTCCGTCAAAAATGCTCCCGAGGACGCGGCAGTTACCTATGCCAGCGCAGATGAATCCGTCGCTTCCGTGACCTCCGGCGGCACGGTCACGGCCATGGGCAGCGGCACGACGACAGTCACCGTCACGGTCGAGGGTTACGACGAGCCGCTCAAATGCATCGTCCGCTGCAACCTCGGCGACAGTGCGGAAGATACCACGGCCTCCGGATCCTATACCATAAGTCATGCTGATGTCACCATGTCCCTGATGGGCGAATATTTCAAGCTCCGCCTTCAGGATTCCAACGGCGATCCTGTTTCCGGCGTCGCCTGGACCAGCTCGGATTCCTCCGTCTGCACGGTGGATGCGTCCGGCGTTGTGACGGCCGTCGGCAAGGGCACCGCTACCGTCTCCACGACCTACGGCGGCGCGACCTATCAGTGCATCGTCCGCTGCAATCTGGGATAAACGCGCATTGTCCGAAACGAGATAAAACAGCGGACAGAATTTCATCTGTCCGCTGTTTTTTCAGGAATTTTCGGTTTTCCGGTCTCTTGTGAGCAGCGTCACGATGCACCAGAGGCCCGCAAGGCCGACCAGCGCGTAGACCACGCGGCTGACCCATGCGGTCTGCCCGCCGCAGATCCATGCCACAAGATCGAATTTCGCAAAGCCGACCAGACCCCAGTTGATCGCGCCGATGATCGCGAGGATCCATGCGATGACATTCATGTTCATCAACTCCTTCGCGGTTAGTCTGTCCCAAAAAGATTTAGCTATTCGAAATTGCCGGAAAACACGGATATCCGGTTGCATTTCTTTGGTAAATCTATATAATAACCATAGGAGGAACCCATCATGTTTATGACCTGCCTGGATCTGGAGGGCGTTCTGGTACCCGAGATCTGGATCGCCTTTTCCGAAGAGAGCGGCATTCCCGAGCTGCGGCGCACCACGCGCGACGAGCCGGACTATGACAAGCTCATGCGCTGGCGGCTCGGCATTTTGAAAGAACACGGCCTCGGCCTGCGGGAAATTCAGGCCGTGATCGCGAAAATCGACCCGCTGCCCGGCGCAAAGGAATTCATGGACGAGCTTCGCAGCCGGACGCAGGTCGTGATCCTGAGCGACACGTTTGAAGAATTCGCGCAGCCGCTGATGCGCAAGCTCGGCTGGCCGACGATCCTCTGCAACAGCCTCGTGGTCGCGGAAAGCGGCGAGATCACCGATTTCACCATGCGCTGCCCGCAGTCCAAGCTGACCACGGTCCGTGCGCTTCAGTCCATCGGTTATCAGACCATCGCCGCCGGCGACAGCTATAACGACCTCGACATGATCCTGGCAAGCAAAGCGGGTTTCCTCTTCCGCAGCACCGAAAAAATCAAGGCTGACCATCCACAGCTTCCCGCGTATGAGACCTACGACGAGCTGCTCCATGGCATCTCCGCCGCGATGCGGTAATCATGTAATTTTTTAGATAAGGGGAACGACTATGAACGCTTTTTTACCTGCTGACATCCTGCTCCCGAAGACTGACCATATGGAAAAATGGGCCGTCATCGCCTGCGACCAGTTTACGTCCGATCAGGCGTACTGGGATCGTGTGCGCAAAAACGCCGAGGGCGCAGTGTCCACGATCAATCTGATCCTGCCGGAGGCCGAGCTTGGCACCGAGATGGAGGCGGAGCATACCGCCGTCATCAATAAGACAATGGCCGATTATATGAAAAATGACGTTTTCACGACGTACCCGAACAGCTATGTCTACGTTGAACGCACGCTGGAGAACGGTTCTGTCCGTGAAGGGCTGATCGGCATGGTCGACCTTGACGCCTACGACTATACCCCCGGTGCGACGTCCGCCATCCGCGCCACCGAGCGCACCGTACCCGAGCGTATCCCGCCGCGCCAGCGCGTCCGCCGCGACGCCCCCATCGAGCTGCCGCACATCCTGATGCTCTGCGACGACCATGATAAAGTTCTCATCGAGCCGATCGCCGCGAAGAAGGACAGTCTGAAAAAACTCTACGACTTTGACCTTATGGAGGACGGCGGCCATATCACCGGCTGTCTGGTTGACGGCAAGGACGCCGAGGCGTTCAATGATGCGCTCACAAAATATTCTGCGACGGTCGGCGAAAAATATACCGGCCTGAAGGGCACGCCGATGGTGTTCGCCGTCGGCGACGGCAACCACTCGCTCGCCACGGCCAAGAGCTGCTATGAAGAGCTGAAAAAGAACCATCCCGGTGAAGACCTCTCGAACCATCCGGCGCGCTATGCCCTCGTCGAGCTTGAAAACATCCACGACCCTGCGCAGGTCTTCGAGCCCATCCACCGCGTCATCTTCAAGACCGAGCCGAAGAAGCTGCTCGCTGCGCTGGAAGAATCCTGCGGCGGCAAAGAAGGCTTCCCGGTCAAGTGGTACATCGGCGAAGAATCCGGCACGATCGTCCTCGACAAAAACAAGGGCGAGCTGGCCGTCGGCATCCTGCAGCACTTCCTCGACGATTATCTGAAGGAACATGCGGGCGAGATCGACTATATCCATGACGACGATGCGCTCATCGAGCTGGCGAAGAAGCCCGACACCATCGGCTTCCTGCTGCCCGCGATGGAGAAGAGCCAGCT
>DBLB01000029.1:0-714 GCA_002298695.1 Clostridiales bacterium UBA735 | reverse complement strand
GATACTATCTGGAAGGCAGAAAAATCAAGTAATGGAAATCATCACCGAAAGTGCATTTGCAAAGATCAACCTGACGCTGGACGTTCTGGGCAAGCGCCCGGACGGCTATCACGACATCCGCTCCATCATGCAGACTATCTCCCTGCGGGACGATGTCGTCGTGAATATTGATACCGACGCGCCCTGGGCGGTGCATTGCTACCGCGAGGTCATTGAAGACCCGAAGGCGGAGCAGTCCGACGTCCGCCTGGAGACTGAGGGCCTCCCGCAGGACGCGGACAACCTCGCCTGGAAGGCCGCCGAGGCGTTCTTCGCCCGCACCGGCAAGCAGACCACGGGCCTTGAAATTTTCATCAACAAGCGCATCCCGACCGAGGCGGGCCTCGGCGGGGGAAGTGCGGACGCGGCTGCGGTGCTCCGGGCGCTGAATCGGCACTACGGAAGCCCACTTTCCGTTGCGGCGCTCTGCGAGACGGGCGAGGCGGTCGGCAGCGACGTGCCGTTCTGCGTCCTCTGCGGCACGGCGCAGGTCGAGGGCCGCGGCGAGCTGCTCACGCAGATCCCCGGGGTGCCGGAATTCTATGTCGTCGTCTGCAAGCCGGACTTTTCCGTCTCTACGGCAGAACTTTATGCAAAACTGGATGAAGAATTTGTCGAAAAGCGTCCGGATCAGCGCGCCATGATGGCAAATCTGCAAAAAGGAGAGCTGCTCGG
>DBLB01000158.1:7900-8627 GCA_002298695.1 Clostridiales bacterium UBA735 | reverse complement strand
TGGTGGCGTCGATGCCGCCCTCGACTGCGAGGTTGACCAGAACGCCGATCTTGCCGCCCGCGTGGACATAGGCCACGGAGGTGTTCTTGTCAAAACGGGCAAAGCGGCGGATCTGCAGGTTCTCGCCGATGGACATGACCTTCTCCGGCAGGACCTCGGAGACCTTAAGCTCGGTACCGGGGTACTTGCAGTCCATAATGGCCTCGACGGAAGCGGGGTTCTCGGTCAGAACGACCTGGCAGATGTCCTTGACGAACTGGACGAACGGAGCGGACTTCGCGCAGAAGTCGGTCTCGCAGTTGACCTCGACCATCGCGCCCACGCCGCACTTGTCGCACACAGTCGCATACGCCATGCCTTCGGCCGCGATGCGGCTGGCTTTCTTGGCCGCCTTCGCGAGGCCCTTTTCACGGAGCCATTCGACAGCCTTGTCCATATCGCCGTCGGTCTCGGTCAGGGCCTTCTTGCAGTCCATCATGCCGACGTTGGTCATTTCACGCAGTTTCTTGACATCAGCAGCAGTAAATGCCATTGTAATTTCCTCCATTCAGTATCTTTTGAAAAGCGCCCGTCATGCGGCGGGCGCTTATGCGATTTTGAATTATTCGGCAGCGGGCGCTTCCTCGGCAGCCGGAGCGGCCTCGGTGTTCTCCTCGCCCTGACGGCCTTCGACGACCGCATTGGCCATGGTGGACGCGATCAGGCGGATGGCGCGGATGGCGTCGTC
>DBLB01000158.1:7558-7793 GCA_002298695.1 Clostridiales bacterium UBA735 | reverse complement strand
ATCGCGACGATGGGGATGTGCAGCTTGCGGGCCTCGGCGATGGCGTTGCGCTCTTTGCGCGGATCAACGATGAACAGCGCGCCGGGGAGTTTCTTCATGTCCTTCACGCCGCCGAGATACTTCTCGAGCTTGGCGATCTCGCCCTGATGCTTGATGACTTCCTTCTTCGGCAGCATCGCGAACGTGCCGTCCTCTTCCATCTTCTTCAGCTGGGCCAGACGGTCGATACGGGTGC
>DBLB01000158.1:0-7423 GCA_002298695.1 Clostridiales bacterium UBA735 | reverse complement strand
CTTGGTGCCGACGAACAGGATGCTCTGGCCGTTCGCGGCCAGCTCGCGCACGAAGGAATACGCCTCTTCCAGCTTCTTCACCGTCTTCTGCAGATCGATGATGTAGATGCCGTTGCGCTCGGTGTAGATGTAGGTTGCCATTTTGGGGTTCCAGCGGCGGGTCTGGTGGCCGAAGTGGACGCCAGCTTCCAGCAGCTGCTTCATGGATACGACTGCCATAGTGTTTGTTCTCCTTTTGTTTTGTACCTCCACGCCGCTCATCGCTCTCCACCCTTGCGGGCACGGGGAGGGCGCATGCGCCGTGTGCGGTTTCATGATGTCATTGCGCATTTCCGCACAATGCGTTGACATTATAGCGGAATCTGCCTGAAATTGCAAGTATTTTTTTCCGTTTTTCCCCGCATTTTTCATCATGCTGCAGCGAAACCCCCCTTCCGCTGGAGAAAGGGGTTTGGTCGGTGCGGACATCGGCCCTGCGTGTACTCCGCGCCGGTCTTCAGAAGAGGCTGCGCTTCTTTCTTGGTACGCGCCATTCCGGCGCAGGGCCGTCGACCAGGATCAGATCCTCGCCGATGCGGCGGATGCAGCACCATGGGATCACATAGTCGCTGTCCCGTCCGAACAGCCCTAGAAAACGGCACGGCCCCGGGACGACCAACGCCGTTACACGCCCCGCATCCAGCTCGATACAGCAGTCGCTGACATATCCCAGCCGCGCCCCTTCACAGACGTGAATGACCTCCTTGCTGCGGAGCTCCGAAAACCGTTCGACCATACGCCGCGCCTCCCTGTCCGGTTTTTGTATCAGCCTATGCCGGTCTCCGGCCGGATATGACACATGAATGGCCTTGCGGATGCTGGCCAGCGCCCCTTTTTCCAGCCGCGACACCTGCGCCTGTGAAATGCCGAGGCTTCCGGCCACCTCCATCTGCGTCCGTCCGTCGTAAAAGCGGAGGGCCAGGATGCGCTTTTCCCGATCGGAGAGATTCTGCATCGCCTGCCGCAGCGCAATGGATTCCAGCCACTGCTCGTCCGTGTTCTTCACATCCCGCACCTGATCCATGACCGTCATCGGGTCGCCGCCATCGGTATACACCGGTTCATAGAGCGACACCGGCGTGCTCACCGCGTCCATCGCGTTCACCACATCCTCCGTCGGTACGCCGAGTCGAGCCGCGATCTGCGCGAACGTCGGCTCGCGCCCCTGCTCCGCGGTCATCGCCTGCTTGCACTGCAAAACACGGTATGCAAGATCCCGCACGGAGCGGCTGACGCGGATCGGGCTGTAGTCGCGCAGATAGCGCCGCAGCTCCCCCGCGATCATCGGCACGCCGTAGGTCGAAAAACGGACGTCCTTCGTTGTATCAAAATTGGCGATGGCCTTCAGCAGACCGATGCAGCCGACCTGGAACAGATCGTCCGGGTTTTCTCCGCGCCCCAGAAAGCGCTGGATGACCGAGAGCACCAGCTTGAGATTTCCCTCGACCAGCTTCTGCTTCGCCTCCTGATCGCCGGCCTGCGCCAGCGTGATCAGACGCATCATTTCCTCGTTGGAGAGCGTCCGCAGCCTCGACGTATTGACGCCGCAGATCTCCACTTTTCCCAGCATACGCAACCTCCACGTTCTTCCTTCCGGAAGTCATTTCCGCCCCGCAGCCGAAATTTTCGCCGGGGCGGCTTGTTCCTGCGCAGCTTTTTTTCGAATTTCTCCATGCCGGGTTGACCGTAATCTCTGTTTTTCGTCGACGTAACGGCGCGCCGTTTTCTGTCCGCCGTAGCGGTTTTGTACGAAAAGTGCCGGAAGCGTTCCTGTGGACAACTCTGTGGACGCTGTGAAAAACTCCACCCGCTCAAGGAGAATTCCACATTTCCACACAGTTGTCCACAGCGCAGATTTCGCCCGATTTGTTTTGACTTTCCATAATGAAGTTTACATAACCCGAAAGAACATTACGGAAGAAAACTGGCAGCCGTTTCTGCGTCCAATCCCACGTGCAGCGCAAGGCTGATCCCAAGTCCGATCCAGCGGCCGAGCAGTCTGATTTTTTCATCGATATCCCGCGGCGTCAGGATCATTCCTGCCGGAATCATCTCCTTCTCCACGCAAACACCGCCGAGATCCATCACGGTCGGCACACCGATAGCCAGCACCGGCACGCCCAGCGTCGTCTGTCCGATGGCCGCGCGCGCATTTCCCACACCGGAACCCGGAACGATCCCCGCTGTGGACAACTGTACCGCCGCGCACAGCCGCTGCGCCTCGCGCGACGCCACCGCGTCCACCGCGATCACCGCATCCGGCTTCAGCTGCCGTACTGCCGCCAGCAGCGCCTCCGCACTCTCCACCCCTGTCGTCCCCAGGACGCCGGGCTGGATGGCGCTGACAGTAGAGAACGCGGAGAACAGCTCCGGCAGCTTCTGCTTCAGATGCCGCGTCACGACAAGGTTCCGCAGCGTCTCCGGCCCGACCGCATCGGGCGTGACAGCATCGTTTCCCAATCCCGCCACAAGCACATGGCCCCGTGCCGGCAGCATCGCCCGGATCCGCCGCGCCAGAAGCCCCGCCTGCACCGCGAAGCGTGCCGCCTCCCGCGACGGACTGCACTCCAGCGTCACATACGTCCCCCGCGGTTTTCCGAGTGCCTGCTCGCCCTCGCTGTCGAGGATCTCGACGCTCGTGATCTTCACGCCGTCCTCTTCCTCCTCCCGCGCGCGCACGCCCGGCAGCTTTGTCTGCCGCCGCGCACTGTGCCGCCAGAGTGCATGATCTTCCATGGCAAGGTCCGTCCGAAGCTCCACAAATGCTCACCTCGGCCTTATTTTTCCCGTCCAGCCAAAAGGTATTCGAAATTTTTTGGAAAAAAACCGAAAATAGGGATTGATTTTATCGTGCGGTGCGGCTATAATGTATTTCTGCATGAAACGGTAATTGTTTCGGTATTAACGCTATTGGAGGAGGTGTCGTCATGCCCAACATTAAGTCTGCTAAGAAGAGAGTCCTGGTTTCCAAGGTCAACAACGAGCGCAACAAGATGGCCAAGTCCGCACTCAAGACCACGCTGAAGAAGTTCGAAGCTGCTGTTGCCGAAGGTAACAAAGAGCAGGCCGATAGCGCTTACACAGCTGCAGTGAAGTCCATCGATCAGGCTGTCAAAAAGGGTATTATTCACAAGAATAATGCAGCCCGCAAGAAGAGCAGCATTGATCTGAAGATGAACAAGCTGGCCTGATGCTTGCCGAATGATCCCCCCGAAGCGACAGCTCCGGGGGATTTTTCATGCCCGCATTTGCGTTTTCCGCGGAATCCTGTTATACTGAGCACGGAATTTTCAACCTGAAGGAGTGTGAGATCGTGGACCTTTTTTCCCCCGTCACGGCGCTGAAGGGCGTCGGTCCGGCGCGCGCAAAACAGCTCGAAAAGCTCGGCATTTTCACGCTCTACGATCTCATTGCCTTCTTCCCGCGCGGCTATGAGGACCGCACGAAGCGCGTCGCCATCTGTGCGCTGGAACCGGACGTGCCCGCCTGCTTTGAGGCGATGGTCATTTCTCAGCCCACGACGGCCTACGTCCGCCGGGGCATGGAACTGACGCGCGTGCGCGTCGCAGACGAAAGCGGACAGCTGACGCTCTCGTGGTTCAACCAGTCCTACCGCAAAAATCAGCTCATCTATGGCGAGAGCTACATCTTCTACGGCGCCGTCCGTGCCGACCATCCCGGCCAGATGGCGAACCCAAGCTTCGAATCCGCAGACGCCGCCGGGCAGGTCACGGGCCGCCTCGTGCCCATCTACCCGCTCACCGCTGGGATCACCAGCCGCGTGCTTTCTGCCTGCATCGCGCAGGCGCTGGACGCCTGCCGGAGCGAACTGCCCGACATCCTGCCGGAAGCTGTCCGGCAGCAATACCGCCTCTGCCCCGCCCCGATGGCCTACGAGATGATCCACCGGCCGCTGGACGCGGAGCTTTTGAATGAGGCGCGGCGGCGGCTGGTTTTTGAGGAATTTTTCGTCTTCTCCGCCGGCCTTGCCATGCTGCGCAGCCGCCAGACACGCGGCAAGGCTGAGCCCTGCCGAACGGACTGCATGGCTCCATTCGACGCGGCGCTCCCCTTCCGGCTCACGGGCGCGCAGCAGCGCGCGATCGGCGACATCCTGCACGACCTTGCCTCCGGCGTGCCGATGAACCGGCTGGTGCAGGGCGACGTTGGGAGCGGAAAGACGGTGGTCGCCGCCGCGGCGGCCTTCTGCGTCATCCGGAACGGCCGTCAGGCCGCCCTCATGGCCCCGACTGAGATTCTTGCTGAGCAGCACGCTGCGACGCTCTCGCGGCTGCTCGCGCCGCTCGGCATTTCGATCGCGCTGTTCACCGGCTCGATGACCGCAGCGCAGCGGCGGCCTGTGCTCGCCGGGCTGGCCGATGGAAGCATCCAGTTGATCGTCGGCACGCACGCACTCTTCTCGGAGAAAACCGTCTTCCACGATCTCGGCCTCGTCATTGCCGACGAACAACACCGCTTCGGCGTTGCGCAGCGTGCCCGACTTACCGCGAAGGGGCATTCTCCGCACCTGCTCGTCATGTCGGCCACGCCGATCCCGCGCACACTGGCGCTGCTGACCTACGGTGATCTGAACGTCTCGGTACTCGATGAACTGCCGCCCGGGCGGCAGCCGGTGGAGACATTCCTCGTCGGCGAGTCGATGCGTCAGCGCATTCACGCCTTCACGCGCCGCCAGTGCGAAGAGGGCCATCAGGTCTATATTGTCTGCCCCGCTGTCGAGGAAACGGACGACGATACGCTGAAAAGCGCCGAGGCGTGGGCCGAGACGCTCCGCAGCGCCGTCTTCCCCGACCTCCGCGTGGGCCTTCTGCACGGAAAAATGAGGGGTGCGGACAAGGAAGCGGCGCTCGCCGCCTTTGCCCGGCACGAAACGGACATTCTCGTCTGCACGACCGTTGTCGAGGTCGGCGTCGACGTCCCGAACGCGACGCTGATGGTCATCGAAAACGCGGACCGCTTCGGCCTCGCGCAGCTGCACCAGCTCCGGGGGCGTGTGGGACGCGGGGGCGCGCAGTCCTACTGTGTCCTGTTCACCTCCAATCACAACTCTAAGACACAGAAGCGTCTGCGCGCACTTTGTGCAACGAACGACGGCTTCCAGATCGCCGAGGAGGATCTGGCCCAGCGCGGGCCGGGCGATTTCCTCGGCAGCCGGCAGCACGGCCTGCCGCTGTTCAAAATGGCCAGTCTGCAAATGGACATGCAAACCTTACAGGACGCGCAGAGGGCCGCCGCGGCGTGCATCACGTCGCCGGACACGCTCAAAGCGCCGGAATTTGCGCCCCTGCGCGCCCGCATCGACGCCCTCTTCCAGCACCAGGACATGGCGCTCAATTAACTGCCCCCGCGAGAAATACAAGCGCACCGCAGACCAATGGTTTGCGGTGCGTTTCAGCATGTCAAAAAAGTCTTTTCGCCTCGCTGTTCAGGCCGTTCCGTGGTTCAGCTCATGCAGCAATCCCCGGCACCCCTCCAGCACATCCCGCCAGGTCGCCTCGAAATCCTCGGTGTACCATGGGTCCGCCACATTGCCGGGACGAGCGGTGTGGTCCATCAGGAGGGACATCTTTTCGGCATAGTCGCCGCCGCAGATGCGGTACATATCCCGGAGGTTGGCCTGGTCCATGCCGATCAGGAGATCGTATTCGTCGTAATCCCGCTTCGTCAGCTGCCGTGCGGCATGGCCTTCGCAGGAGATCTCGTGCTCGGCCAGCTTGCGCCGTGCCGGAGGATAGACCGGATTGCCAAGTTCTTCGCGGCTGGTTGCCGCCGACTCGATATGAAATTGTGATGCCAACCCTGCTTTTTTCACCAAGTTCTTCATCACAAACTCGGCCATTGGGCTGCGGCAAATATTTCCATGGCAAACGAATAAGATTTTTGTCATTGCTTATATATCCCTTCAAAAGCCTCCAAACCTTGATATTTCAAGGCTTTTGGCGCTTCTCTCATTTTTGCTGTCGTGCCGGAAACCTACGCATATTTCCGTAACTCTACGCAGATTTTCGGGCAAATGGTGTAGTAATTGGTGTAGTAGCTGTGATTGCTTCAACCTGATTTTCTTTGCGGCTCCGGTGCGGCAAGCCCTTTGAAATCAATGATCTTTGCCATCTGCTCGGCGGCGCGGTCATAGCTCGCATGGGTGTAAACATTCAGCGTGACACCCACATCGGAATGCCCCATCACATACTGCAAGGTCTTGATGTCCATGCCAGCGTTCGCCATGTTCGTGCAGAAGGTGTGCCGGAACACATGAGGTGTGATATGCGGCAGCGGCTTGTCCGGGTGCAGCTTCTGGTACTTCTTCATCGCCCAGCGCATTTCATTCTCGATGTGCAAAGCAACCTTCGGACTGTCGTTCTTGTCCAGCAGAAGAAAACCGCTGTACCCGTCGATGATCGTCTCCGTTTTCACGCGCTTGCGGCGGGAGAGAATATTTTGCAGACTTCGGTAAACTTCGTCCGTCATGGGAATGTAGCGGCAGCCACACTCGGTTTTGGTTTTCTCCACATAATACTTGCCGCCGCGCTCCCGGACAAGCTGATGATTCACCCGGATTTTCCGCCCGGTAAAGTCCAGATCAGCCTTTGTCAACCCGCAAAACTCGCTGACACGCATCCCGGTTCCCAGCAGCACCACAAACTCGTCGTAATACTTGCAGTAGGTCTTGTCCTCCCGGATGAAATCCATCCAAAGTGTCTGCTGTTCCTCTGTCATGGCAATGCGCTTCTGTGAATCATTGGAAACCACATCGACCAGCTTGAAGTCAAAGGGATTCCGGCGGATCACATCTTCGTTGTACGCCATCTGGAAAGCCGGTTTGACAACGCCACGAACGCTGGTAAGGGTGCTGTACCCTTTTCCGTCCTCGTGCAGCTTCATGATCCATTTCTGCGCGTCCGAAACCTTGATGTCTCGGATGGAACGATAGCCGAAATCTTCTTTCTTCACCAGATTCAGCACGAAATTATAGCCGACTTTGGTATTGTAGCGCACGCCCTGTTTGATGCTGATATAGCGTTCCAGCAGTTGAATGACGGTAATTTTGCCTGCGGCATAATCAATGCCATCATCAAGCTGCTTTTGAATTTCCTTTTCTTTTTCCCGCAGTTCTTTCAAATCGGAGGAATACACCGTCTGCCGTTTGCCGCGAATGTCTGTGTACCGATATTGATAAATCAGGTTTTTTCTCTGGCTCTCTCCTGTCCGCAGGATGCGTCCTTTGTTGTCTTTGCGCTTTTCGGACATTGTCAAACTCCTTTCCGTGATGGAAAGAGCCCTGATATGACACACTTATTGTATCATATCAAGGCTCCGATTTACACCACAAATTTCAAATAGAATACGCCTGCTCGATGAACTG
>DBLB01000138.1 GCA_002298695.1 Clostridiales bacterium UBA735 | reverse complement strand
TGCCGTAGTCGATCTTGCTGAGCGTCAGCAGGTCCTGCACAATGCGTGTCATGCGATCGGCTTCACTGACAATAACGGCAAGGAAATTGCTCCGCATCTCGTTTGGAAGATCGTCTCCCGCGCTGATGATCGTCTCGGCATAGGCTTTGATGTTCGTCAGCGGCGTGCGCAGCTCGTGCGAGACGTTCGCAACGAATTCGCGCTTCGACTGCTCGGATTTGCGCTGCTCGGTGACGTCGTGGATAACGACAAGCACGCCGCCCTGCGTCTGGTCGGAGGAGAACGGGGCCATGAACAGCTCCAGCTCCCGCTCGCCCACGGTTTTCTGCAATTCCAGATACTGCGGCCGCTTGAGCGTCAGCAGCGTGTCGAGCTCTGCCTCCTGTCCGAACAGCGTTTCAAACGTCGTCGTGGTATCCAGCCCGCGCGCGAGCATCTGTGTCGCCGCCGGGTTGCAGTGGATCATCGCGCCGGAGGCCGAGAAGGCCACCACGCCGTCGGTCATGTGCAAAAACAGCGTAGACAGCTTGTTCCGCTCGTTTTCCGCCTCGGAAATGGTATCTTCAAGCACCTTCGCCATATGGTTGAAGTTCCGCGCGAGCACGCCGATCTCGTCACGGCCCTCCACGGCCACACGCTGCGAAAAGTCGCCCGCCGCGACCTGCCGCGTACCGACGGTGAGCGCCTGGACCGGCGTGATGAGGATGCGCGCCAGTAAGAACGACAGCACCACGCAGATCACAAGGCCGAGGCCCAGCGCGCGCAGGATGATACTCATCAGCTCGCTCGTCAGCGCATCGACCGTCGCGCGGTTGTCATAGATATATGCGATGTACGAATGCGCCTGCGTCACAACGGGGACGGCCAGATCCATGAAATCGCCGGTCACGGAGCCGGTCTGTCCGACCTCGCCGTTCATGGCGGTCAGCAGGTTCTGCGACATGCTGACCTGCGTCCGGTCATCCGAC
Organism: Clostridiales bacterium UBA735; assembly: GCA_002298695.1. GTDB lineage: Bacteria > Bacillota > Clostridia > Oscillospirales > Oscillospiraceae > CAG-170. Next base: position 14,069 of record DBLB01000138.1, on the reverse strand, counting down.
CCCTCAAGCACGCGCCCCATGCTGTCCAGAATGTACACATTCCGGTCCGTTACGTCGATGCCAAGACCCGTCTGCGCCATCAGGAGCTCCTTCATCTGCGCCGCTCCGCCGTCCTCGTCAGCCAGCCGCTGCAGCTGCCCGATGAATTCCGGTGAGAACGTCTTCTCCATCTGGACATAGAATTCCGAAATATAGAAGTTGCTGACGCCGCTGATCAGAAATGCGCCGATCACCGTCATCAGGGCCAGAATGAGGATGACCATGATCATGACCATCTTCATGCGAAGCGTGCGCACGGCCTCCACCTCCCCGTTTTGCTTGCTGAAAGGAAAACTCCGATTTGATCGATGCATCCATTCGGCAAATGATCTGCCAAAGGTTATTCTGCGAAGTAATACCCCACGCCGCGCCGGGTCAGGATGCGCGTGGGTTTGCCCGGGTCGTCCTCGATCTTCTCGCGCAGGCGGCGCACCGTCACGTCCACGGTCCGCATATCGCCGTAATAGTCGTAATTCCAGACCTTCTGCATCAGATCCTCGCGGGAAAAGACCTTTCCGCGCTCCTGCACAAGGTACAGCAGCAGGTCGTATTCCTTCTGCGTCAGATCAACGGCGCGGCCATCCCGCATGACGGAGAACGTCGCCGGGTCGATCGTCAGCCCCTGCGCCTCGATCAGCCTGCCCACGGATTTGCGGGCGTTGAGGTCGAGACTTCTGCGCCGGATATTCGCCCGCACGCGTGCCAGCAGCTCGCGCATGGAAAACGGCTTTGTCATATAGTCGTCCGCCCCGGCCTCGAGGCCGAAGACCTTGTCCGTCTCCTCCTCGCGTGCCGTCAGCATGATGATCGGCGCGGTGCTGCCCACCTCGCGGAGCCTGGCACAGATGTCAAAGCCGTTCATTTTCGGCAGCATCACGTCCAGCAGGATGAGGTCAGGGTCGCCGGTCAGGCCAAGCTGCAGGCCCGTCTCGCCGTCGAGCGCCTCGAGCGTTTCGTAACCCTCGCGCATGAGATTGAATTTCAAAATTTCCACGATAGCCCGCTCGTCCTCGACGATCAGAATTTTCTTCTTTTCTTCCATAGCACTCCCTCACAACGAGCGCCGCAGCGCCTTCGGATAATGATTTTTCAGCTGTCCGCCGGACCCTTTGCCCCAGCCGAGGGCGCAGCCCTCGACACGCACAAGCGTCCACCCCGTGCAGTCCGCCGGAATGACCTCGCCGGCCATGAACCGGGAAAGAACCGGATCGGTTCGCCGCAGGTCAACCGTACCGGAACCGTCCGGCTGCCAGAGCGCCCAGGCATGCGCCGGGTCGAGGCGTCCCTTGCGCAGTTCGCCGAGCTCCAGCCCGCAGCGCAGCACCTTCAGTCCGCGAAGCCCCGGCAGCTGCTCCGGCGCGAGAAATACCCGCACGCCGAACTGCACATATTTCCCATCCGGCAGGGCCGCGCCCGCCGCCTCGGCAAATTCCAGAACTTCCTTTGGCGCACGCACGCCAGGTTCCGTCGGGACCTCGCACCTGGGCATGTCGCCGTCCCTTTGCAGCACGGCGGCAAAATGCCCCTCGCCGCGCAGCCGATGCGGCCAGAGGCGCGCCGTTCCCCCGAGGCCCGGCACAGGATCCGCGATCCAGTCCGGCTGTCCGGGCGCAAACCACGGCGCATCGATGGGAAGGATCGCAAAATCGCTGTTTTCCTTCAGAAAGGCGGAGATCACGCCCTCGTTTTCCTGCGGCGAAAACGTACACGTCGAATAGACCAGCCGCCCGCCGGGGCGCAGCATCTGCGCTGCCGTGCGCAGGATCTCGAGCTGCCGTACAGCGCACATTGATACGATCTCCTCCGACCAGTCTGTGACCGCGTCTTCCTCCTTCCGGAACATGCCCTCGCCGGAGCACGGTGCATCGACGAGAATGCGGTCAAAATAGCCCGGAAACCGGGCTGCCAGATTTTTGGGGTGTTCGTTGGTGACCAGCGCGTTCGCAACGCCCATGCGTTCGATGTTCTGCGCGAGGATCTGCGCGCGCTTCGGCTGGATTTCATTGCAGACGAGCAGGCCCCGGCCGGCAAGCTTGCCGGCGATCTGCGTGCTCTTCCCGCCCGGCGCGGCGCAGAGGTCGAGCACGCGCTGCCCCGGCTGTATGTCCAGCAGCTCCGCAGGGGCCATGGCGCTCGGCTCCTGCAAATAGAAAACGCCTGCCTCATGCAGCGGAGAGAGTCCCGGACGCGTCGCGGCGTCGTAGTAAAACCCATCCGGGCACCAGGGCACCGGCGTCAGCCCGAATTCCGGCAGCGAAAGCTGCGCACCCTTGCGCGGGCTGCGCCGCAGGCCGACGTTGCGCGGCCGGTCATATGCGGCGAGAAATTCTTCGTATTCACTTCCAAGCAGCCGCTCCATCCGCCGCATAAATCCTTCCGGCAGCAACGCAGACGCCCCCTTTTATCATTGTGTCTGTATTATACCGCATTTTCCGTCAAAAGGAAACCCCCCAATCTTTCCGGCTGCGGCTGTTTGGGCGGGACGGATTCGCCCGGGGTTTCCGGGCGGATTGGTGCGGGTTGGCGGGTGGACAGGGGCGTGTGCCCCTGCGGGATGCAGAAACGCCCCTCTCCGTGCGGAGAGGGGCGCTTTGCAGGTTTTCAATGCTCTGAAACTCAGCGGACCGGGCCGAATTCGCGGATCTTCTGGTTCAGGTACTCCATGCGGGACCACTTTGCGCCGGGCGGCACGGAGTCGGCCACGCCGAGGATGAGGCGGCGGCCGTCGCCGCACTGCTCCAGCATCTCATTGACATATTTCTCGAACTGGTAGTCCGTCATGGACGATTCCAGCACAGAGATCGCCGCGATGCCACCCCAGATGCAGATCTTGTTCTGGAACGCCTCGCGATGGTCAGCCAGGCTGAGCGAGGTCATGGGCGCGGGGCAGACGGAGTCGGCGATGTCAATGTGGGCCTCGACATACTCGTCGACGAGGCGCTTGTTCTCACCGTCCGTATGGGTCAGGCAGTATTTGCCCTTGCTGTGCAGGAAGTCGGAGCTCCAGCGCAGATCGTCGGTGATGTACTGCTTGAACATGTTGGGGTTGGTGGTCATGAAGTCATAGTTCGCGCCGACATAGAGGATCTCGCTCGGCGAATCGGCCACGACACGCAGGATCTCGCGCATGACGCGGCGGATGCTCTCGCAGCATTCCTCCATCTCTTCGATGTAATCGAAGTAGTCGTACCAGAACTGCTCGAAGCGGGACATCTCCTTCAGCAGGCCGTGCATCGGAGAACCGCCCTCGTACTGGAAGCCGACGACCGGGCCGCGGTCGCCGATCGGCTCCTTGAGCAGGTAGTAATACTCGTAGCGCGGCTTGATGGTGATGTGGTCGAAGATGTAGGCGATCTTCTTATAGTCCTCGTGATCCTTGACGGCGGGGTTCGTGATATGCGGCTGGTTGATGCCGGCCAGAACCATGGCGTCGTCCAGATGCGTGGAGGCGGTCAGGTCGCCGTAGGGCGTATGATAGACGGTCGTCGTTTCGCCGCCGTTGTGCGAGACTTCATAGTCCACATCCATCTCGATGGTGTAGAACACGGATTTCGTGTTGTACAGGCCGAGGCCGACGTGGGCATTGTCGTCGGGATGGACGATGGTGCTGAAGTTCGGGACGGTGCAGTGATAGCCGACGTCCATGTCGTCGACGATATCGACGAGGGAGGCGTTCTTGTACTTGTCCGGCAGCGTGCCCTGATTCTTGTTGCCCTGATACCAGAGGTCAAGCCGGGGTGCAAACGGCAGGCGGTCGATGGCTTCGCCGCGGATGGCCGCCATAATGCGTTGTTCGTAAGTCATGCGAAGTGGGTCCCCCTTTTTTCAAATAATCAGCCGACGAGGCTCGGCAGCAGCGTGACGAGCTGCGGGAAAATAGCCATCATCAACGCGATGAACGCCAGAATGATCACAAACGGCAGGATCGTCTTATAGACGCGGGAAACTTTGATCTTACCGATGGCGCTGCAGACAAACAGCAGCATGCCGACCGGCGGCGTGATGCAGCCGATGAGCAGGGTCACGACGGTGAAGACGCCGAAATGGACCGGGTTGATGCCGTAGGAATCCGCCAGCGGGGCCAGGATCGGGACAAGGATGATCATAGCGGCGGTGTCCTCCATGAACATGCCGATGAACAGATAGAACGCCCAGATGATGATCATGAGCACGACCGCGGAATCGGTGATGGAACCGAACAGCGCACCGACGGCGGCGGGCATGTCGTTGCGGGCCAGGATCCAGCCCATAACGGCCGCGATGCCGATCAGGAACATCGGGGTGACAGAACCCTTGGCAGCAGCCACAAGGATGCCCGGGATATCCTTGAACTTGACGGTCTTCATGATGAGGCCGTAGGCCAGCGCATAGACAATGGCAATGACGCCGGATTCTGTCGCGGTGAAGTAGCCGGTCAGGATGCCGCCGACAATGATGACGGGCATGACCAGCGCGCCGAGGGCGCCGACAAACGCCTGCCAGCGTTCTTTGCCCGCTGCACGCGGGTGGCGCGGGAAGTTGCGCTTGCGGCTCATGAAGTTGATGAGGAACATGATGCCGAGGCCGAACAGAATGCCGGGGACAATACCGCCGATGAACATCGAACCGATGGACACGCCGGTCATCGAACCGTAGATGATCATCATGATCGAGGGCGGGATGATTGGGCCGATCGTGTTGCCGGCGGCCAGAACGGCGACGGCAAAATCGGGATCATAGCCCTCGTCCTGCATGGCGGGGATCAGCATGGAACCGAGCGCAGAGGCATCGGCCGCCGCAGAGCCGGAAATACCGGCCATCAGCATGGACGACAGAATGGAGATCTGCGCCAGACCGGCGTGAAAATGGCCAATCATGGCGGAGGCGAAGCGGACGATGCGCTTTGTGATGCCCGCGTGCTCCATGATCTCACCGGCAAGGATGAAGATCGGCACAGCCATGAGGGAAAAGGAGTTCAGCTGCGCAAACGTCTGCTGCGGCAGCAGAATGCCGGACAGGCCGGAGGCGAAAATGGCCAGCAGGGAAGAGCCGCCGATGGCGATGCCGAGCGGCATATTCATAATCATGAACAGCAGGAAGCTGACGATCAGAACGAGAACAGGATCCATTTACGACACCTCCTTGGAATGACCGGAGAAATTCTCCTTTGTGTGGCCGATGGCTGCATAGATTGCAAACAGGACCGAGCAGCCGCCGCCGATCACGACGCCGGAATAGATTACGCTCATCGGCAGACGCAGCGCCGGGGAGGACGTGCGGGCACCGTTTTTCAGCAGGATCACGGCAAAGACCGTGAACAGCAGCATGACGGCGATGGTGATCAGGTCATTGATGACGTCCACATACTTTTTGGACGCGTTCGGGAACTTGTTATAAATGAAGTCCACGCCGATGTGGCCGCGGTCCTTGAAGATCGGGCCCATGGCAAACATGGTCATCCAGATGCCGGCAAAGCGGGCGACCTCTTCCGTCCAGGTCAGCGGCGAACCGAGAATGGTGCGGCTGACGACCTGGATCACCGAAGAACCGACAGCGATGGCCAGAAAAACCGCGGCAAGGCCGGAGCAGATCTTGTCCAGCACATGGATCACGGAATCAAAGGGATTGCGTTTTTTCATAGCGTTCAACAGAACCTCCTTGTGCGGTCATTCGCAGACTGCGGGGAGCCGGAACGGCTCCCCGCAGCGGCGGTTGGAGCTTATTTGCGGAGCATGGCGAGCAGATCCTCTGCTTCGTAATCGGCAGCGTAGCTGTCCTGCATGGAGGAGCAGGCGTCGATCCACGCGTCGCGGTCGGTCAGCTCAGTCACTTCGATGCCGGACGCTTCCATCTCGGACAGGGCATGCGCGTCGGCCTCTTCAAATTCGTTCCATTCCCATTCCACAGCCTCTGCCGCAGCTTCGAGAACGGCCTGCTGCTGGCTTTCGCTCAGCTTCTGGAACAGGGACTCGCTGATCAGCGGGATCATGGTGGAGAAAATGTGGTTCGTCTTGGCAATGTAGTTGCCGACTTCGTGGAACTTCATGGTGTACATTTCTTCTGCGCAGACCTCAACGCCGTCGACCACGTTGGTGTTGATGGACGTGTAGACTTCACCGAAGGGGATGGGCGTGGGCGCCGCGCCGAGGGCCTTGAACATGTCGATGTAGACCGGGACTTCCGGCGCGCGCATCTTGCGGTTCTGGATGTCGGCAAGGCAGGTGATGGGAGCGGACTTGGTCAGCATCACACGGAAGCCGGAGCAGAAGTAGCCCAGCACGCGGATGTTTTCCTTTTCGAGCAGCAGATCCTTCAGATACTCACCGGCTTCGCCTTCCAGCTTGTCATGCACGTCCTGATAGTCGGAGAACAGGAACGGCAGGTCGAGCAGGCCGAACTGCGGAACGAGGTTGGAGATGTAGGCGGACGTTGCGAGCGCGGCATCGACCGTGCCGAGCTGGAGACCTTCCAGCAGCTCCGTCTCGTCGCCGAGCTGGCCGCCGCCGTAAACGGTGACTTCCACGGTGCCGTTGGTCTTCTCCTTGACCAGTTCTGCGAACTTGTTGGCGGCCTTGTCTTCGGTGCCGCCGAGGGTAACGTTATGCGCCAGACGGATGGTGACTTTCTCCTCTTTCTTTGCGCAGGCTCCCATGGTCAGAACCAGGGCAAGCGCCAGGACGATTGCGAATACTCTTTTCATCATAATGTTTTCTTTCCTCTCTTTTTTGTTATGAAAAGGGCGTGCTTCCCTTTGCCGAAAAAATGATGGAATTCTCTCAGAATCGGACGATCTGGTCGATTTTGGCCATATGGCAGCCGGGGTAGGAGTCCTTGACGCGCATCAGGAAATTGAGCTTGTCGATCCGCTCGCCCGAGCGCGGACAGCCGTTCTTGATGAACGGGATCTGCAAGCCCGCCGCCAGGTCCATCACCACGTCCCCGATCACGCCGCCGCTCCGCCCCGACGGGATCGACAGCAGCCCGTGCGCCTTCGCATACTCGTGCGCATCCAGCGCCTCCGTGATCGTGCCCACCTGGTTCGGCTTCAGAATAAAGCCGTCGATCGAGTCCTGCGCCACCGCGCGCTCGATCCGCGCCTTGTTCGTCACCGTGAAATCGTCCGCGATGATCAGCGTCCGGTGAATTTCCTCGTGCGCCCTGCGGAAGCCGTCCCAGTCGTTCTCGTCCAGCATGTCCTCCACAAACACGAATGGATATTTCTCCGTCAGGTATTTCATGTACCCGATCATTTCCTCCGTCGTCCGCTGCTTGCCGTCCAGATAATACGTCTTCGTCTCCGCGTCATACATGTCGCTGATCGCGCAGTCCAGCGCCAGCGCGCATTTGTCCAGCACGCCGCACCGGTCGACCGCCTCCAGGATGAGCTTGATGCATTCTTCCGGGTCCTCCGACGGCGCCGTCCAGCCATACGACCGGCCTACCGCCGCCTCCTTGCGCGTGTACCGCTTGATGACCGGCCCCAGGTGCTGGAACACATCGACTGCGATCTCCACCGCCTGCTCGATGTCCTCCGCCCGGTACGGCATCACGATGAACTCGTTGTACGCCTGCCGGATGCCGTCGTTCAGTCCGCCGTTGATGACGTTGAACGACGGGATCGATACCGTTTTGATCTTCCCCTGCGCGATGTAATCGTACAGCGGCCGGTGTTCACTCTCCGCCGCTGCCCGGAAGCAGGCGATCGACGTGCTGTAGATCGCATTTCCTCCCAGCACATGCTTGTCCGCCGTCCCGTCCAGCGCGATCATCGCCTCATCCAGCGCCCGCTGATCCTGGACGTCCATCCCGATCAGCTTCGGCCCGATGATCTCGTTCACGTTCGCCACTGCCTTGTGCACGCTCATGCCGTGGTATTCCTTCGGATCGTTGTCCCGCAGCACATACGATTCGTACATGCCCACCGAGCTGCCTGTCGGCGCTTCGCCGCGCCCCAGCGCTCCGCCCTCCGTTATCACATCTACCTCTACCAGCGGCCGGCACTTGCAGTCGATCAGCTGCCGCGCATGGACCGACTTGATCTTTTCTCCCATCCTGGTCCTCCTCTCCGGTTTCTCTTTATTTTTTCAGTCCCGCATCTGCCCCGAGGCAAGCTCATCTGCAATGGTATAATTTTTTCTGTGCGTCTGACGATATTCGCCCGGCGTACAGTTCATCTCCTTTTTGAAGCACTTGGCGTAGTAGCTGCTGCTTTCAAAACCGCTTTGGAACGCGATCTCCATCACGTCCAGATTGGTACAGGTCAGCAGCTTCGCGCTCTGTGCCACGCGCGTCTGCTTGAGATAGACGATCGGCGACGGCAGCCCCGTTCTCTGGAAAATCCGGCAGCATTCGCCGGCACTCACATGGCCTGCCGCTGCGATATCCGCCAGCGTCAGCCGGCGGCGGTAATTCTGCTGGATAAAATTCGTTAAAATGCGCGCCCGCTGCTTGTCTGCAAATGAGACGACGGCGGCTTTCTCCGCACAATTCCGGTTGTTGACCACGATCAGATGCCAGATCCGGCAGAGCAGGATCTTCATTTCCAGCTCATAGCCGTATTCCTGTCGGTCGTTGATGGCCGCCAGCTCCAGCAGACGCGCCAGGATTTCCTGATGCCAGGCCTCACCGCGCAGGGCAAACGCCTGCATGGATTCGCTCCCGGTCAGCGGCGCGACATAGTCGCGGTAGATCGCGCTGTTGACGTCCGCAGACAGGATCGACGGGCTGAAATTCACGCAGATATAAACGCCGTCGCTCTCGCCGTTCCGGCGCACCTCGTGCAGCACGCCGCTGTTGAGGAAAATGCCTTCGCCTGCGTGGAGGCAGAATTCGTGCCCCGGCGTGCAGAACAGCGCCTCTCCCTCGATCATGCGCACGATCTGGATCTCATAATGCCAGTGCGCAATATTACAGCAGCCCACATCCGTGACATGCTGCTCGTCCATGGAGACCGGAAACGTATTCGTTCCGTGCGGTGTCAGCTCCTGAAGCGTCTCATCGACCTTGATTGGCCGTCCCTGCATGTAGTTCCCTCCGAGTTCCCGGCGGCAGCGCCGTCAGAATTTGCAGCATCTGCCCGGCTTGCGGTCAGAATGCCATAAACGCAATTTGAATGAAATTGTACATTAGTATATTAGGATACATTGCGTGAAAATGCAAGCGATTTTCCGCACTTTCTTGTACAACTTGACATTTTTGTAGGATGCGCCAAAAACGCCGCATAATTTTGGTCAATTTACAATTTTTAATAAATCGCACTGTCCACTTCATATTTTTATCTTCGCAGTACTCCGGCGCACAAATTCCGGCAGCGTTTACGGTATTTTTTTAACACTGCTGCACATTGACGCAGAATCCTGCATATGCTAAAATAGGGCCGTCAATCCGAGTGGTGGAGTCTGTCATAGGGCCGGAACTTCCGCGTCCTATTCGTATTGACCATCGGGAGATCGATGTGCGTGCTTCGGCGCGCTGCGGGACAGAACCGGCCGGTTCTGTCCTTTTCATTTCCGGCGGACGCCGCCCTGCGGGGCAGGAGGCGCTTTTTATGCCGGTACTTTTTCACGCAGCTGCTCCGATGGGGCCGCCGCACCGGATAACCACGGAATCTGCAAAAATCGAGGGATAATATGAGAAAAACCAAAATCATCGGAACCATCGGCCCGGCCAGCAGCGACCGTGCCGTCTTCGCCGCCCTGTGCCGGGCCGGGCTGAACGTCGCGCGTCTGAACTTCTCCCACGGCACACACGCAGAACAGCTGGAAAAGCTGAACATGATCCGCGCCGTGCGCGAGGAGCTCGATCTGCCGATCGCCATTTTGCTCGACACGAAGGGGCCGGAATACCGCATCGGAACATTCCGTTCCGGCAGCATCGAGCTGCACGACGGCGATGCATTCACATTCACCACGCGCTCCGTTGAGGGCGATGAGCACACAGTCAGCGTCAGCTATGCCGGCCTCGCAGAGGAACTCCACCCGGGCGACCGCATCCTGGTCAACAACGGCCTTGTGATCTTCGAAGTGCTCACCATCGAAGGAACGGAGATCCGCTGCCGCGTTCTGGCCGGCGGCACGCTGTCCAACCGCAAGAGCATGAGCTTTCCGAACAAGGTGCTCCGGCAGGACTACCTCAGCGAGCAGGACAAGGCCGATCTGCTGTTCGGCATTGAGCACGGCGTGGACTTTGTCGCAGCGTCATTCGTCTCCTGCAAGCAGGATGTGCTGGATGTGCGGAATTTCCTGACCGCCAACGGCGGAGGCGACATTGAGATCATCGCCAAAATTGAAAACCGCGCCGGTGTCGACAACATTGAAGAGATCTGCGAGGCCTGTGAGGGCATTATGGTCGCGCGCGGCGATCTCGGCGTCGAGGTGCCGTTCACCGAGCTGCCCGCCATTCAGAAGCGGCTGATCACCACCTGCCGTCTGCTCGGCAAGCGCGTCATCACAGCCACCGAAATGCTCGAATCCATGGTCCACAGTCCGCGCCCGACACGTGCCGAGATCTCCGATGTTGCCAACGCGGTCTATGATGGAACGAGCGCCGTCATGCTCTCTGCCGAGACTGCCGCAGGCAAATACCCGGTGCTCGCCGTGGAAACCATGGCCGCCATTGCTGCCGAAACAGAATCGCACATCAACTACGAAAAGCGGTTCCGCAATACGGAATTCCACATCAACAGCCTGCTCGACGCCATGTCCCATGCCACCTGCGGCATGGCCATCGACATCGGTGCAAAGGGCATCGTTGTCAGTTCGCTGTCCGGACGGACGGTGCGCATGGTCTCCCGCTTCCGTGTGCCGGTCGATATCATCGGCATGGCAACCAATCGTGCCGTCTGGTACAAGCTGGCGCTGTCCTGGGGCGTGACTCCAGTGCTCAGCGAACAGTTCAACTCGATCGACGTCCTGTTCTACCACGCGCTCCGCGCCGCAAAGCAGGCGCTGCATTTACAGCCGGGCGACAAGGTCGTCATGACCGGCGGCATGCCAAACGGCACATCCGGCAACACAAATCTCATCAAAGTCGAGATCATCTGAATCCACGCGTGATCCTGCCATATTCCAAAAACAGGAGCCGGTCGCCAGGCCGGCCCCTGTCCTTGAAATTTCCGCAAAAGCAGAACGTTGTTCGCCCGTTTTCCGCCCTTGTCAATTTGCCGCACTGCATGTATAATAACAGGAACCAACATTCAGGAGGTTCGGCGCATGACAAATTTTCTGCTCCGCCGCTGCATCCATAATTTTCAGAACACCGATTCTCCTGCCGTGCGGGAAGCATATGGCCGCCTGTCCGGTCTGGCTGGCATTCTCTGCAATACGCTGCTGTTTGCCGGGAAGCTGACAATCGGCGCAATTTCCGGCAGCGTCTCGATTATGGCGGACGCAGTCAATAACCTCTCTGATGCTTCCAGCTCTCTTGTCACACTGATCGGCTTCCGCCTCGCTGCGCGGCCTGCCGACGAGGGGCATCCCTTCGGCCACCACCGCATGGAATATCTGGCCGGGCTGGCCGTCGCTGCAACAATTCTGCTCATTGGTGCAGAACTGGTCAAATCCTCTGTCGCGAAAATTCTGCACCCGCAGCCCGTCGAGTGCTCGCTTGCCGTTGTTCTGGTGCTGCTCGCCTCCATTCTTCTCAAGCTCTGGCTGGCGCACTTCAATCGGACGCTCGGCAGGCGTATCCAGTCCCCGGCGCTGCTGGCTACTGCCGCTGACAGCCGCAACGACGTCATCACGACGTCCGCCGTCCTGCTCTGCACCGTGCTTGGCCGCATGACCGGGCTGCTGCTTGACGGCTATGCCGGCCTGCTGGTCGCGCTGTTCATTCTCTGGTCGGGCATCGGCATCGCACGGGATACCGTAAATCCACTGCTCGGACAGGCACCGGATGAATCTCTCGTCCACGCGATCGCCGACAAAATTAAAAGCTATCCCGGCATTCTCGGCGTCCACGATCTGATAGTCCACGACTACGGTCCGGGCCGCCGTTTTGCCAGCGCGCACGCCGAGGTGGACTACCGTATGGATATTCTGGGCGCGCACGAGCTGCTCGACGATATGGAGCGCGAGATCCGGAATGCACTGCACGTCGACCTCGTGCTGCACTGTGACCCCATTGTCACGGACGACGCAGAATCCAATGCGCTCCGGGCGCGCGTCATTGCATTTCTGCACGCTCGTGACCCGCGCCTTTCCATTCATGATTTCCGCATGGTGCGCGGCAGCGGACATACCAACGTCATTTTTGATCTGGTCATCCCGTTCGACCTCGAGCCACAGGCGCGTACCATCCAGCACGAGCTGGAACAGGCGCTCTCGGCCGAAGGCAAGCGCTATTACGCAATCATCACGCTGGACACTGAAGCATTCAACGATCCGCACATGCGTCCCACCTGAATGGGTGCAGCGCTCCTGAAAAGCCAAAAGCCGGGATGGAATGCTCCATCCCGGCCCAGCCGGAACACGGCAGCCCATTCCGCGCGCACATCGGAGCCGCCGCCGCACGAGAGGATCTGCCGCGCACGCGGGTGTCCCGATCAGAGGACAGCCCAGCCCCGCAACCGGTCAGCGCGATGCCGTTCCTTTGAAAAAGTGCCCTTTTTCAACGCAGATGTGGGATCTGCCGGATCCGGTGCAAATGCTCTCTGGGCATAGTGTCTCCGGCCGGCGGCATATCATACAGGTAAATCTATCCGATGATCGGAGGCATTCATATGAAAGACTTTGAAAACTTAGTTGAGGTTCAGCTCTCGTCCGAAGCAAAATATGACGGCAATCTTCTGCACATCCGCAGAGATGTTGTCCAGCTGCCGAATGGCAAAACTGCCACGCGCGAATATAACTGCCATCTCGGTGCGGTCTGCATTCTGCCGCTTCTGGAAAATGGCGACGTGCTGCTGGAGCGGCAGTACCGCTATCCGCTGCGGGAAGTGCTCACAGAGATTCCGGCCGGCAAGCTGGATGCCGTCGGTGAAGATCCGCTGGAGGCTGCAAAGCGCGAACTGCGTGAAGAAACGGGCGCCGTCGCCTCCGAGTGGACGCCGCTCGGTCTCTTCTACCCGGTCGGCGCATATTCCACGGAGAAAATCCATATGTTTCTGGCTCGCGGCCTGACCTTCGGCGAACGGGAGCTGGACGAGGACGAATTTCTCAACGTCTTCCGGATGCCGCTCTCCGAGCTCGTCGCGCAAGTGCTGGCCGGTCAGATCCCGGATGCAAAAACCCAGGCCGCCGCACTGCGCGTCCATCTGATGCTGCATGCAGAAGGCACACACGGCTGACGCAGCCGCTCCTTGACAGATTCTTAGCGTATTTTTTCGCTGCCGACAGAATTCGACAGCAATTTCCGCCGAAAACAGGTATGATGTGGATGTCGGGTGGAGTAATCAGTGATAACCGCCCGCAGAACAACAGCCTGGGAGGCGAGAAAATTGGACGAACTCACGCAGGAATATCTTGTGCTGTTCAACGCTGTCACATCAGCGGAACAGGCACTGACTGAACTTCGCAGACGACTGATCGAAGCGCAGCAGCAGGCCGAAGAATTGTACATCAGCAGGTTCTGAAAAGGAGGGTGCAGGCAGTGCCTGCACCCTCCTTTTGATTACAGTCCGGGAATACAGCTTTTTCGGATTGCGCAAAAACTACCGCCTATTAGCTGTGTGCCGATAAGACAGTAATTTGAGAAAACTATTTTTCGCGCGCTGTAAAATGAAGTTGCGCATATACAAATAAAAGGTCCATAGCGAGGACCTCTGTGTTAGAATCAATCTGCCAGAAAAGATCAACACAGAAAGAGATGATTGCTACGGACTATCCCAATCATATCACAAACCACAAAAAGATAAACACCTGACTTACGAAGATTATGCGGTAATTGAACTCCGCTTGAAAGACGGCTGGACGCCCAATGCCATTGCAAAGAAGGAGCTGCATTGCGCAGCCAATACCGTGCGTAACATCATCATCAAGAAAGGTATGACACCGCTGTACAATGGCAAAGTGCTGCGCTTCAAGGCTAAGACCGCCCGAAAAGCATTCTGAATC
>DBLB01000196.1:19318-19463 GCA_002298695.1 Clostridiales bacterium UBA735 | reverse complement strand
TCCTTGTCGTTGTCGACGTTCCAGTCCTCCAACAGCACTTCATCGTTGATGAAGAAGCCCTTGTACCGCACCGCGGTGGGCTTGGACTTTGCGGTGAAGTCATCGGCTACCACGATCTTCTCGACCGGCTCGAAACGCTGGTCGT
>DBLB01000196.1:0-19250 GCA_002298695.1 Clostridiales bacterium UBA735 | reverse complement strand
CCGAAATCATCACCGGCATGCACTTCGATGTCGTTGCCGTTGACCTTGACCTCCCACGCCTCATCCTCATGAGGTTCCTCAACGAGAACGATACGCGCGCCCGGTTCGTCACCCGGCAATGTGGTCTTGGCGATGTCCCGTTCGACGTCTTCCACTGCGAAGCCTACCGCTTCGGAAACATGCGCTCCTGTAATTTCCGTATTCGATGTTATGGAAATCGTCATTGTTCCTCCATATGTTGTCTCCATCAGGATTCTTCATTGAACAGCGAATCGATCCACAGCCGATGATTCGTGGTTCCTGAATCAACCTGTCTTCAGTATCGTTCTCAGCACACATGGAGGGCGAAAGATTGCCAATAGTTGCCAGAACCTGCTATCGTAAGGCAACAGTTGGCAACAACCATATGGAGCAGTCATGACGACATCAGCAAGCACATCGAACGCAAAGCCCGGCCAAGACAGGCAGGTGACCATCTATGACATCGCCAAGGAGGCAGGCGTAAGTCCTTCCACCGTGTCACGCGCGCTGTCCAAGCCCGGACGGCTTTCCGCGAAAACCGAATTCAGAGTCCGTCAAGTGGCGGAAAGGCTTGGATATCTGGCCGCCGACCCCGCGGCAAGGCCCCCATCTTTGCAATCGACCAGTATGATCGGCGTGGTCGTTCCGGATTGCCGCAATCCTTTCTACGCAGACATCCTGCACTACTTGAGAGACGCCTTGCGACCCCACGGCTATGATCTGCTGATGCTTGAATCCTCCAGCGAATACGCCGTCAGCAAACAGACCATCGCCAAACTCACACGATCAGTCGACGGCCTGGCTTTCATCTCCTCCACCATGAGCGAGCCCGATCTCAAACGTGTGGTCATGGTCCGTCCCACAGTGATGATCAACCGGTCCATCACAGGCATCCCAAGCGTCACCAGCGATCCCCAGAATGCCATCGATGCGGCCGTGCGTCATCTGCATGAGACCGGGCATCGTTCTATCACATATCTTGCCGGCAACGCGAACACATGGTCCAGCGAGACAAGACGCAGGATGATCCGGACCGCCGCATATCGATACGACCTATCCGTGCGAACGGTACGAGGATTCGACATCACCCTGGATGGAGGAAAGCAGGCCTTCGCCCAGTATCTCAAGCATCCCACGGACGCGGTGTTCGCATACAACGACCAGCTTGCCATCGGCTTCATTTCCGCGGCACGCCGTTCGGGAATGCGTATTCCGGACGATGTGTCAGTCATCGGCTTCGACAATATCGAGGAGGCGGCGGCGCAATCCGTTCCTTTGAGCACCATCGACCAGCACGCCCAGATCCTGGCCAAGCAAGCAGCCAAGATATTGCTTAACGAGATCGCCGCCGAAGCCCCGCATACGGTGAACTTCACCGATTCGTCGGAATACATCAAGAGGGAATCCGTGATAGCGTCGCGTCGCTCGACAATGCGGCTCGGACCGTATGTCAACCTCAAGGAACGGGATGACGACACGGTCACCCTGACCATGCTCTCCAGTCAATTCAACGAAACGATTCCCCGCATCGAAGCCTTTATGCGGACGCATCCGAACATCGCCATAGACCCCATAGAAGGCCATACCCAGGAACAGACCAATGCCCTGTACTGGGAACGTGTCACCAACAACAGATCGGTGCCCGATCTGTTCAATGTGGAGAGGGACAAGCTCCCGCAATTCGCGGCGGCCGGCGTATTGCTCGACATCGGAACCCCGAATGTGGAGGAGAAATGGAGCGGACTGTACACCGACGCCGTTTGGCGCGCATCTCATTATGCAGGCCACCTCTACGGGCTTCCAGGAGATTCCGGCCAAACCGTGATGTTCTATCGGAAGGACATCCTCGACCGATACGGTCTGAAAGCGCCGACCACATGGGAGCAGTTCTATGAGGAAGGCGTCAAACTCCATCAACGCAATCCAAACCGGTGGATGGGCATCATCGACACCACCGATGTGCAGCATTACCTGTCGTTCCTGCGCATGGCGCACGGAAAACCCTGGACCGTCACCGGCACCGACAGCATCTCCTTCCAGCTGACGGATCCCGTCATCCAGGAAACGGCACGATTCATCCAACGTTGCATCGATGATGGCGTGCTCAAGGCCGAACCGATCTGGGACGGACGATACGCGCTTCCCGAGGATGGCACGTTCGCGACATTCATATACGCGAACTGGTTCGGAAAGATCCTCGCATCATCATACCCGGCATCCGCCGGGAAATGGCGCGTCACGCTTCCGCCGAGCTTTGGAACACCGGATGACGTCTGCACTGCGGAAATCGGCGGATCGGTGCTTACCATCAGCGCGCGGACCTCGAGAAAACGCCAGCGGGCGGCATTGCAGTTCGCGCACTGGTTCCAGACGAATCCCGAATCGGTGGACCTGCGTCCCCTCGGCGGTTTCTCCGCCACCCGATATTTCCAGAGCAATCCGAAGATCCTCTCCATCGTCGATCCGTATTTCGATCAACGCATCTATGAGGTGTACGTCAAATCCGCGAATCTGCTGAACCACGATTGGGACAATCTGCCGTTCGCGACGCACCTCAACACCGCTTACCATGACTCGCTGGTACCGTCCCTGGTGCCTGGAGGCAACTCGTTGGGCGTCATCAGCCAATGGGCCATCGAACTTCCCGAATATGCGGAATCGCAAGGATTCACCGTGGAATAATCACGCCGATATCCATCCGCAGAGAGTGAATATGCGCTGGGGGGCGGAATCCGCATATCATCGGATGCCCCCAGCGCATATTCGATTGGCCATCAGTCGGTCAATGCCGACCCGCCGTCATCACTTCTCGTTCTGGCCGTGGCACATCTTGTACTTGCGACCGGAACCGCACGGGCACTGGGCGTTCTTGCCGGTTCCCGGGAAGGTGCGGCCGTCGGCCCACGGAGAGTGGAGTTCCTCGCTCTTCGGACGCTTGTTGGCCGGGACCTTGCCTTCGGCGTGGCTGATCGGCTGCATGCCGACAATGCCCTTCTCGTTCTTCTGCTCGTCGGCCAGCTCATCGATGGTGGTCTTCTCGGCCTCATCATCGGTTTCCGGCTCGTCTGGAGCGGATTCACCTGTGGCGGAAGCCTCGCCATCCAAGCCCATCACGGCTTCGGCCGCATTCACCGCCTCATCCTCGTCGGATTCGGTGGATTCGTCCTCGGTCATGGCCACACGGTCGATGTCCACATGGAACAACAGCTGGATGGTCTCCTCCTTGATGGCTTCGATCATGGAGTTGTACATCTGGTAGCCTTCACGCTGGTATTCGACCAGCGGGTCGCGCTGGCCCATGCCACGCAGGCCGATGCCATCCTTGAGGTAATCCATCTCGTACAGGTGCTCACGCCACTTACGGTCGAGCACTGCGAGCACCACGCGGCGTTCAAGCTGACGCAACCCTTCGGCACCGAGCTTGTCCTCGAAGTCGGAATACTGGTCCTTGGCGTCGGAGACGATCAGTTCCTTCAGCGCCGACACGGCCTTGTCGCCCTTGAGCTTGGCGACGGCGTCCTTGGCGGCCTCCTGTTCCACGGCGATCGGATACACGGAGGCGATTGCCTTGAACAGGCCGTCCCAATCCCACTCAGCCGGCTTGTCGGAACCATTGTTGGCGCCCTTGATGTAGCTCAGCACGGTGTCGTCGATGAACCTGAGGATGTCCTCGTGGATGTCGGCGCCCTTCAACACGGACTGGCGCTCGGCGTAGATGACGGTGCGCTGCTTGTTCATCACGTCGTCGTACTTCAGCACGTTCTTACGGATTTCGAAGTTACGCGATTCGACGGCCTTCTGCGCGGTACGCACGCCTTTGGAGACGCTCTTGGCCTCGATCGGCTCGCCTTCCGGCATGCCCTTGGCCATGACGCGCGCAACAAGCTGGGTGTTGAACAGACGCATCAGGTCGTCCTCAAGGGACAGATAGAAGCGGGATTCGCCCGGATCTCCCTGACGACCGGAACGACCGCGGAGCTGGTTGTCGATACGACGGGATTCGTGTCGTTCGGTGCCGAGCACATACAGGCCGCCGAGCTTGACGACCTCCTCATGCTCGTCCTTGACCTGTTCCTTGATCTCGGCCAAGGTGCCCGGCCAACGCTTCTCGTACTCATCCGGAGTGGCGTCCGGGGAGTAGCCTTCGGACTTGAGCTTCGCGTCGGCGAGGAACTCGACGTTGCCGCCGAGCATGATATCGGTACCACGGCCAGCCATGTTGGTGGCGACGGTGACCGCGCCCTTACGACCGGCGACGGCCACGACCGCGGCTTCCTTGTCATGCTGCTTCGCGTTCAGCACCTGGTGCGGGATCTTGGCCACATCAAGCAAGGTGGACACGACTTCGGAGGATTCCACGGACGCGGTGCCCAGCAGAACCGGCTGGCCCTTCTTGTGACGCTTGGCCACGTCGCGCACGATGGCGGCGAGCTTCTCTTTCTTAGTGCGGAAGATCAGATCGTCCTTGTCCTCGCGAATCATCGGCTTGTTAGTCGGGATGGGCAGCACGCCGAGCTTGTAGGTGCCCATGAATTCGGCCGCCTCGGTCTCGGCGGTACCGGTCATGCCGGCCAGCTTGTCGTACATGCGGAAGTAGTTCTGCAGGGTGATGGTGGCGAAGGTCTGGTTCTCGGGCTTGACTTCCACGCCTTCCTTGGCTTCGATGGCCTGATGCAGGCCCTCGTTGTAGCGGCGTCCCGGCAGGATACGGCCGGTATGCTCGTCGACGATGAGCACCTCGCCGCCGGTCACGACGTAGTCGCGGTCGCGCAGGAACAGTTCCTTGGCCTTGATGGCGTTGTTCAGATAACCGATCAAAGCGGTGTTGCTCGGCTCGTACAGGTTGTCGATGCCGAGGTAGTCCTCGACCTTGGTGATGCCCGGATCGAGGATGCCGACGACCTTCTTCTTCTCGTCGACCTCGTAGTCCTCATCACGGGTCAGCTTGACGACCAGCTTGGCGAACTCGCGGTACCAGCGGGTGACATCGCCTTCGGCCGGACCGGAGATGATAAGCGGCGTACGCGCCTCGTCGATAAGAATGGAATCGACCTCATCGACGATGGCGTAATGATGCCCGCGCTGCACCAGATCGGCCTTCTCCCACGCCATGTTGTCGCGCAGGTAGTCGAAGCCGAACTCGTTGTTCGTGCCGTAGGTCACGTCGGCGGCATAGGCTTCGCGGCGCTCGGACGGCGTTTTGTCGTGGATGATGAGGCCGACGGAGAGGCCGAGGAAGCGATAGACCTTGCCCATCCACTCGGAGTCGCGCTTGGCGAGGTAGTCGTTGACGGTGACGATGTGGACGCCCTCACCGGTCAGGGCGTTGAGGTAGGCCGGGAGGATGGCAACGAGCGTTTTGCCCTCGCCGGTCTTCATCTCGGCGATGCGGCCCTGATGGAGCACGATGCCGCCGATGACCTGCACGCGGTACGGACGCATGCCGAGCACGCGGTCCGCCGCCTCGCGGACGGTGGCGAACGCCTCGGGCAGGAGCTGATCGAGCGTCTCGCCGGCAGCGAGGCGGTCGCGGAATTCCTGCGTTTTGGCGCGCAGGTCCTCATCCGAGAGCGCGCGGTAATCGTCCTCGAGGGCCATGACGGCGTCGACGAGCGGCGCGAGCTTTTTGACCTCGCGCTCCGAGCGTGTGCCGAATAATTTGTTGAACAGTCCCATGTATAACAACCTTTCCGCGCGGCAGAGCGCGCATTTGGACAAAATACAGATTCTTCGTCGTATTATATCACAGCCCGTCCCGTAAAAAAAGAAGAAATTGTGAATTTCTCCCACGCCCCCCGCCTTGATTTCAGCGCTGCTTGCTGATAAAATAGCGGCGTAAGAAACGAGGTGGTTCCCATGGCGATCCGGCTGCTGTCCATAGACGTGGACGGCACAATCACAAACGGCAGAAATGAGATCACCCCGGCGACGCTTGCCGCGCTGCGCGGCGCGATCGACGCCGGGATCCTGGTAGCGCTGAACACGGGCCGCGACTTGAGTGAAAGCCGTCTGGTGCTCGACCGGGTGCCGGAGATCCCGTATCTGCTCGGCTGCACGGGCGCGTATCTGATGGATCTCCGGACGGGCGAGCGCCTCATTTCACATCCGGTCCCCATCGCGCTGGCCCGGCAGGCATATCAGATCCTCGCCCGCTACGATACGCTGGTCAGCCTGTACATGGACGATGTTGTCTACAACCAGGCCGCAAAAATGGCGGAATTCACCCGTTTTTATCCGCCGGAGCTGGTGAGCGTCTTCTCCTCGCACCACGGGGTACCCGATCTGGGCGCGCTGCTGGATGCAAGGATGAGGGACATCGATAAATACTACGTGGTCTTCGTCGACCCGGACGAGCAGAAGCGGGCGTTTGCAGAAATGGCAGAACTGCCGCTGTTCGTGACGCGGGCGGCCATGCTCGACATGGAGGTCATGGCACAGGGCGCAAACAAGGGCGCCATCCTGCTCGACCTCGCGTCGCGCCTCGGCCTGCGGCCGGAGGAGATCGCCGCCATCGGCGACAGCGAAAACGACCTGCCGATGCTGCAGGCCGCCGGCCTCGGCATCGCCATGGGAAACGCAAAACCGCATATTCAGGCCGCGGCGGACGTCGTCGCGCCGACCAACGAGCAGGACGGCCTTGCCTGGGCCGTCGACCAGATTCTGAAGGGGGCGCTTTGAGCATGGGAGCTTCGGATCTGACGCTGAAAATGGTACTGATCGTGGCCATCGGCGTCTTCTTTGCCTCATTCATGGACGCGATCGCGGGCGGCGGCGGCATCATCTCCGTGCCGACCTACCTGCTGGCCGGCCTGCCGGCACACTATGCACTCGGCACAAACAAGCTCTCCGCCGGCCTCGGCTCGCTGGCCTCCACCGGGCGGTACATCAAAAACGGCTATGTCGACTGGAAACTCGGCATTCCCGGAATCATCGCCTCGCTCATCGGCTCGCATTTCGGAACAAAATTGCAGCTGATGGTACCGGAGGCGTATCTGCAATACCTGCTGCTTCTGGTACTGCCGGTCGTGGCCTTTGTTGTCCTGCGGCAGCGGCAGCTGCCGGAGGAGCGCGGACAGATTGAACCGAAGCTTCAGATGACGATCGTCTGCGCCGCCTCCTTCGTCATCGGCGCCTACGACGGCTTCTACGGTCCCGGCAGCGGCACCTTCTTTCTGCTGGTCTTCTGCAACCTGGCCAAAATGGATGTCCGGACAGCCAGCGGCAACGTCAAGCTGGTCAACCTCGCCTCGAACATCGGCGCACTGATCACAAGCCTTCTGAGCGGCAAGGTCTTCCTCCTGCTGGGCCTGATCGGCACTGTTACAAGCTTCGCCGGTCACTTCCTCGGCGCAGGTCTCGCCATCAAAAATGGCTCAAAGATCGTCAAGCCGACCGTCATCATCGTCCTCATCCTGCTGGCCGTCAAGGTCGTGCAGGGTCTGATCACCGGATAAAGGAGCATGCGCCATGAAAAAAACCATCGGTATCCTCGGCGGCATGGGCCCGCTGGCCACAGCAGACCTGTTCCGCAAAATTACCCTGCTGACCCCAGCCTCCTGCGATTGCGACCATCTCCGCGTCTATATTGACTCCAACAGTGCCATCCCCGACCGGACGGCAGCCATCCTTTCCGGCGGCGCGGATCCCGTACCCGAAATGACCTCCGCCCTGCGCCATCTGGAAGCCTGCGGCGCGGACTGCATCATCATGCCCTGCAACACGGCGCATTATTTCCTGCCGCAGCTTCAGGCAAAAACCGGCACGCCGTTTCTCAGCATGCTCGCCGCCACAGCGAAGGCATGCGCCGCAAAATTCCCCGGCAAGACTGCCGCCGTCCTCGCGACAAGGGGCACGCTTTCCACCGGCCTCTATGACCGCGCACTGGAAGCGGAGTCCGTACCGTTCCTCCTGCCGGAAGAGACGGAGCGCGATGTGCTGATGCATCTCATTTACGATGTCGTCAAAGCCTCGAAGCCGCTCGCCCCGGAGCAGGAGACCTGGGCACGGCTCCTGGACGGTCTCCGCAGCCGCGGCGCGGAGTTCTTCATCCTCGGCTGTACCGAACTGCCGATCGTCGCGGATACGCTCCCGGTCCCCGGGCCGTTCATCGACCCGACGGCAGAGCTGGCCCGCGCCGCCATCCGCTTCTGCGGCGGCGTCCCCCTTGAATAACGCAGCGCCCTTCCGCACCACCCGGAAAATCTCCCCCGCACTCTGTAGGGGGCGGACACCCCTGTCCGCCTGGCCGCATACACCGACCCGCTCGAACACCCTCGGGCGAATCCGTGTACCTCCTGTCGGGGCCGATTCCCCTCATCGGCCCGTCCGCACTACCCCAATTTCCCTCTGTACCCATAGCGGCGGACACTCTGCCTGTGCTGCAAAAACCGATAAAAAAGGAACCCCGCAGGGGGTTCCTTTTCGCTTTTTTATGCATGCACCTTGAGATCAACGAGTCGGATACAGCCGGTCGTGCAGACCTCGGCGCACTTGCCGCAGCCGGTACATTTCTCATAATCGATGGCTGCAAGATTGCCGCTGACCGTGATGGCCCCGGCCTCGCAGTTCTTCGCGCACTTCATGCAGCCAATGCACCCGACCGAGCACACCTTGCGCGTGGCCGCGCCCTTGTCGCGGTTCGAGCAGGCGACGACGGACTTTGCCGTCTCCGGAACGACCGCGATCACACCCTGCGGGCACTGCTTCGCGCACAGGCCGCAGCCGACGCAGCTTTCCGCGTCGACGAACGCAATGCCGCGCTCGAGCGAGATTGCCTTCTGCGGACAGGCTGCCGCACAATCGCCATAGCCGATGCAGCCGTAGGTGCAGCTGCCGGGTCCGCCGAAGAGCAGCTTCGCAGCGGCGCAGCTCCGGATGCCGCGATATTCCTCCTTCGGCTGCGTGACGTCGCACGTGCCGCTGCACTTCACAACAGCCACGTTCCGCACGGCCGCCTCGGCCTCCACGCCGAGGACCGCAGCGAGCTTTTTTGCGGTCTCCGCGCCGCCGGGGACGCAGAGATTCGTCTTCGTGCCGGGCTGGAGCAGCGCTTTTGCGTAGCCGTCGCAGCCCGTGAAGCCGCACGCGCCGCAGTTCGCGCCGGGCAGACAGTCGCGGATGGCCGGGAAGCGTTCGTCCTCCTTGACGGCCATCACGCTCGACGCGACCGAGAGACCCACGCCGCAGATGAGGCCGATGATGCAGACCACTAAGATCGGTACCCAAATTTCCATATCCGCACCTCCTTAACCGAACAGCCGGTCAAGCACGCCGGAGAAGCCGAAGAAGCTGAGCGACACGATCGCCGCCGAGACCAGCGTGATTGGCAGGCCCTCAAAGCTTGCGGGCGGCTCCGCGTCCTCCACGCGGGAGCGGACGCCGGAGAAGATGACCATCGCCATGAAGAAGCCGAGGCCGCAGCCGAGCGCCGTGAGCAGCGCGGTGGGATAGTCCATACCGTCGGAGATGACGTTCATCGTCACGCCGAGGACGCCGCAGTTCGTCGTGATGAGCGGCAGATAAACGCCGAGCGACTTGTGCAGCGCCGGGACGTAGCGCTTGAGCACGATCTCGACGAGCTGCACCAGCGCCGCGATGACGAGGATGAAGACGACCGTCTCCATGTACGTAAAGTCGATCTTTCCGGCCAGCAGCAGATGGTAGATGGGCCAGGTGACGGCGGTCGCGAGGACCTCGACGAAGATGACCGCGAGGCTCATGCCCGTCGCCTGGTCGAGCTTTTTCGACACGCCGAGGA
This sequence comes from Clostridiales bacterium UBA735, assembly GCA_002298695.1. Taxonomy (GTDB): domain Bacteria; phylum Bacillota; class Clostridia; order Oscillospirales; family Oscillospiraceae; genus CAG-170. The sequence goes on along the minus strand of DBLB01000196.1, from coordinate 9,472 downwards.
ATGGGCAGATGCCGAGGAATTTGACCAGCACGTAGTTGTTCGTGATGGCGGCAGTCAGGATGACAAAGAGCATCGTTTTCATTTCGCGACCGCCTCCTTTCCGCACTGGTCGGCATTGCAGCCGGGGCACCCGGCGCAGCCGAATTCCTTTTTCTTGATGGCCTTGCCCTTCGAGATCTTATTGATGAGCGCGATCATGCAGCCGAACACGAAGAAGCCGCCGGGGGGCATCGTCAGGATGCCGATGGGGTTCTCGCTGAACCACGGCACCGGATAGCCGCAAAAGGTGCCCGCGCCGAGCACCTCGCGGATCGCGCCCATCGCGCAGAGCGCGAGCGTAAAGCCGAGGCCCATACCAAGGCCGTCGATGGCCGAATCGATCACGCCGTGCTTGTTCGCGTACATCTCCGCGCGGCCGAGGATGATACAGTTGACGACGATCAGCGATAAGTAGACGCCGAGCGATTGATAGAGGCTGTACGCATACGCCTCCATGATGAGCTCGACCACGGTGACAAAGCCCGCGATGAGCACGATGTAGCACGGGATGCGCACCCGGTCGGGAATGACCTTCCGCAGCGCGGAGATTGCTATATTGGAGAGGATGAGGACCGCCGTCGCAGCGAGGCCCATGCCGAAGGCCGCCGTGACGGACGTCGAGATGGCGAGCGTCGGACACGTGCCGAGCACGAGGACGAAGACCGGGTTTTCTTTGATGAGACCCTTGAGCAGGTTTTGCAGTTTTGTCATTTTCCCGCCTCCTTGATCGTCTTGAACGCAGCAAATGCCGTCTCCACACAGCCGCGATAGGCTGTCGAGGTGATCGTCGCGCCCGAGATAGCGTTCACACCGGCAAGCGTTTCATCCTGCCCGGTGTACTGGTCGGTGTATTCGGGGTCCGCGGTCTTGCCGCCGAGGGTCTTCGTCTCGCTGGAGACGTCAAGCGTGTTGACGCGCAGGATCTTACCGTCGGTGCCGATCGCGCACATGACGCTGATCGTCCCGTCAAAGCCCTTGCCCTCCACGGTAAAGACATAGCCAAGCGTCGCGCCGCCGGCATCCACGCCCTCGTAGGCGCTGATCACGCCGTCCGGCAGGGCCAGATCGACCGTTTTGAAGTCCGCCGCCTCCGGAATGACCGCGCGGCGCGCTTCATTTTCGCGCTCTGCGGCATTCGCTGCGGAGACCGGTGCCGTGAACGAATTGACCACGGCCAGCGCCGCCGAGACCACCAGACAGATCACGAACAGCACCACGATGGATTTTATAATATCCTTCTTTTCCTTCATGCCTTCGCACCTCCCAGCGGCTTTGTCCGCGTCCACTTTGTCAGATACGGCGTCAGGATGTTCATGAACAGAATCGCAAACGATACGCCCTCGGCGTAAGCGCCGTAGAAGCGGATGAGAACCGTAAGCAAACCGGCGCCCACACCGAAGAGCACCTTGCCCCAGGCCGTGCAGGGGGACGTGGAATAGTCGGTCGCCATGAAGATCGCGCCGAGGAGCAGGCCGCCCGAGAGCACCTGCGCCAGCGCGTCCTGCCCGAGGATGAGGCTCAGCACGAAGACCGTCCCGACGAAGCAGACCGGCGTCTGCCACGTGACGATGCGCCGGATGAGCAGATAGGCGAAGCCGAGCAGCAGCGCGAGCGCGCACGTCTCGCCGATGCAGCCGCCGTGGTGGCCGAGCAGGAGCGTCAGATAGTCGACGTGTTCGCCCTTCGCCAGCATGGCCAGCGGCGTCGCGCTCGATACCGCGTCCGGATAGACCCAGGCAGTCATCGAGCTGGAGAATGCGAGGAACAGGACGATACGCGCCACGATGGCGGGATTTGCAAAATTTTTGCCAAGGCCGCCGAACAGGCCCTTGACCGTGACCATCGCGACCAGCGCGCCGAACACGGCCTGCCACAGCGGGATGGACACCGGCAGGTTGTACGCCAGCAGCACACCGCTGACCGCCGCCGAAAGGTCGGAAATGGTGCTCGGCTTGCCGCAGAGCTTTTCAAAGCCCCATTCGAAGAACATGCACGCCGCCGCGCACACCGCCGTCACCAGCAGCGCGCGCCAACCGAAGTTGATGATGCCCGCGACGAGCGCCGGGGCCAGCGCAATGAGCACGTCGCGCATGATGCCCTGCGTGGTGATCTTCCCATGACAGTGCGGGGATACCGATACGATCTGGCTCATTTTGCCGCCTCCTTTTTAGCCTCTTCCGCAGCCTTTGCCGCCTCGGCGGCGGCCTTCTGCGCCGCGCGCCAGGCCGCAACCTGTGCCTTGGCGAGTTTGTTGGTCTGCACGAGCGGCCGGCTCGCCGGACAGCCGTGCGCGCAGCAGCCGCACTCCATGCAGAGATTGACCTTCAGCTCTGCCAGCCGCTCCACATTCTTCTGCTTAAACGCCGACTCGATCTCAAGCGGCATCAGATTTGCCGGGCAGTGTGCCACGCACCGCCCGCAGCGGATGCAGGCCGTCGGCTCCGGCAGCATTGCATCCTTCCTCGTCAGCGCCAGAATGGCGTTTGTGTTCTTCAAAATCGGCTGTTCGAGATCGGGCACCGCGATGCCCATCATCGTGCCGCCGTAGAGGACCTTGCCCGGCTCCTCCTTGAAGCCGCCGCACGCCTCAAACACGTCGCGCATCCGCATCCCGATCGGCACGAGCACGTTTTTCGGCACGCGCACCGCCGAGCCATCAACGGTCACACACTTTTTCACCAGCGGCAGTCCCGTCCGGCAATAGCGCGCAATAGACGAGATGGTCGTACAGTTGAGCACGATGGCCCCGACATCCAGCGGGAGCTTCCCCTCCGGGACGACCTTGCCCATCACATGATAAATGAGGATTTTTTCGCCGCCCTGCGGGTAGATGGCCGGCAGCGGGCAGACCTCCATGTTTTCCTCCTGCTCTACAAGCGCCTGATAGTGCCGGATACACTCAGGCTTGTTCTCCTCAATGCCGAACACGATCTTCGGCACGTGCAGGAACTTTTGCAGCAGGCGGCAGCCGCCGATGACGTCGAAGTCATAGTCCAGCATCGCGCGCGTATCGCTCGTAACATACGGCTCGCACTCGGCGCAGTTGATGATGACGCACTCGATCTGATCGAGATTCTTGACCGTCAGCTTCACGACCGTCGGGAAGCCTGCGCCGCCGAGGCCGACAAGGCCGCTGGCCCGCACGGCGTCGAGAAAGTCCTGCATTGTCTCGAGCTTCGGCGGGTGCAGGCCCTCCCAGCGCTCGTCGAGTCCGTCGGATTCAATTTCAACATACTGCATCGACCGGCCCATGGAGTTTGTCATGTCGCCGATCTTCTTCACCGTGCCCGAGATGCTCGCGTAGATCGGCGCAGAGACGAAGCCGCCCGCCTCGCCGATGAGCTGTCCGGTTTTGACATGCTCTCCGGCCTTCACAACAGGCTTCGCCGGCGCGCCGATGTGCATCGCCATCGGGATGACGACCGACTGCGGCAGCGGCAGCTTTGCGGCCTTCATGGCCGATGTGTTTTTATGCCCCGGAATGTGGATGCCATGCAACATTTTCAAATGGATTCCCCCTTCTCTTTCCTTCCAAAAACGCGCCGCAGCCGTTTCAGGACGAACTGCGCGCAAAGCCCGGTAAACAAGCCTGTGCCGATCGCCGCAAGCAGCAGCGCCGGCAGATAATACCAGATCGCTCCGACGCCCGCGACAAACCGCGCCACGAGCATCTGCCCCAGATCATGCGCCATTGCGCCGAAGATGCTGACCACCCAGAGCTGCCGCTCCGGAATGATGTACAGCAGCGCCGCCATCACCAGATATGCCAGCACGCCACCCGCAAGGCCGTAGCCCAGCGCCATCATCCGCCCGGTCACGGCGCATCCGAGCACCACACGCGCCAGCATCAGCGCCAGCGCCCAGCCGCGCCCCAACCAGCAGAGCGCAAACAGCGTAAAAATATTTGCCAGCCCCGGCTTGATGCCGGGAATGCCCGTCAGCGGCGGCAGCTGCAATTCAATAACGAACGTCACGAGCGCCGCCGCGGTCAGCACTGCGCAGAGCGTCAGTTTCTTGACATCGTTCCGCACGGCGCTACCTCCTGCCGGACACGGCGTCCACCGCCGCGTCCTGCTCCATCCACTGGATGCTCAGATGATTCGGCAGGCAGACGATCGGTGTCCCGCCGGGGCGGAGCGGCCCATGTTCCACGCAGACCTGATCCGGGCATTCCGCCGACTCCATATAAATTTCGCCGTTCCGCACGGCGGCGACCGCGCCGCCTGCCGCACCGTCCAGCGCAATCGTCCGATCCTTCGTCAGATCGACTGTTTCAACCAGCTGCCCGTCGCGGTAGATGCCCACCAGGCCGCTCTGCTTCGGCCGCAGCCGCAAAATCGCCGCCAGCACGAGCGCAAGGCCCGCGAAAATCAAAACCCAGTGCTTCGTCTTCACGAGACCACCTCATATTCCCGCTCCGTCGTGAGCGTCAGCCCCTCCGTCACGAACAACTGCCCGTCCTCCGTCAGCCACACCGCGCCGAATTCTGCCCGGTGTGCCAGCCAGAAATTCGCAGCCTTCTCCGGCCCCATGACAAACAGCGCCGTGCTCAGCGCATCGGCCAGCGTGTCGTCACCGGAGACGATCGTCACCGATTTCATCCCGGATCGCGCCGGTTTTCCCGTTTCCGGGTCTAAAATATGCCAATAGCGGACGCCGTCCTGTTCGAAATACCGCTGATAGCCGCCCGATGTGACCACGCATTGATCGATGACCTTCACCGTTCCCAGCCAATCGCCGCCGTCCGGATCTTCGATCGCGACCGTCCAGGCCGTCCCGTCCGGCTTGCTGCCGAGCGCCGAGACGTTCCCGCCGAGGCTGAGCAACGCGGACGTCACGCCGTGCTCACTCAGAATTTCCTTGCAGCGCCCCGCTGCATAGCCCTTGCCGATGCCGCCAAGATCAAGCGCAAAGCCCTCCGGCAGCGAAACCTGCGTCCCGTCGACCGAAACTTCCGCCCAGCCTGTCGTTTGCAGCAAGGTATCCAGCTCTTCCTGTTCCGGCACGCGGTAATTTCCATCCGTAAAGCCCCAGGCCCGCATCAGCGGATAGACCGTCGGGTCATACGCCCCGTCCGTCTCCGCCGCGATCTCCAGCGCCCGGGCGAGCAGCGCCGCCGTCTCCGCCGAAACTGCCTCTGCGCCGCTGTTGACGGCCGAAATTTCGCTCGCACCGCTCTGCGCCGAGAGCAGCCCATCCAGCCGGTAAATCTCGTCCTCCACCACGTCGAGCGCTGCCTGACCACCGCAGGTGGAAACCGTCATCACCGTGTCCATCGCAAAGAATTCACGGCGCACCGTCTGCGCCGTGCAGCCGCAGAGGGCCAGCAGCAGTGCGGCGCAGAGCGCACAGCACATCCGCTTCATACCCCTCCTCCTGTCAATTCATTTTTCATTATGATAACATAAATTTTTATAAAATCAAGTTTTTTCTGAAATTTACTAGAAATTTCGAACTTTTAAAAGGTAATAATTTATCGATATAAAAGTTGCGATTTTATATATCAATAATTATATATCGGATCGATTTCAAAAATTCCACATGAACAGACGCTCTCCGGCCGCACTTTCCACGGAAACGGGCAGAAAAGAAACCGACCATCTGTAAAATTACAGACAGTCGGTCTCTTAGCATCACAGAACTGGTAAGGTTCTGATGAGGGGGGCTATATTATTGGCCGCTCGCGCCATAGTTGGACAGAACACGGGCGGATGGGTCGTTGACGTCGCAGCCTTCCCACGCCTTGTTCGGCATCCAGAAGTCGACGATCATGCCGGACTGACCCGGATAATATTTTTCAAAAATCTCACGATAGAGCAGCGATTCCTTTGTGAACGGCTGCGCATGCGTGAAGCGGGTGCGGCGGAGTTCAAACTGCTCGTCCGTATAGCAATCCTCCGCAAACGCCTTGAGATGGTCGACCATCGAATGGCCGACGGCGTCGGAGAACGCGGCTTTCTCGCGGTAGAGGATGTCGTGCGGGAGATAATCGCCCTCGAACGCATGGCGGAGCAGGTATTTGCCCTTGCCGTAGACGTTCATTTTCTTCGCCGGGTCGATGGCGAGGACGTAGCGGACGAAGTCGAGGTCGCCGAACGGGACGCGCGCCTCAAGCGAGTTGACGGAGATGCAACGGTCGGCGCGGAGCACATCGTACATGTGCAGCTCACGGATGCGCTTCTCCGATTCCTTCTGGAATTCTTCGGCGCTCGGGGCAAAATCGGTGTATTTATAGCCGAACAGCTCGTCGGAAATTTCACCGGTGAGCAGGACGCGGACGTCCGTGTTCTCGTGGATCCACTTGCAGAGCAGATACATGCCCATGCTGGCGCGGATGGTCGTGATGTCGAACGTACCGAGCATTTTGATGACAAAATCAAGCGAGTCCAGCACCTGCTCGCGCGTCATGATGACCTCGGTGTGGTCGCTGCTGATGTAGTCAGCGACCTCGCGGGCGTATTTCAGGTCGATGGCATCCTCGCGCATGCCGATGGCAAACGTGCGGATGGGCTTTTTGCTCTCGCGCGCGGCGATGGCGCAGACGAGCGACGAGTCGAGGCCGCCCGAGAGCAGGAAGCCGACCTTTGCGTCTGCAACAAGACGCTTGTGGACGCCCGCGACGAGCTTTTCGTGGATGTTGCGGCACACGGTCTCGAGGTCGTCATAGCAGACCTGATCGACTTTGGTGATATCATCGTAGCAGACGAACTTGCCGTCCTTGTAGTAATGTCCGGGCGGGAACGGCAGGATCACGTCGCAGAGGCCGGTGAGGTTTTTCGCCTCGCTGGCGAAGACGATGACGCCTTTTTTGTCATAGCCGTAGTACAGCGGACGGATGCCGATGGGGTCGCGCGCGGCGATGAACTCGCCGGTCTGGCCATCGTAGAGGATGAGCGCAAACTCCGCGTCGAGCAGACGGAACATGTCGACGCCGTGCTCCCGCCAGAGCGGCAGCAGCAGCTCGCAGTCCGAACCGCTCTGGAATTCATAGCCCTTGGCGGTCAGCTCGTCCTTGAGCTTCTGGAAGCCATAGAGCTCGCCGTTGCAGACGACATAGCTGCCGTCCAGCTCGAACGGCTGCATGCCCTCCGGCGTCAGCCCCATGATGGCCAGCCGGTGGAAGCCGAGCAGTCCGCGTCCGACATCGACGACACGGCTGTCGTCCGGCCCGCGGGAGACCGTCTGCAAAAAGCCTCTGGTGAACGCCTCGGTATCAGCGCAGATGTCACAGTAACCCATGATGGAACACATAATTTTTACCCCCTGATGATGCTTTTCAAAATTTCATTCAGCAGATCAATAGGGCGGGTGCTGTGCTCCGCGGTGCCACCTATCTTTGTTCTCTGTGGACTTCCGGTAAAGTCCTGCCGCGGTAACGGGCGGCTGCCGGCGCACATACTGAAGGGGCTCCCTTAGCAGGGGAGTAGTCTCCTCGTTCCGCTTGCGGCTCGCCGGGTGTTCTTCGCGCAGGCGTCGCCCGCATGGCTTCCACCGTCCCATGCTCGCTTTCGGCGCGTTTCTGCGGTACTCCTCCCGGCTCAAACGTCTTTGCTTTTCGGTTTTTATGGTTAGACTTGCTGTACAGCGCTTAATCCCAGGTGCTTCTATCCTCGCTGTACGGGCTGTGCTGCTCAGGCTGCTGGACGGGCGTCTTGCCGAGCAGCGCCGTGCGCTCGGTCTGCGGCGTCTTCATCTCGAACTTGTGGCTGGGATTCTTATAGAACATGTGGACAGAAGACTTGTTGATAAACTGGTTGGACATATAAATACCTCCTATGAAACTCAGGTCTGGAAAATAATTTTACTTAACGCCGAAGAGCAGGTCGCCGTAGGTCGGGAACGGCCAGTATTCGGCGGCGGTGAAGCGCTCGGCCTCGTCAGCCGGGGCGCGGAGCGCGTCCATCTTCGGCAGGACTTCATCGCGGATGAAGCAGGCCGCCTCCGTCACATCTTCAATTTTGTGGTATTCCGCAAGCGCCGCCTCCAGATCGTCAGCCGCCGCGGCAATGTCATCGGTCAGGCCAGAGAGCTTTGTGAGCAGGCTGGTCTCATATTTGCCGCCGAGCAGCGGAGACAGGGCCTTTTTTGTGGCGAGCGTCTCGGCGAGCTTTGCCGCGTAGGACTCGACCGCAGGCAGGATCTGCCGCCTTGCCATGTCGACCATGGTGCGCGCCTCAATGTGGACGGTTTTCCGGTAGTTATCCAGATTGATCTCGCAGCGGGAGCGGATCTCCGCCTCAGAGAACACCTTATGCTTTGTCAGCATTTCGACGTTCTTCGCGTCCAGCATGTGCGGCAGCGCGTCCGGCGTTGTGCGCAGATTCATAAGGCCACGCCGCTCTGCCTCCGCGATCCAGGCATCGTCATATCCGTTGCCGTTGAACAAGATGCGCCGATGTGCCTTGATGGTGGACTGGATCAGGTCGTGCAGGGCAGCCTCGAAATTCTCCGCCGTCTCCAGCCGGTCTGCGTACTGCCGGAGCGACTCAGCAACCGCCGCATTCAGCATGATGTTGCAGCATGCAATGGAATCTGCCGACCCCAGCATCCGGAACTCGAACTTGTTTCCGGTAAACGCGAACGGCGAGGTACGGTTGCGGTCGGTGGTGTCGCGCGTGAACTTCGGCAGGACGTGGACGCCGAGCTTCATGACGGTCTTCTCGGTGCCCGCGTATGGCTCATCCTTTTCGATCGCATCGAGAATGGCAGTCAGTTCATCGCCGAGGAACATCGAGACAACCGCAGGCGGCGCTTCGTTCGCGCCGAGGCGATGGTCGTTGCCGGCGGTCGCGACCGAGAGGCGGAGCAGATCCTGATAGTCATCGACAGCCTGAATGACCGCGACAAGGAAGAGCAGAAACTGTGCGTTCTGATACGGCGTCGTGCCCGGGGAGAGCAGATTCACGCCGGTGTCGGTCGCCATGGACCAGTTGTTGTGCTTGCCGGAGCCGTTGACGCCGTCGAACGGCTTTTCATGCAGCAGACAGACGAGACCGTGGCGTGCCGCGACCTTCTGCATGATCTCCATGGTCAGCTGGTTATGGTCGGTGGCAATGTTCGTCGTGGTGTAGATCGGCGCCAGCTCATGCTGTGCCGGGGCGACCTCATTGTGCTCCGTCTTGGCCAGAACGCCAAGCTTCCACAGTTCTTCATTGAGGTCTGCCATGTACTCGGCCACGCGCGGCTTGATCGCGCCGAAATAGTGGTCATCCATCTCCTGCCCCTTCGGCGGCATCGCGCCGAAGAGCGTCCGTCCGCAGTAGACGAGGTCTTTGCGCTTTTCATACATCGCGCGGTCGACAAGGAAATATTCCTGTTCCGGACCGACGGACGTGCGGACGCATTTGACGTCCTCATTGCCGAACAGCTTCAGAATGCGCATCGCCTGCTTGTTGAGGGCCTGCATCGAGCGCAGCAGCGGCGTCTTCTTGTC
>DBLB01000113.1 GCA_002298695.1 Clostridiales bacterium UBA735 | reverse complement strand
ATCCCGCTTATCTCCACCAAAAAGGCTTGTTTTCACTTGAAAACAAGCCTTTTTCATAACCTTTTTGATGTTTTTGACATATCGTCGTTCTTTTGCGCCCCCAGAGGTTGTACCCACTTCAGCCATACCCCCGCAAAAACAGAATAAAAAGTTCGTAAAGAGCTGTTAAAATGGACATTTGTGTAAATACATGAATGTCCATTTTTTATTGCCTAAATTCCGCATATCGAGGTGATTTTCATGCAATCTCAAGTCAATTTCTCATATTTTTACGGAGAAGAATCCGAGCAGTTCAGCTACTTTCGGATTCCAAGATTGTTAGTGCGCAGCAAGAAGTTCAAGACGCTCTCCACCGACGCGAAGCTGCTTTACGGCCTGATGCTTGACCGCATAGGGCTATCTGCCAAGCACGGCTGGTATGACGAGTTAGGGCGCGTCTATGAACTATCATCCCAAACACAAATCCAACTCGCGCACCGCCGTCTGGATCGGCGCTGGTGTTCTTGCCGCCGTTGCCATCGGCGCACTCATTTTCATCATCGTTACACTCCGTTCTCCTATGACAAAGGAAGAAGCGCGTGCCAAGGCCGGGATCGTTTATGATTCGTCCGCCGTTGAGGGCGGCTGGGACAACCTCTCGCCGGAGGAACTTGAAGCACGTCTGAACGAAAAAGTAGCCGAGGGCATGATAAATATTTCGGCCAACACCGCCCCTATCTTTGAAGATGGATCATCGGAAGGAAACTTGATGCTCGTAAACGAGAGCATCAATAACTATCCGCAAATGGTCCAGATCGTCCGCAATGACACGGGCGAACAGATTTACGAATCCGGTGCTATTGCCGTCGGCAGCAAAATCGAACGCGCGAAGTTGGACGTTGTTCTCCCCGCTGGTACATACGAATGTACCGCATATTTTCATAACCTTGACCCGGAGTCTGGCGCAATCATCGGAACAGCCGGGGCCATCATCACAATCACTATTCAACACTAACTTTAATCAAAGGAGTCATTACAATGAAGAACACTAAGAAAATCGTATCTCTCATCCTTGCGGTCTGCATGATCGCTTCCCTCGCAATTTCCGCTTCCGCCGCCAACACTGTTGACGCATCGGGCGGCACGGGCACTTCTTCCGTAACCTTGTCCTCGACCGCAGACGGTTCGATCGGCGGCAATCCTGCGGCCACCAAAATGAGCGTTACCGTGCCCACCGTGCTCCCGATTGCCGTCGGCACTGACGGCACTGTTTCCACCGCGACGGATGCCAAGATCGTCAACAACTCTTTCGGCGCTGTTAAGGTCAATTCTGTGAGCATCGAAGCCGCACAGGGCTGGAATCTGACGGCATTCGGCGACAAGGCTACGCTCGCCAAGGAAAAGGTTGATTCCAATAAGTTCGGTTTCCAGATCGCGCTCGGCAACGGCGAAAAGAAGCTGACCGACGGCAAGAATGCCAGCAAGCAGACCCTTCTGGACACTGCTGTTGAGGGCTGCTACATGAGCGGCGTGGGCGATACCTCCGCAAACAGCATCGGCATTGCCTACGACGCCATCGTGACTCCGGTTTCTGAAGCCGTTACGAACGCAGCGATTGCCAGCGTACTCTTCATCATCGCTTGGGATGCAGTCTAATCGCAATTCATCCAAGGGGAACGCGCAAGCGTTCCCCTTACCTGATTCTACAAGGAGGACTTCAAAATGAAATGGAAAAGAATCCTCGCAATGATCCTCGCTGTCGCGTCGTGCCTGTCGTTGGCAGTCAGCGCGTCGGCGGCAAACACAGTCACCCGCAAGGCCACGGATTTCCGCGACTATGACCGTACTGCATGGTACGCCGAAGCCGTAAATGCCGCCGTGGATAACGGCCTGCTTTACGGCAAAAGCGCGACCGTCATTGACCCGAATGGTGCGATGACCCGTGCAGAAATGGCCGCGATCATCAACCGCTCGTTTGGTTGCTACGTCAAGGCTGACATTTCCAAGTACACGGACGTATCCAAATCCAAATGGTACTATGACGATGTGGCTATGGCCGTGCAGATGGGAACGTACAACGGACGCTCTGCCTCGAAAATGGCCCCGGAAGCGCCAATCTCGCGGCAGGAAGCAATGACCGTTGTCGCCCGTGCGCTGGAGCTGGACTATGATTCGTATTCCAAAACAGATCTGTCCGCGTTCTCCGACCGCAGCGAGATTTCTAACTGGGCGCTGCCTTATGTAAGGGCAATGGTCGGCGCTGACTATATTCACGGCAGAGGAAAAATTCTCGCGCCGCTGGATAACATCACCCGCGCCGAGTTCGCACAGATTTTTGCGAATATCATCGGCAGCTATATCACGGTAAAGGGCAGCTACGACAAGGACATCAAGGGCAGCGTCCTGATTCGTACCGACGATGTGGAGCTGAAAAATCTGACCGTGGACGGCGACCTCATCATTGGCTGCGGCGCAGCGGATGGCAAGATTGTGTTGGACAATGTGACAATCAAAGGCAGATTGCTTGTCTG
>DBLB01000185.1 GCA_002298695.1 Clostridiales bacterium UBA735 | reverse complement strand
TCGACCATCTGGCCGGGATAGACATCCTCATAGAGGCCGCCGTTGGTGTTGCTGCCCGGATCGGAGGAATGCTCGTTGGCCAGATCGGCAAACGATGCCTCAGTGCGGTCGCCGGCCAGCCACTCGTCGAGGATGTCATTGGCCTCCTGCTCGGCGGCGGCCCAGGCTTCGTCGGTGATCGTGCCGTCTTCGGCCTGCTCCGGCTGGATCAGGATGTGGCGGACGTTGACCATGGGCTTATCGATCTTTTCCACGCGGTTTTCCGCATAGGTATCGGCATTGTCGTCATAATACTGGCTGACCTCGGCGTCTGTCGGCTGCTGGGCGTCGATCAGGTCGCTCAGGTATTCCGCGCCGGTCAGATACAGCCGCAGAAATTCAATATAGCTGTCCTGCGTGACGCTCGGGCCGAAGGACGCCTCCAGATAGGCATCGGCATCCTCAAAGCCATAGCTCTGGGCGGCAGATTCCAGATTTGCAGGCATCTGCGCAAGGATGTCCTCGCTGTCTGCCGACAGCTGGAAACCGTTGGCCTCGGCCTCCTGGGCCACGGCGGAATAATACTGGAACATGTCGAGCGCGCTCGTCAGGAAATACTGCTGCCAGGTATTGTCCTCGTCGTACATCTGCTGGTCAAGCGGCTTGCTCGTGTCCATCAGATAGCTCAGGTATGTGCTGTAGCTGTTGGCGAAGGACATATACTGCCGCCAGTAATAGATCGGCAGGTCGCGGTTTGTCAGCGTCTGGCCGCCGCAGGTCGCGACGACGCGGTCCAGCACCTCGTCGGTCAGTGCGTCCTCGGTGACGGTATAGCTCACGCCGTTGAGCGGGATCTCCGTGCTCTCGCCGTCGCCGGTGGAATCGAGTTTGGAATCTGCATCGTCCGTCGTCCCGTCGTCCGTGTCCACCACGGTCTCGCCGCCCTCGGCAGGCAGGGTCTCCGGCTGCTGTGAATCGCGCACGATCTTCACGACCAGAAGTGCGATGATGATGACCAGCGCCGCAATGGCTACACTGAGCAGCCAGGCAGTTTTCTTCTTTTCCTGCTTTCCGTCCGGCTCCTTCGGTGTTTCCGCCTTCGGGGCGTCCTGCGCAGGAGCGGCCTGTCCCGCCGTCTGCTGTTGGGTTTCCGTCGGTTCCGCTTCGGTCGTCTCCGCAGTCTGTTCAGCCTCGGTCTCGGCCGCGTCGGCTTCTTCGGTCTGTGCCTTGCCGCATTCCGGACAGAAGTTCTTGTCCTCCGGCATCTCGGCACCGCAATACTTGCAATTCATTCTGATTTCCCTCATTTCTGATTTTCATCGTTTGTAAACAGCCCCTCGGGCTGAAGGATGACGATATTGTCCCGGTCGATCTCCACCGGGTATGCCGCAGCAGTGGCCAGCGCCTCGTTGCGCGCCTGCTCGTCGAGCAGGGCCTCCGCCGCGGCCTGCTGCCAGCGCGCCTCGGGCGCAAATCCGGTCACGAGCAGCAGATATGCGCCGCTCCTGTCGGACAGTACCGTGCTGTCGCCTGCGGCGCGGGCCGGGTCGAACAGCCAGTCATACGCGCATGCCGGCGTCTTATCGTCGCCGGGGTAGGCTGCGGTCAGCTCTGACGCGCCGCCGCAGTAGGTCTCGCCGAGCGTCCGCAGCGCATCCGTGCCGCTGCCGCCCGCCTGCCAGCTGCTCCACACCGTGCTGGCCAAGGAAAGATTATCTTCGTATTGATCGAACGTCAGCAGCAGCGCGTCCGGCATCGGCCCGTCATCGATGCTCAGCTCCGGATAATCCTGCGCATGCGCGAGGAAATACTCCCGCACCGCCTCGTCCTCCGGCTGCGGCAGCGCCGCGCGCTGCGCATCCGACCAGGCCGTGGCCAGATAAGCATACTCCAGATAGCGCCGGAAGCTCTCCGGTTCGGCGGCCTGGCCGTAGGACGCCTGCAAATAAGCCGTCACGTCGGCCTGTCCCGCATCATCGGCAAAGCCAAGCTGCACGGCATATGCAGTCAGATCGTCCATCACCTGCTCCAGCGATGTCTCGTACTGCGCCGGAAGCGAGAAGTCCGCCGCCTGCGCGGCGCAGACATTCGCCAGCGTGTCCTGCACGGTCAGCAGCGCCTTGTCCAGCAGCGTATCCTGCCAGGTGCGGGAATCGTCCACAATCTGGCTGGCCGGGTCTGTATCCGGGTCGAGACCGCTGCCGCCCTCGTTGACCAGAAAGTAATATTCGCTCCAATAATAATATGCCAGATCCTGATTGGTCAGCGTCAGCGCGCCGCAGCGCAGCACCTCGCGCTGCGCCGCCGGCTTGCGGCTGCGGGCCCAGAGGCCGAAAATCAGTGCGGCAAGGCACAGCCCGAGCAGCGCCGCCGTCAGGATCAGCAGCCGCCCCGCCCTGCGGGGTTCGGCGTGGGATGTCGGCAATCGGCCTCCCTCCTTTTCAGCGGATTCTTTGATAGTGTACCACAGAGACGGGCCGTTTGCAATCGCAGCATGACAGTTTTGGAATTAACAATTTGTAAACAAACGGAAATACCAGCCGCAGCAAGTGGTTTCCAACCTCTTAATTCTTTCTTAAATCTATGGGAAAGGGCTTCCGCCCAGGAAAAAACGTGCTAGAATGACCCCAGACAACAACAGGAGGTGCGATCCATGCACAAGCGAATGATCGCTCTGCTGCTGGCCGGCATCATGCTGCTGGGCCTGCTGGCGGGGTGCGGCAAGAAAAACGACGCAGGCGATGCGTCCGGCGACAAGACGGTGAGCGGCACAGAGACGAAGAACGAGGCCGACGCCGCCCTGACCGCAAAATACGTCTATCAGGCGCAGTATCTTGAGCTGCCCGTGAAGACGAGCTACATCGACGCGAGCGCCGTCAGCGGCGACACGCTCTTCCTCTACGCGCAGGTGCAGGATGAGAGCTATGCCGAGGCGAACAGCGATGCGCCGGCCGAGGAACCGGTCTACTACCCCACCGTCGGCAAGCTGCTGACCTATGGCCTCGACACGCAGGCCCTCGGCGAGACGGACTATGTCGCGCGCAACGACGAGAACTCAACCACGAACGTCATGGCCCTCTGCGCCGCGCAGGACGGCGGCGTC
This sequence comes from Clostridiales bacterium UBA735, assembly GCA_002298695.1. GTDB lineage: Bacteria > Bacillota > Clostridia > Oscillospirales > Oscillospiraceae > CAG-170. The sequence continues at coordinate 4,918 of DBLB01000185.1, read as the reverse complement.
TGGCTGCTGGAGCAGACGTATACATACGCTGATGCGGAGGTCTCTGCTGGCGACGGGACCGCCGCAGAAGCAGTCCCGGCTGCGGGCGACGAAACTGCTGAAGCGACTCCGGCGGAGGCAGAAGAATATGCCTACACCTCCTCCGAGAGCCAGGTCCGCTATCGCCTGCTCCGCTTCGACGCAGACGGCAAGCAGACGTTTGAGGCCCCGCTCGACCTCTCGGCCTTCATCGAGGCCGGCGGCGACGAGCACCCCTATCTCGGCACGCTCTACGCCGACAGCAAGGGCTATCTCTACGCCTCCGACTATCAGGCCGTCATGGTTGTGGACAACGAAGGGAAGACCGTCTGTGTCCTCACGGACGAGAACAGCGGCAGCCTCGCGCAGTACAGCGCGGACAAGATCGGCGCCATCACCTACAGCACCGCGAGCGACGGCACGGCCCAGTCCGTCTTCAAGGTGCTCGACCCCGAGACGAAGGCCTGGGGCGAGGAGCTGCCCCTGCCGAACAACGCCTGGAACATCTATCCCGGCAGCGGCGACTATGACCTCTACTACGACTACAACGGCAACATCTACGGCTGGAAGGCCGAGACGGACGAAAGCGAAAAAGTCGTCGACTGGCTGGCGTGCGACGTGGATTCCAGCAACCTCAACAGCTACACCATCCTGCCCGACGGGCGCGTGTTCGCCGTCGGCGCGGACTATAACCGCTCGACCTACGAGCAGACCTGCGAACTGATCCTGCTCACACCGGTGGACGCCTCGACCGTCGCGGAGAAGACCGAGCTGACGCTCGCCTGCATGAACCTCGACTGGAACCTGCGCGGGCAGATCGTCAAGTTCAACCGCGCAAGCGACAAATACCGCATCGTGGTCAAGGACTACTCGGAATACAACAGCATGAACTACGAATCCACCGCCAACGGCACGATGGTCACCGAGAGCGGCGACGGCCTGACAAAGCTCAATACCGAGATCATGTCCGGCAACGTGCCCGACATGATCCTGACCGACAGCCTGCCCGTCCGGCAGTATGCAGCGAAGGGCCTGCTCGAAGACCTCTATCCCTATATCGACGCCGACATGGGCCGCGACGCTCTGATCACGCCGGTGCTGAACGCCGACAGTGAGGACGGCAAGCTCTACGAGCTGCCGCTGAGCTTCTCGGTCGTGACGGCGACGGGCCTGGAAAGCGTCGTCGGCGGGTATACCTCGTGGACGCTGGCCGATCTGGAAGACGCGCTCTCGAAGCTGAATCCGGATGCGACGATCTTCAACGTCGACGCCACGCGCGCCAACGTCCTCGCCTACTGCCTGTATATGAACGCCGACACGTTCGTCGACTGGGAGACCGGCACGGCCAGCTTCGACAGTCCCGAATTCATCGACTATCTGAACTTCGCGGCCCAATTCCCGGCGGAGTTTGACTACAGCACGTTCGACTGGAACGACTATGTACAGGATTCTGTCCGCATGCGCAACGGCGACCAGCTCCTTTCAATGTACGGCACGATCTACGGCTTTGACGGCGTCTACCAGAACTTTGCCGAGCTGGGCGGCGACCTCTGCTACATCGGCTTCCCGAGCACGTCCGGCCACGACGGAAGCAGCTTCTCCGTCTCCGCGCCGATCGCCATCACGACGAGCTGCCGCGACAAGGAGGCCGCGTGGAGCTTCATCGCCTCCGCGCTCACCGACGAGTATCAGGGCGACCAGTACTACTTCCCCATCACGAAGTCCGCGTTTGACGCGATGGCCGAAAAGGCGATGGAGAAGAACTATGAATACGACGAGAACGGCGACATCCTGCTCGATGAAAACGGCGAACCGGTCGAGGCCAGCAAGGGCGGCTTCAGCTCCGGCGACGGCCCGATGATCGAGATCTACGCCATGACGCAGGAGCAGTATGACACGGTCAAGGGCCTCATCGAGAGCACGAACCGCATCATGCGTTACGACGAAAGTCTGATGGAGATCATCAACGACGAGACCGGCGCGTTCTTCGCCGGAGAAAAGACCGCCGAGGAGACAGCGCAGTTCATCCAGAACCGCGTCCAGCTCTATATGGCGGAGCAAGGCTGAATCCCGCTTTTCCGGTGCCGCTGATCACAGCAAAACGGGCCGCTGCAATGCAGCGGCCCGTTTTTGATCGTTCAGTTGAAGCTGCCGAGCTGCTTGCCCGAGAGTACGTGGAAATGGATGTGATGGACGGTCTGCCCGGCGAGCTCGCCGACATTCGTCACCACGCGGTACCCATCCGCGAAGCCCTGCTCCTTCGCGAGCTTCGCGATGACCGCGTAGATATGGCCGATGACGGCGGCGTTCTCCTCCGTCGCCTCGGCGGCGGAAGCGAAATGCTGCTTCGGCACGACAAGGAAGTGCGTCGGCGCAAGCGGCGCAATGTCAAGGAACGCCAGGCACTGGTCGTCCTCATAGACCTTTGTCGTCGGGATCTCGCCGTGGATGATCTTGCAGAACAGGCAATCAGACATACTGCATCCTCCTTATTCCTTCACGTTCGCCGCGACGAAATCGTCCACGGCTGCCAGCGCATCGTCGACCTTCAGCACATTCGTGCCGCCGCCCATGGCGCTGTCCGGCTTGCCGCCGCCCTTGCCGCCGACGATCGGCGCAATGCTGCGGATAATGTCGCCGGCCTTGATGCCGCGTGCGATGGCGTTCTTGCCGCACACCGCCAGCAGCGTCACCTTCTCGCCGTTCACCGTGCTCAGCACCGCGACGGTATCGGGATTGCGGTCGCGCAGGAAGTCGCCCAGCTTGCGCAGATCGTTCGCCTCCATGTTCTCGCGGCTCACGGTCACGACCTTCAGGCCGTTCACGCTCTTGCCGGAGAAGAGCATGCTGTCCACATCGCTGGAGAACATCCGGTCCTTCAGCTTTTCGATGGCCTGATGCAGCTCTTTGATCTCGCGGACGCTGCTCTCGGCCTTGGCCAGCAGCTCGCCCGGCGTCGTCTTCAGAACTTCCGCCGCGCGCACCAACCGCGCATTCATCTCGTCCACCTGATCGAGGAACACCTGCCCGGTGACGGCCTCGATACGCCGCACGCCGGAGGCGACGGACGTCTCGCTCGTGATGCGGAACGGGCCGATCTTCGCCGTGTTGTCGACGTGCGTGCCGCCGCAGAGCTCGACCGACCAGCCGCCCATGTTGACCACGCGGACGACGTCGCCATATTTCTCACCGAACAGCGCGATAGCTCCGGCCTTCTTGGCCTCTTCGATCGGCATCTCGCGGATGTCGACGTCCAGACCCGCCAAAATCTGCTCGCTGACGAGGCGGCTCACCTCGCGCAGCTCTTCTGCCGTCACAGCGGAGAAATGCGTGAAGTCATAGCGCAGCCGGTCTTCTTCAACCAGCGAACCGGCCTGATGCGCATGGTCGCCCAGGACGGTGCGCAGCGCCTGGTCGAGCAGGTGCGTCGCGGAGTGCGCGCGCATGATGGCGCGGCGGCGCGTCTCGTCGACCCGCGCCTCGACCGTGTCGCCCACGGTGAAGCTGCCGCGCGTGACCTTGCCGTAGTGCATGAACTTGCCGCCCTTGTTCTTCTGGACGTCGAGCACGTTGAACTCCGCTTCAAGCGTCGAGATCGTGCCGTGGTCGGCCGTCTGGCCGCCCATTTCGGCATAGAACGGTGTCTGGTCGAGCACGAGGATCGCGTCCGTTCCTTCCGTCACGGCGTCGCGCAGTTCATCCTCGGCCACGATGGCCACGATCCTGCCTTCATCTGCGAACCGGTCATAGCCGGTGAACTTGCTCGCCGGGATCTCCTTGCCGAACTCGACGCCGGCCCAGCCCAGGTCGCCGAGGGCCTTGCGCGCCTCACGGGCGCGGATTTTCTGCTCCTGCATGAGCTTCCGGAACGCCTCGTCGTCGACGCTCATACCCTCCTCCGCGACCATCTCGTTCGTCAGATCGATCGGGAAGCCATAGGTGTCGTACAGTTTGAATGCGTCCGCGCCGGAAAAGACCGTCTCACCCTTGGCCTTGTGCCCTGCCAGCATTTCCGAGAAGATCTTCATGCCGCCGTCGATGGTCTTGGCGAAATTCTCTTCTTCTGTGCGCACCACGCGGGTGATATAGCTCTGCTTCTCACGCAGCTCGGGATACTGGCACTCATTCTCATGGATGACCGTGTCGACCACCTCATAGAGGAGCGGCTCGTTCACGCCGAGCAGCTTGCCGTGACGCGCAGCTCTGCGGAGCAACCGGCGCAGGACGTAGCCGCGCCCTTCGTTCGACGGCAGGATGCCGTCGCAGATCATAAACGTCGAAGCGCGGATGTGGTCGGTAATGACGCGCAGCGAGATGTCCTTTTTCTGACTCTCGCCGTAGTGCGCGCCGGTCAGCTCGGAGACCTTGTGCGTGATGTTCATCACGGTGTCCACATCGAACAGCGAACCCACGTTCTGGCACACGCAGGCCAGACGTTCGAGTCCCATGCCGGTGTCGATGTTCTTCTGCTTCAGCTCGGTATAGTTGCCGTGGCCGTCGTTGTTGAACTGGGAGAAGACGATGTTCCAGACTTCGACATAGCGGTCACAGTCGCAGCCGACGGTGCAGCCGGGCTTGCCGCAGCCATATTCCGCGCCGCGGTCGTAGTAGATCTCCGAGCACGGGCCGCACGGGCCGGAACCATGCTCCCAGAAGTTATCCTCTTTGCCGAACTTGAAAATACGCTCCTTGGGGATACCGATCTCCTCGTTCCAGATGCGGAAGGCTTCCTCGTCGGCAGGCGTCGTCTCGTTGCCCGCGAATACAGACGGGTAAAGGCGGTCGGGCTCCAGGCCGACCCACTCCGGGCTGGTCAGGAATTCCCATGCCCAGGGAATGGCTTCCTTCTTGAAGTAGTCGCCGAAGGAGAAGTTGCCAAGCATCTCAAAATAGGTGCCGT
>DBLB01000081.1:1654-4448 GCA_002298695.1 Clostridiales bacterium UBA735 | reverse complement strand
CCTGTTGTACCGGTTTTTCAGACGTATTCTGGAAATCTCGCCGCGCCCATTTTGGGGTGCGGCGTTATTTTTATATTCCGGGGCAATGCCCCGCAAAACAAGGAGGAAACACAAAAGATGAAAACAAGAGCACTGTCTTTGCTGCTCGTGCTGGTGATGCTGCTGGGATTGCTGCCCACAGCGGCGCTGGCCGGGGATGAACAGACCGGTCCGCTGAAGGACCTGTTCATCTCCGCCAGCGAGGTCATCATGGACACGAGCGAGGGCGTCGGCAATTTCACGCCGGCGCAGAAGGATGCTTTGGAAATCGTGACGTCTGCGGAAGATGCGACTGTCACAACCTCTTACAACGCGAATAACATGCAGTGGAGCGTCAGAGTCACTGCACCGAACAAGAATTCTCAGACCTATTACGTCCTGTTTACCACGCAGGATACACCCAGCACCATCACGTTTGACGCCAACGGCGGCACCTGCGCGACGACTTCCATGCAGGTCGGCGAGGGCGGCAAACTCGCTTCGCTGCCGAAGGCCACGAAGGCCGGCGAGGTCTTCGACGGGTGGTACACCGAGAAGCAGGACGGCAGCAGAGTGACGACGGAGACCGTCTTCACCGCGGACACCACGCTCTACGCCCACTGGGTACTCGGCATCGAGCCGACCGACAAGGAGACCGTCACCGTGTACTTCTCCCTGTCCGAGGACGGCAAGTACATCACCTCCGACGTCACGGGCACGACGCTCGCGCAGATGCCGGTGACGCTGACGTATTTCGATCTGGCCGAGTATGGCTTGCAGGCCTTCTATCGCAGGGATGCGGAGGGCAGAGTGGTCATCCGGCCGGCGGTGCTGCATCTGTTTATCAAGATGCTTGAAGAGCAGTATCTCGCCGGCTATGCCGATAAGCTCGTCGTCGGCGAGACGAAGCTGCCCGGCGCAAATAATAAGGCGCTGACCATCTCCGGCACCGCGACCAGCCTGTATATGCCGAGTTTCTGGGGACACGACGAGAATCTCCTGTATTACGTCAACCACCAGTATCCGCTGATGTACGCCGGCTGGGGTTCTACGGCGGACTGGATCCTGCTCGACGACAACGATGTGATCGAGGTCGCCATGTTCTCCGACTGGAGTTTCTGGTCGGATGAGAACGCCGGTTTCCACCTGTTCCAGAAGGACGGCAAGGCGGCCGATCAGCTGACCATCATGCAGGGCAAGGCACTGAATGTGACGCTGGGCCGTGTGACGGCAGATATGGGCGGCGGTTCCAGCACTGTGACAGAGGCCAACAAGCAGATCTACTACACCGCCAATCTGGATGCGGCGGGCGGCGACGTCAGTACGTGGACGCCGCTCGGCAAGACCGACGCGAACGGCCTGCTGACTGCGGCGCTGCCTGAGACCGGGACGTTCTACATCGGCGCTGCCGGCGACACGGTCTCTACGCCGGCGATCTGCAAGGTGACTGTCACCGAGAACCCGGAAATCCAGGAATGCATTGCCAAGATCGGCGCGATCGGCGAGGTGACGAAGGAAAGCGGCGCGGCCATCGCTGCTGCACGCGATTCTTACAACAAGCTCTCTGACACAGAAAAAGCGCTGATTCCGGAAGAAACCGTCAAGAAACTGACGGAGGCCGAAGCGAAGTATGCCGAGCTGACGCGGCCGGCGACGCCGGTCGGTACGCCGGCGCAGGGAGCGCAGAACGAGAGTGCCAGCGGGCTGCCATTTGCGGATGTGGTTCCGGGGAGCTGGTACTTTGACGGTGTCAAGTACGTTTACGCGAACAGCCTGATGAATGGTACGAGCGCGGATACGTTCAGCCCGGAGGCTACCCTGACGCGCGGGATGGTCGTGACCATTCTGTACCGGATGGAGCATGAACCGGCGGTCAGCGGCGGGAGGACGTTCTCGGATGTGGCCGCGGGACGCTACTACAGCAATGCGGTGGCCTGGGCTTCTGCGAACGGCATTGTCGAAGGCTTCACGGACGGCACGTTCAAGCCAGAGAAGGCTGTGACGAGAGAACAGCTGGCTGCGATTCTCAGCCGGTATGCGAAGTTCCAGGGCAAGACGGTTCCGGAAACGGAGCTGCCGGCCGGTGTTACGGCTTCGAACTGGGCGAAGGCTGACGTCGCGTGGGCCTATGCAAATGGCATTCTGAATGCGGCGCAGGGCTCGGATGCGGCACAGAACGCAAACCGCGCGGAGGTCGCGATGGCGATTTACGCGTATCTCGGAAAATGATCCAAACTTGACAGCAGGAGAGGCAGATGCATCTGCCTCTCCTGTTTTTCAGTCCGGAGAGACAACAGAGGAGGATTTTTTGACAGTCTCAGACGGCCTGCGGGCCGCCTTTTCTGCGAATTGAACACTTGTAACGCTCATGCTTCTGTGGTACACTAGACATATACGGGCAGATGACTGCCCGGAGGATTTTTATGGATGCAGGACAAGAGCAGAGATGAAAATTGCGGACATTCACGCGCATGTGTTTCCGGAGAAGCTGGCAGGTAAGGCAGCGGGGTCCATCGGCGCGTTTTACGGGACGGACATGTACTGCGAGGCGAGCATGGAGCGTCTGGCGGCGGAGGAGCAGAAGGCCGGCATCAGCCGCTATGTCATCAGCAGCTCGGCAGTGACGCCGAAACAGGTGCGCCCCATTGTGGAATTTCTGGCCGAGGCGCGCAAGGGGCATCCGGGCTGCATTGCGTTCGGTTCCATCTATCCGGGGATGGACGGCTTTGAAGAGGTGCTCGACGAGATGCAGGCGCTCGGCCTGCGCGGCATCAAG
>DBLB01000081.1:813-1617 GCA_002298695.1 Clostridiales bacterium UBA735 | reverse complement strand
CGATCGACGACCCGGCCGGGATCGAGACCTATCGCGCCATTGCGCGCCGCGGGCTGCCGGTGCTGATGCATATGGGCGACAACCGCTACGACTTTTCCAGCCCCGAGCGGCTGACGAACCTCATCCGGCAGGTGCCGGATCTGGTCGTCATTGCAGCGCACTTCGGCGGATGGAATGCCTGGGACCGGTCGCTGGCCCACCCGCAGCCGGAGAACGTGCTCTACGATACGTCATCGACCACGCCGATGGTCTCGCACGACATGGTCATGCGCCTGTTCGACGCGCTGGGGCCCGAGCGGTTTCTGTTCGGCACGGATTTTCCGATGTGGTCGCCGGAGGCGATGGTGCGGCAGTTTCTGACGTTCGACCTCGGCGACAGCCTGCGGGAACGGATCTTATACGGAAATTTTATGCGCCTGTTCGGCCTTTCCGACGAGCAGACGGCGAAGTGAGGAGGATGACGTATGTTTGAAATCGGCGTGGACATCGGCGGCACAAACATCAAGATCGGCCTGCTGGATGAGGCACTGGAAATTGTGGCGCGAGACAGCATTCCCTTCCCGAAAACGACGCCGGAGGACGCCGTCGCGCAGATCTCGGCGGCGATCCGCCGCATGCTGGCGGCGCAGCACGTGGAGGAAACGGCGCTGGATTCCATCGGCATTGTTGTGCCCGGCAGCATCGACCGGAACGGCGAAACAGTCATCGCGGCTTATAACCTCGGGTTCCGCAATGTGCCGCTGCGGGCGATGATGCAGACGCAGTTTCCGGGCGTTCCGGTGTATATCGCCAACGACGCCAACG
>DBLB01000081.1:0-700 GCA_002298695.1 Clostridiales bacterium UBA735 | reverse complement strand
TGTTCAACGGCGGCATGAACCAGGGCGTGGAGCTCGGACATGCCTACCTCGTGGAGGGCGGCGAGTTCTGCACCTGCGGCAACAACGGCTGCATCGAGGCGTACTGCGCGGCCAGCGCGCTGGCGCGCGACGGGCGGCGGGCGATGGTCAAGCATCCGCAGAGTCTGCTGGTGCAGCGCTCCGGCGGCGACCCGGAGAAGGTGGATGCGCGGCTTGTGACGGACTGCGCTAAGGACGGCGACGCGGCAGCCCGTGAGGTATTCGACCGCTATGTGGGCCATCTGAGCGCGGCCTGCGCGTCGATCTTCAACATTCTCGACCCCGAGGTCATCGCCATCGGCGGCGGACTGTGCGGGGCAGGGGAGTTTTTGTTTGCGCCGCTGCGGGAAAAGATCTCCGCCAGCTGCTTCTATCCGGCGCACGGCGCGGTCGTGCCCGCGGTCATGGGCAACGACGCCGGCATGGTCGGCGCGGCGATGCTGCGGCGCGATGTGGAAAAAATACACTGAATTTTATAATCTGAGGAAGCGGCGCAGGGCGGCGCTCCCCAAAGAAAGAAGAGGGATTCAAAATGATCAGAATTGATTTGAACGGAACAAAAGGCTTCGCCCCTGCTGCCGACACGGCGAAGGCACAGGCTGCCATCGACACGCTGCGGCAGGGCACCGGCGCGGGCAGCGATTTCATCGGCTGGGTCGAC
>DBLB01000048.1 GCA_002298695.1 Clostridiales bacterium UBA735 | reverse complement strand
TCTACGACAACATCCGCAAGGTCATCCAGTTCCTGCTTTCCGCGAACCTGGCCGAGGTCTTCTCCGTCTTCATCGCGACGCTCGTGGGCTTCACGCTTTTCCAGCCCGTGCAGCTGCTGTGGGTCAACCTCGTGACGGACTGCTTCCCGGCGCTGGCGCTGGGTCTGGAAAAGGGCGAGCCGGACACCATGACCCGCCCGCCCCGGGACAGCAAGGACGGCATTTTCGCCGGCGGTCTGGGCTTTGACATTCTCTATCAGGGCGTGCTGATCACCGTCATCACACTGGTCTCCTATATCATCGGCCACTGCATGGAGGTGGGGTATTTCGAGATGCCCAAGGGCGTGTCCAACGACGGCATGACCATGGCCTTTCTGACCATGAGCATGTGCGAGATCTTCCACAGCTTCAACATGCGCTCCCAGCGCAAGAGCGTGTTCTCGCTGCCCAGCCACAACAAGGTGCTGTGGGGCGCCATGCTGGGGTCGCTGGCGCTGACCACGCTGGTGCTGGAGGTGCCCGCCATCGCCAACGCCTTCGGCTTCACGCCGGTGAGCTGGACGGAGTACGGCATCGCGCTGGCACTGGCCATTCTGGTCATCCCCATCGTGGAGCTGGTGAAGCTCTTCCAGCGCCGCGCCGCCAGACGCAAAGCGGCGAAGTAAATGTGCGCAAAAAAAGAAAGCCCGTAAGGGCTTTCTTTTTTTGCGTGTATTCAGCGGGCGTTGTAGGCGGCGATGCCCTTGGCCAGCAGATCCATGGCGCGCTCCAGATCCGCCTGCTTGAGCACATAGGCGATGCGGATCTCGTTCTTTCCCTTGCCGGGTGTGCCGTAGAAGGGCTCGCCGGGGGCGAACATCACCGTGTCGCCGTTGTCGTCGAACTCCTCCAGCAGCCATTTCTGGAATGTTTCGGCATCGTCGATGGGCAGAGCGGCCATCAGGTAAAATGCGCCTTTCGGGCATTCGCAGACAACGCCGGGGATCTCGTGCAGCTTGCGCACGACAGTGTCGCGCCGGCGTTTGTATTCTTCGCGCACCTTTGCAAAGTATTCCGGTTCTACAGAATAGAGCGCGGCGGCGGCGACCTGATCGAGCGTGGCGACCGAGAGGCGCGCCTGACAGTATTTCAGTGCGTGGGCCATAAACGCCTCGTTGCGGCTGATAAGACAGCCGATGCGTGCGCCGCATGCCGAGAAGCGCTTGGAGACGGAGTCGATGAGAATGAGGTTCTCATGACCGTAGCCGAATTGCAGGAATGACAGCAGCTCGTCCGACTCGTAGACAAATTCGCGGTAGACCTCGTCGGCAATGAGGTAAAGATCATGCTCGACGGCAAGGTCGAGGATCATCTTCATCTGCTCCCGCGTGAGGCAGGTGCCGGTCGGGTTGCCGGGGTTGGTGATCATGATGGCCTTTGTGCGCGGCGTGATGCAGGCTTCCAGCCTGGCGCGGTCGGCGAAGAAGTAGCCCTCCTCCGGCTTTGTGTGCAGAGGGCGGATGACACCGCCGGCCGTTGTGATGAACGTATGGTAGTTGGGATAGAACGGTTCGGGGATGATGACCTCATCGCCGTCATTCAGAATGCAGTTGCAGGCGATCTGGAGCGCCTCGCTGCCGCCGGTGGTGATGAGGATGCTTCCGTCGTTCAGGTCTGCGCCGATGCGCGTATAATAGCGCTCAACGGCGGAGATCAGCGACGGAATGCCGGGCGAGGGCGCGTAGGCCAGAACGGATTCATGGAAATTCCGGATGGCTTCGAACAGCTGATCGGGCGTATGAATGTCCGGCTGGCCGATATTCAGGTGATAGATTTTCTTCCCTGCTGCCGCTGCTGCGACCGCATAGGGGTGAAACTTACGCATGGGTGACTGTTGGCAGCGAAGCACTTTGTCAGAGAACTTCATATGAATACCTCCTTATACATTATGTATTATGCCAGAGTCATACGCGATATTTCCCGATGGAATGAACTGCATCGGAAAATCCTGCTTATTATAGCATACCGGAGCGCAGAAGTACAATACATTTTTGTTGGATAAAAAATCTGCAATGTGCGGGAAGATTGTGCGATATGCATAATCCGTGGGGCGGAGAGAAAATGAGAACGCCGGACCCGGGTGACCAACCCAAGTCCGGCGCTCTCGGTTAAAACATGAGAGGAGAAAATGAAAAAGTGCTTATCGCTTCTTGCATTCTTATCTTATCAGGCGGTTGTTAAAAAACATAGAGGGCAGTTATGAAATAAGTATGAAATCAAAGGGCAGATATTCCCAAAGGGCAGAAAAAGAACTCCGGAAACAAATGACCAGTTTGTTTCCGGAGCCTTTCACAAAATATATGAGGGGAAAATGAAAAAGTGTATCTCGCTTCTTGCATCATTATCATATCAACGGGTTGTTAAAAAAGTTAGAGGGCAAATATTAAATATGTATGAAACCCGTCTACATTATGTCTACAAATTATTTACAAAAAAGTCATCTCCGCACTATTGACAAACCGGCGCGGCAGGTCTATATTGTAATCAAAAGGGATTAGCACTCGAAGGAAGAGAGCGCTAAGCACTGAGGAGTTGACGAATATGAACGCACAGAACTATACGCAGAAATCGCTGCAGGCCATTCAGGCGGCTCAGCAGCTGACCATTCAGAATCAGAATCAGCAGATCGAACAGGTACATCTGCTCTCCGCACTTTTGCAGCAGGACGGCGGCCTCGTGCCGCAGCTGCTGAAAAAGATGGGCATTTCCGTTGAGAGCCTCGACGCCGCCGTCACGGCGGAGGTCAATAAGCTCCCGCGTGTGACCGGTTCCGGCCGGGAAGCGGATAAGGTCTATGTTTCGCGTCAGGTCGATGAAGCGCTGACAAAATCCGAAGCGCTGGCTAAGAGCATGAAGGATGACTTTGTCTCGGTCGAGCATCTGCTGCTCGCCCTGATCGACTGCGCGGACAACACGCTGAAAGACCTGTTCCGCACCTACAATATTAAAAAAGAGGATGTATTGCAGACGCTGCAGACCATCCGCGGCAATCAGCGCGTGACGAATGACACGCCGGAGGACACCTACGAGGCCCTTGAAAAATACGGCACCGACCTTGTCAAGCGTGCGAGAGAGCAGAAGATGGACCCGGTCATCGGCCGCGATGACGAGATCCGGAACGTCATTCGCATCCTGTCCCGCAAAACGAAGAACAATCCTGTCCTCATCGGCGAACCGGGCGTCGGCAAGACGGCCATCGTCGAGGGGCTGGCCCAGCGCATCGTGGCCAATGAAGTCCCGAAGGCATTACAGGACAAGACGATCTTCTCGCTCGATATGGGCGCGCTGATCGCGGGCGCGAAGTACCGCGGCGAATTTGAAGAGCGGCTGAAGGCCGTCCTCGCCGAGGTCAAGAAGTCCGAGGGCAAGATCATCCTGTTTATCGATGAACTGCACACCATCGTCGGCGCGGGCAAGACCGAAGGCTCGATGGACGCGGGCAACCTGCTCAAGCCGATGCTGGCGCGCGGCGAGCTGCACTGCATCGGCGCGACCACGCTCGATGAATACCGCCAGTATATTGAAAAGGACCCCGCCCTCGAGCGCCGCTTCCAGACCGTTCTGGTGCAGGAGCCGTCCGTCGAGGATACCATTGCCATTCTCCGTGGTCTGGAGTCCCGTTACGAGGTGTTCCACGGCGTCAAGATCACCGACCCGGCCATCATCGCCGCCGCGACGCTCTCCAACCGCTATATCACCGACCGTTTCCTGCCGGACAAGGCCATCGACCTCATCGACGAGGCGTGTGCCATGATCCGCACGGAGATGGACTCCATGCCGACCGAGCTGGATGTCATCAACCGCAAGATCATCCAGATGCAGATCGAGGAGGCTGCCCTCAAGAACGAGGACGACGAGCTGAGCAAGGCCCGGCTCGCCGAGCTCCAGAAGGAGCTGGCCGAAAACCGCGAGACGTTCAACGCGATGAAGGCAAAGTGGGAAAATGAAAAGAATGCCATCGGCCGCGTGCAGCAGCTGCGTGAGAAGATCGAGCAGCTCGGCCGCGAGATCGAAGCCGCCGAGCAGAGCGGCGAATACGAAAAGGCCGGCACGCTCAAATACCGCGACCTGCCCGAGGTCAAGAAGCAGCTTGAAGCAGAAGAGCAGATCGCTGCGCAGGCCAAGGATTCCAGCCTGCTGCGGGACAAGGTCACGGAGGAAGAGATCGCCAAGATCATCGAGCGCTGGACCGGCATCCCCGTCTCCCGCCTGATGGAAGGCGAGCGCGAGAAGCTGCTCCACCTCGAGGAGACGCTCCACAAGCGTGTCATCGGGCAGGACGAGGCCGTCCGCGTCGTCTCCGAAGCGATTCAAAGAAGCCGCGCCGGTATCCAGGACCCGAACCGCCCGATCGGCTCGTTCCTCTTCCTCGGCCCGACGGGCGTCGGCAAGACCGAGCTGGCCAAGACGCTGGCCGAAACGCTCTTTGACGACGAGAAGAACCTCATTCGCATCGATATGTCCGAATACATGGAGAAATTCTCCGTCTCGCGCCTGATCGGCGCGCCTCCCGGATATGTCGGCTATGAAGAAGGCGGCCAGCTGACCGAGGCCGTCCGCCGCCGTCCGTACAGCGTCGTCCTGTTTGACGAGATCGAAAAGGCGCACCCGGACGTGTTCAATATCCTCCTGCAGGTGCTCGACGACGGCCGCATCACCGATTCGCAGGGCCGCACGGTCGACTTCAAGAACACGATTTTGATTTTGACCTCGAACCTCGGTTCGCAGGCGCTGCTCGACGGCATTGATGAACATGGCGAGATCAGCGAGGAAGCCAAAGAGGAAGTCCGCGCGCAGCTGCGCCGTTCCTTCCGTCCCGAGTTTCTGAACCGCCTCGACGAGATCGTCTTCTATAAGCCGCTGACGAAGGAGAACATCACAGGCATCATTGATCTGCAGATCGCCGCGCTGAACAAGCGGCTCGAGGACAAGCAGCTCCATTGCGAGCTGACACCCGAGGCCAAGCAGTTCATCATCGACGCGGCCTACGATCCGCAGTTCGGCGCGCGTCCGCTGCGCCGCTACGTACAGCACACGGTCGAGACGCTCCTCGCCAAGCGCATTCTGCGCGGCGACGTCATCCCCGGCCAGCCGCTGACGTGCGGCGTGGAGCACGGTGAGCTCGTGATCCGTTAACCGGCCCGATCCAATAGGCCCCGGTGTGCGTTGGCACACCGGGGCCTGTTTTGCGTTCAAACGGAATGTTGCGGCAGAAAAAACCGCCTCGCTCCAACCGGAGAGAGGCGGTTCAGCATTTCAGTTACTTTTTGTCGGCGTTCGCCAGTTCCTTCAGCGCGTCCTTGCGGCTGAGGTTGACGCGGCCCTTCTCGTCGATCTCTGTGACCTTGACCCAGGTCATGTCGCCGATGTTCAGCACATCCTCGACCTTCTCTACGCGGCGGTTTTCCAGCTTGGAGATGTGGATCATGCCGTCCTTGCCCGGAGCAAGCTCGACAAACGCGCCGATCGGCAGAATGCGGACGACCTTGCCGTAGTACAGCTTGCCGACCTCGGGGACGAAGCAGATGTCGTCGATCATTTTCTTGGCAGCCTCGCAGGAAGCGGCGTTGGGGGAGGCGATGTGGATGGTGCCGTCGTCGTCGATGTCGACCTGTGCGCCGGACTCGGCCACGATCTTCTGGATGGTGGCGCCGCCCTTGCCAATGACCTCGCGGATCTTGTCTACATCGATCTTCATGGAGAGCATCTTCGGTGCGAACTCGGAAACCTCCGTCGCGCGGCGCGGCGATGCAGGGGATCATGACCTCATTGAGGATCTCAAGACGGGCCTTGCGGCAGCGCTCGAGTGCGTCTGCGATGATCTCCATCGTCAGGCCGTCGTTTTTCAGGTCCATCTGGATGGCGGTGACGCCTTCGGTCGTACCGGCGACCTTGAAGTCCATCTCGCCGTGGAAGTCCTCCACGCCCTGGATGTCGGTGAACGTTCTCCATTCGCCGGTCTCCTTGTCGGAGATCAGGCCGCAGGAGATGCCGGCGACCGGCCGCTTGATGGGCACGCCCGCGTCCATCAGGGCCAGCGTGGAGCCGCAGATGGAAGCCTGCGACGTCGAGCCGTTGGAGGACAGGACCTCGGACACGACGCGGATGCAGTACGGGAACTCCTCGACGGAGGGCAGCACCGGCACGAGAGCCTTTTCAGCCAGCGAGCCGTGGCCGATCTCGCGGCGGGAGGTGGAGCGGGCCGCCCGCGCCTCGCCCGTGGACCACTGCGGCATGTTGTAGTGGTGGATATAGCGCTTCTCGGTCTCATCGTAGATGGTATCGAGCTTCTGGCAGGCGGAGAGCGTGTTCAGCGTGCAGACGGAGAGCACCTGCGTCTGACCGCGGGTGAACAGGCCAGAGCCATGGACACGCGGCAGCACGCCGACCTCGGCATCCAGCGGACGGATGTCGTCGGGACCGCGGCCATCGACGCGCTTGCCCGCGAGCAGCCACTTCTTGACGACCTTCTTCTGCATCTTGTACAGGCACACGTCGATCTGCACGTCGAAATCCTCGCCGTACTTCTCGCCGAACTTCTCCTTGAAGTCGACGACGGCGGCGGTCAGGCGCTCTTCCCGGACGTTCTTGTCGTCGGTGTCGAGCGCGTAGGCGATCTTATCCAGACCGTACTCGCACAGATCGTCGAGCATCTCATGGTTGACGGCAGCCTTTTCAAACGTGAACTTCGGCTTGCCGATGGCGGCGACGATGGTGTTGATGAATTCCACGACCTTGACGTTCGTCTCATGGGCCAGCTTGATGC
>DBLB01000182.1 GCA_002298695.1 Clostridiales bacterium UBA735 | reverse complement strand
CCTCCTGTCGGCCTCTGATTTTTGTGCATCATTTCCGGTTTCCCCGCAGGGGCGAGGAAATGGCACATTTTTTGTTTTGCTATGCTTTTGCATAGCAAAAAGGACATTTCTTCTTTGAAGAGGAAATGTCCTGATTTTTTGGACGGGCTGACAGTCCGCCAAACGGTATTTTGTTTTTGTCGTTACTATAACACCCCCTACGATATAACTACTTCGCGGCTCGATTTCTCGGTTTGTCGTAATTATACCGTAAGGGCATACCTACGCCACGAGGGCTTTCGAAAGCGGTATGCAGCCCAAGGCGCTGCAAAAGCTGCTGGATCATGCCATCAAGCAATTTCAGCAAAAGTCTGATGAAATCCAATAAAGCCAAATGTGGAAATGGTGTAAAAATGGTGTAACAACCGAGACGCCGAACGCTGAAATCCTCTTGAAAATCAAGGAAAATCGAAGGAAAATGAGTATATATGAAATTAGGTATCGTTCTTTCCGTTCCCGGTCTCGGGAGCGGAAAGAACGTCTTTTGTTTTTGAAAACGGGCGGCGATGGCTGCAGGCGGCTTTTGCGGGCGCCCTGCGGGAAGCGGAGAAATACGGATGCAGCGTATAAATTTCTGCGTTCCGGCAAGACTGGGAATCAAAGGAGTGAAGACGATGGTGGAGGCGGTAATGGCGCTGTTCGGCGGCGCGGCGGATCTCTGCCGCCGCGAGATCGCGGCGGGCGGACAGGTATTGACGGCACTGTTTCTGGATGGTATGACATCCGGCAGTGAGATCGCGGAGTTTGTGCTGCGGCCGCTGGCGGAGAATCTGACGGGGCCGACGGCGGAGGAATGCTATGCGCAGGCGCAGCGGGGTGCGGTCTGGTGCGCGGTCTGCGAGGAGGCGGATGTACCGGAGGATGTCGCGGACAAGCTGACGCATGGCTACTGCGCGGTACTGTTCCCGGGGCTGCGCAGAGCGCTCTGCTTCGAGGTCAAGAGCGGGACGCGGCGCGGGCCGTCTGCGCCGGAGACGGAGAACACGGTCAAGGGCGCGAAGGACGCCTTTACGGAGACGGTGCGCATCAACACGACCCTCGTCCGGCGGCATCTGCGCACGCCGCAGCTGCGGCTGACGCAGAAAACGGTGGGGAGGCGGTCGCGGACGAATGTAACGATCTGCTCCGTTGTGGGGCTGACCGACCCGGCGCTTGTGCAGCGGATGGAGAAACGGCTGGACGCCATCGACATCGACGGGCTGCTGTCGCCGGCAGCGGTGGAGGAATATGTGACCGGTTCGCGGCGGACAGCATTTCCACTGCTGGACTATACGGAGCGCACGGACAAGTTCTGCCAGGGGTTGCTGCGCGGGCAGGTCGGGCTGCTGGTCGACGGATTGCCGCTGGGATATCTGGCGCCGGTCGATCTGGGACTTCTGATGGAGTCGCCGGAGGACCGGGCGGTCGACTATATTTCCGCGTCCTGCGTGCGGGTGCTGCGCTATCTGGCGCTGGCGCTGAGTTTGCTGCTGCCGGGGCTTTATGTGGCGATGGCGGTATTCGAGCAGCAGATGCTGCCGACGAAGCTGCTGCTGGCCATCATTGAAAGCAAGCGGGACGTTCCGTTTTCCACGACGCTGGAGGTGTTGGCGCTGCTGGCGGCGTTTGAGCTATTGCAGGAGGCCGGGCTGCATCTGCCGCAGGCCATCGGCACGGCGGTGTCCATCATCGGCGGACTGGTGGTCGGGACAGCGGCGGTCGAGGCGAAGCTGGTTTCGCCTGCGGCGCTGATCGTGGCGGCGACGGCGGGCATCTGCGGCTTTACGCTGCCGAGCCGCGATCTGTCGGACGCCGTCCGGCTGTGGAGGTTCCTCATCGCGATGATGGCGGGGGCTGCGGGACTGTTCGGCGTGATGGCGGGCGGATTGCTGCTGCTGGTGCATCTGGCGGGGCTGAGCAGTCTGGATGTGGCGTATCTGGCGCCGTTTTCCGATGCCAAGGGCTGGCGGGCGGTGCTGCGGCCGCGGCTGGTGCGGCAGAAATACCGTGACGCTCCGCTGCGCGCGGAGGATGAAAAAAATCAGAGGTGAAGATAGTGAAACGAATCTGGATCTGGCTGGGGCTGCTGGCGGCGGCTGCGGCATTCGGACTGCTTCCGGCGCGGGGAACCGATGCGGCGGAGCTGGAACCGGCGCAGGTACTGCTGATCTCGGCAGAGGGCGGGACGCTTCGGCTGGAAACGGATCAGGGGAGCGTCGGACTCGGGAAGACGCTGGACGAGGCGATGCAGGATCTGCAGAGCGGTGCAGCCGGGACGGTCTTCTTTGGAACGGTGGAACATGTGATCGTGGCGGAGCGGGCACGGTATCTGCTGCCGGGACTTGCTGTATCCCGACAGCTGCGGCCGTCGGCGCGACTGTACTGCACCGCAGTGCTGCCGGAAGCCGCAGAGGCGGCGGAGTTTCTGCGCGCACATCCGGGGGCGTACACGCTGCGCAGCGCGCGGACGGCGCTGCTCTATGGCAGATCTCCGGAGGCAACCGGTCTCGTGGAGACGGAAGGAGGGCTGCGCCTTGCGGGATAGTGTGACGGTACGGCAGCGGCGTGCGTGGATGCTCTGTGCGGGCAGTGTGCCCGCGGTGATCGCCTGTGCCGGGATCGGTTGGCAGTGGGCGCTGCTCGGCGGCGCGGCCGCTGCAGCGATCCTGTGGCTGTGCGCGCGGATGCAGGCGGAGCTGGGCGGGCAGACACTGCCGGAGTGCGGCCAGGCAGTGCTTGGGAAGACCGGGTGGCAGATCGCAGCGGCCGCGGCTTCCATCTGGGCGGTGCTGGTGCTGGCAAGAGTGACCCGTGAGGCAGGGAGAGCGTTTCCTGAGTCGCATGATCCGATCGGGCTGGGGCTGGCACTGCTGGCACTGGCCGCTGTGGCGTGCCGGAACGGAGAACTGGTTCCGGCACGGTGTGCCGGTGTGCTTGCGTCAGTGCTGGGCGGGCTGTATGCAGTGCTGCTGCTGGCCTGTGCACAGGAGGCAGACGTGCAATGGATGCAGCCGTGGGGCGATGTGAGACAGGGCGCGGCAGCATGCGGATATCTGCTGCTGCCGGGCGCGGGCTGGTATCTGCGGGCGCGGCCGGCAGGAAAGCCGGGTGGTGGATGGACGGCAGTTATCAGCGGCGCCGCGCCGGCTGTACTTGCTGTCGTTACGGGCGGATGTCTTTCACCGCGGCTGGCGGCAATGGAGGAGCTGCCGTTTTATGAGGCGGTGAAGGGGCTGCGCGGTCCGACTGTGCTCCAGCGGCTGGAACCGCTGGCCTCTGCGGCGATGCTGCTCGGATATTTCTGCGCAATGACGCTGCTGCTCTGTACGGCAGGCAGTGCAGTTGACGCGAGAGCGAAACAATGGAGATATCTGCTGCCGGCATTTTGTGCAGGGGCAGCAAGTATAATAGCGGAACGTCTGAATAAGACAATCTGGATCGTGGGGGGGACTGTATTTTGGGGAGGAATTCCATTGGGCATACTACTTGTAGGATATTGCAGGAAAAAGCAAAAAAAGTAAAAATAATGCTTGACAAAAGCGATTCGGTTTGATATTATAGCGGAGCGCTTTTGAGAGCGCGGGGCATTGCGGATGTGAGCCATGAAGATTTTGAAAAAAGATGAAAAAACTTCTTGACAAACAGATGAAGCTGTGCTAAACTCAATGAGTTCGCTGCGAACGGAACTTCCGGTCCAACACCGAACAAGCTTCATTAAAAGTTCACAGAAAATTAAAAAAGTTCTTGACTTTTGAAAAGCTCTGTGATATAATGAAAGCCCGCTGAGCCGCGGAGTGCACCTTGTAAATTAAACAACGAGAAACATGAACAAACACCTTGGACAATTTTGATTTAACAAAGTTGTTTAAATGAGTGTCAATGAGAATTGAGATTCTTTGAACAGCCAACGAAAATTCTTGAGTAAAGCTAAGAGCGAACCAAGATAATTGATTTTAGAACCGAGAGGTTTTAAGATACCATATTATTGAGAGTTTGATCCTGGC
>DBLB01000200.1 GCA_002298695.1 Clostridiales bacterium UBA735 | reverse complement strand
GCGAGCTGCTGCACCCGCTGGACGAGACGTTCGTGCGGAACAGTCTGCTTGCGGAGCTCGGACTGGACAACTACGAAAAGACGGAAGAACGCCATAGTTTTCCGGAATGTCTGAACCTTCTGTGCGACTACGCGGTGGAAAACAGCTTCATCAATGACACCATTGCAGAACGCGATCTGTTTGATACGCGGCTCATGGGCTGCGTGACGCCGCGCCCGTCGGAGGTCGTGCGGAAGTTCTGGTCGCTGTATGCAGAAAGTCCGAAAAAGGCGACGGATTATTTTTACAAGCTGAGTCAGGACTGCAACTATATCCGCCGCGACCGCATCGCAAAGGACGAGCACTGGGTTTCCAACACGAAGTACGGCAATCTTGAAATTTCGATCAACCTCTCGAAACCGGAAAAAGACCCCAGAGATATTGCGGCGGCGAAGCTCAAAAAAGCGTCGGGCTACCCGAAGTGCCTGCTCTGCGTCGAGAATGTCGGCTACGCGGGCACGATCTCGCACCCGGCGCGGCAAAACCTGCGCGTCATGCCAGTCACGGTGAACGGGCAGCCGTGGGGCTTTCAGTATTCGCCGTATGTGTACTACAACGAACACGCGATCGTCATGAACACCCAGCACACGCCGATGATCATTGACCGGTCGGCTTTTGATAAGCTGTTCAGCTTTGTGGAGCAGTTCCCGCATTACTTCCTCGGCAGCAACGCAGACCTTCCCATCGTGGGCGGCAGCATTCTGGCGCACGAGCATTTCCAGGGCGGACATCACACGTTCCCGATGGAAAAGGCAGAAAAAGAGTTTGGCTTTGAAGTTCCGGGCTTTGCAGATGTGGATTGCTGCGTGGTCAAGTACCCAATGACGGTGCTGCGCCTGAACGCTGCGAACAAGCAGCAGCTCTGTGACCTCGCAGGCAGAATCCTTGAGAGATGGCGCAAATACTCCGACCCGGACGCGATGATCTTTGCCGAGACGGACGGCGAGCCGCACAATACGATCACGCCGATTGCGAGAATGAGAAACGGCAAGTATGAACTGGATCTGGTGCTGCGGAACAACCTGACGACGAAAGAACACCCGATGGGGCTGTATCATCCGCACGAAGAGCTGCACCACATCAAAAAGGAGAACATCGGTCTGATCGAGGTCATGGGTCTGGCGATTTTGCCCGGCAGACTGAAAAAGGAGATGGCTGACCTGCGGACGGCTCTGCTGAACGGCGAAAATCTTCGCGAAAATGAAGAACTCGCCAAGCACGCGGACTGGGCGGACGAATTTATGGCGCGCCACCCGGAGTTCAGCGCGGACAATGCAGAAAACGTCATCAAGGATGAGATCGGGCAGGTTTTCGCGCAGGTGCTCGAGTGTGCCGGTGTTTATAAGTGCACGGAAGCGGGCAGAGCTGCCCTGAGACGATTCCTGACGGAGGTTCAGAATGGATAAAGTTTATCATTTTTCCGCGCCCGGCCGCACGGAGATCGGCGGCAACCACACCGACCACCAGCACGGCTGCGTGATCGCGGCGGCGGTCGATATGGAGACGACGGCAGAAGTCACGCTCAATGGCGCGAACGTCATCCGCGTCGATTCCGAGGGCTACAAGCCGGTCGAGATCGACCTCAGCGACCTGAAAATCCGGGAAGAAGAAAAGAATACCACCGCAGCGCTGATTCGCGGCGTAGCAGCGGCATTCGCGTCACGAGGATACCAGCTGGCAGGCTTTGACGCGAATGTCAAATCGACCGTGCTGCCCGGTTCCGGGCTTTCCAGCTCGGCGGCGTTCGAGGTGCTGATTGGAAGGATTCTCAATGGTCTGTTCGCCAACGGAGAGGTTTCAGCCATTGAAATTGCGCAGATCGGCCAGTACGCGGAAAACGTGTACTATGGGAAGCCTTCGGGGCTGATGGATCAGATGGCGTCGAGCGTGGGCGGACTGGTGTTCATCGATTTTGCCGACCCCAAAAACCCGGTCGTCGAAAAGGTCGACTACGACTTTGCGCATTCGGGTTACACCCTCTGCACGATCGATGCCGGTGCGGATCATGCTGATTTGACGGATGAATACGCGGCGATTCCAGCAGAAATGAAACAGGTCGCGAAGTTCTTTGGCAAGGAAGTTTTGCGTGAGGCCGATGAAGCGGAATTTTACGCCAAAATCGCCGAAGTCCGCAAAGAAACCGGCGACCGCGCGGCGCTGCGCGCCATCCACTTTTTCAACGAGAACCGCCGTGTGCAGATGCAGGTGCGAGCACTGAAGAACGACAACTTTGGGGCATTTTTGCGCTATGTCAACGAGTCCGGCATGGCGTCCTGGACGCTGCTGCAAAACGTAACTCCGGCGGGCTACGTCGAGAAGCAGGACATGGCGTTCACCATTGCCCTCTGCCAGCAGCTTCTCTCGGGCGAAGGTGCTGTCCGCATCCACGGCGGCGGCTTCGCAGGAACGGCGCTGGTGTTCGTGCCGAATGACAGGTTTGAAAGCTTCAAGACCAGCGTTGAGAACATTCTTGGAAATGAATGTTGCCATAAGCTCGAAGTTATGGCATAAAGCACGGAACTTTGCATATTTATGATAGTTGCACCTACGATTATGATAGCTGGTTTGTTTCGCATGGAATTGGTATATGTTATAATAAACACAGGAAAAGAGTAGCAATTGGAAGAGCAAAAACTGTATCAATATCTAGGGGAAAATGTTTATCGGCTGAGAAGACAGCGCGGGTTAACACAGACCGAGCTTGCTGCACATATTGGCTGTAATCAGAAGTATATATCGCAAATTGAAACAGGGGCAGCAAAAGCGAGTGTTTCGATTTGCTATAAGATTGCAGGTGCTTTTTCGGTATCAGTTGATTCACTTTTTGAGAACCCGGAAAAATGTGTGAACTCTGGCGAGCATACTTCGGATAGAGAGTTCGCTGAGAGTATCACCCGAACGATTATTCAATACATAGACGCAAAGAAATAGCGGTGTTCCAGCGAACACCGCTATTTCTCATCCTCATCGCTATTCTTTTGCATTAGCCGCATGATACCAAGCAGAAAATCCTGCTGGGCAT
>DBLB01000078.1 GCA_002298695.1 Clostridiales bacterium UBA735 | reverse complement strand
ATTACGAATCAGCTGCTCTACCGACTGAGCCACACTAGCATTGCCATTCAGCTTGAGTATAATAGCATGCTTCTGGACGCTTGTCAAGCATCTTTTTGCGTATCTGCGGCGCTGCTTTTTACGTATCTGCTGCGGCAGGCATATTCCCATGCCGGGGGCATAGGCTGTACGGGAAGTGAAAACATGCAAATGAGCCATAACATTTCGGACATCCTTCCGCCGGTATATCGGGCTGCGCTGCGGAATATCCATTGGGAGGCGGCGCAGGAGCTGCGCCTGCGCGCCGGGAGGCCGGTTTTTCTCAGAACAGCAGCCGGCGAGCAGCCGCTGCGCACCTGCGGCCCGGTGACACGCGCCGATCTGGATTGGATCTTGTCCGCTGCCACGGGCCAATCTGCCTACAGTGCGCAGGAGGCTGTCCGCGACGGGTATTTCACGCTGCCGGGCGGACACCGCCTCGGGATCTGCGGCACGCTTGCCCGGCACGCTGACGGGACGGTCGGCCTGAAAAGCCTGACTTCGCTGAATATCCGCCTGGCGCACGATGTCCGGATCGACACGGGTGGTCTTCGGCCCGCACTCCGGGATTCGCTGCTGATCGTCGGCCCGCCCGGAAGCGGCAAAACAACGCTGCTGCGCGCCTGTATCCGCGCGCTGAGTCGAGGCGGAGCGTGCGTCGGCGTGGTGGACGAGCGCGGCGAGCTGGGACAGTTTGACCTCGGCGAACATGTGGATGTCCTCTGCGGCTGCGGAAAGCAGTACGGACTGGAACGTCTGCTGCGCACCATGGGGCCGGACTGGCTTGCCGTGGACGAGATCAGCGCGGAGGAAGACGTGTACGCGCTCGAAAAGGCGGCGTACTGCGGCGTCCGGCTGCTGGCGACGGCGCATGCCTGCAGCACGGATGACCTTCGCCGCCGCAGACTGTACCGGCTGCTTCTGGAAACCGGTGTGTTCCGCACGGCGCTGGTACTGGATAGAAATCAGACGTTTTCGGAAGAAAGGCTGGTAACAGAATGAAACTGCTGGGTTCTCTGCTGATCGTTGCGGCGTCTGCATCGGCGGGTTTTGGCTATTCCCATGCCGTCCGCAGGCAGCTGCGCCAGCTTACGGCACTGCTGGCTGCGCTCGACTATATGAAAAGCGAGATGGAGTACCGCCTGACGCCGCTGGCCGAGCTGTTTGCACTGCTGGGGACGGAGGGGGAGGCGGCTGTCTGTGCGCTGTTCCGGCAGGCTGCTGCGAACATGCGGGAAAACTGCGCGCTGCCGCCGCAGACGGCGCTTGCGCGGGCGATAGAGCAGACAAAGCCGCTGGCCCTCAGTGCCCGGACGCAGCAGACGCTTTGTACTATGGCCTTTTCACTCGGAAAATTCGATGTCGGCGGGCAGCTCCGCGCCATCACGTTGGCCCAGGAGCATCTGCGCGCCGAGCTGGACGAGCTGCAAAGCGGCAGCCGTGCCCGATGCAGAAGCTACGAAACGATCGGCGTCTGCGCCGGGCTGGCGCTGGCGGTGCTGTTGGTGTGATGCATGGAAATTGACCTGATTTTCAAAATCGCCGCTGTCGGGATCATTGTGTCCATCCTCAATCAGGTGCTCGTGCGCTCCGGACGGGAAGAGCAGGCGACCATGACATCGCTGGCTGCGCTCGTGGTAGTGCTGATGATCGTGGTGCAGAAGATCGCGGCCCTGTTCGATCTGGTGAAGGACCTGTTTCAGTTCTGACGATGGAGCTTTGGAGATTTGCGCCGTTCGGCGCGGCCTGCGCGCTGCTGTGCGCGGTATTGAAAAAGAGAAGCCCGGAGCAGGCGATGCTGCTGGGGGCCGTGGGCTGCGCCTGTATCCTGCTGGGAACGATGACGTTCCTGTCGCCCGTTCTGGAGTTCCTGCGGCGTCTTCAGTCGCTGGCCGGTCTGAATTCTGCGCTGTTGACGCCGGTTCTGAAGACGGCGGCCGTCGGCCTGTTGGCGCAGATCGCGCGCGCATTCTGCCTCGATGCGGGGCAGCAGGCGCTAGCGAAGGCAGTGGAGGTGGGAGGCGGCATTCTGGCGGTTTATACGCTGCTGCCGCTGGCTGGGAGCATGGCAGAGCTGCTGCAAAGGATGGTGGCATGAGAAAAAGACGACTGCGCGGCGCTGCCCTGCTGCTGGGGCTGCTGCTTCTGCTGAGCACCGGCGCACGGGCGACCGACGTCTTGCAGGAGGAAGCAGCGATCCTCGGCGCGGATAGCCTCCGCGATGGGCTGACGGAGGACGCCGCAGAGGCTTTGGAGGATGTTTCGCCCACGCAGCAGCCGGATTTTGCCGCGGTGCTGCGGGAGTTGCTCCTGCGTGCCTGGAACGCCGTTTCCGGCAGCCTGCCGGAGCTCTGGCGCGGAATTGCGCAGCTGCTGGCCGTGACACTGCTCTGCGGCATGGCCTCGCTTTCGGATTCCGGCCCGGCGCAGACAGCGGCGCGGGTGGCCGGATGTCTCGGCATTGCCGGTCTCTGCACGTCGGAGCTTTCCGGCATGGCGGCGCTGGCGGAGCAGACGCTAGGGGAGATCGGCGATTTTTCGGCGCTGCTCGTGCCGGTGCTGGCCTCGGCGCTGACGGCGTCCGGCGGTGTCGGCAGCGGTGGTGCGCTCTACGCCGGGACGGTACTGTTTATCAGCATCCTGACACGTCTGATCCGCTCTGTCCTGATCCCGGCCGCTTATGCGTACCTGTTTCTTGCAGCTGCACAGTGTGCCATCGGTGACGAGCGGCTGGAACGGCTGCGCACGCTCTGCGGCTGGGGCATTTCCACGGCGCTCAAGGCGGTCGTGGGGCTGTTTACAGCTTATCTGACGCTGACGGGGCTGCTGGCCGGCGCATCAGACGAAGCGGCGCTCCGCGCGGCGAAAAGCGTCCTCTCCACGGCGATCCCGGTGGTCGGCGGCATCATTTCGGACGCGTCGCAGGCGGTATTGACAAGTGCGGGCCTGATCCGGAATGCTGCCGGGGCGTTCGGGCTGCTGGGCGTGCTTGCAATGGGGCTGACGCCGTTTTTACGCCTGGCCGTGCAGTATCTGATGCTGAAGATTGCAGCGGCCGTGGCCTTCTGGGCGCAGAAGGAGCACGGGAAGCTGCTCGAGTGTGCGGCTGCAGCCATGGGCTACATGCTGGCTATGGTCGGGAGCGGCCTTCTGATGGTGATGGTGTCGATCTGCTGTTTTGTAAAGGCGGTGAATGGGTGAAAAATTATCTGTTTTCAGTTGCGGCGGTCAGCCTGTTGGGGGCGCTCCTTGCAGTGCTGATTCCGGAGGGCGGCGCAAGGCGTACTGTCCGGTTCGGGTGCGGAATTCTTACGGCGCTGGTCACGCTTTCGCCGCTGGTCGAGCTGGACTATGACGACATTGCAAAGCAGCTTGCGCAGCTGCGTCTGGAATCAGAGGCGGCGCGCACCGGGGTGGAGGTGCAGAACCGGGAGCTTCAGGCGCGCATCATATCCGAACAGGCTGCGGCATATATAT
Organism: Clostridiales bacterium UBA735; assembly: GCA_002298695.1. Lineage (GTDB taxonomy): Bacteria > Bacillota > Clostridia > Oscillospirales > Oscillospiraceae > CAG-170. Next base: position 2,656 of record DBLB01000078.1, on the reverse strand, counting down.
GGGACAAAGCCGATTCGCTCGGGCTGGCGCTGGAGATCGAGGTGGAAACGGCAGACCGCGGCAGCGGGCTGTATCCGTATTCCGCGTCGCTGCACGGGACGTGCGGTGTCGCAGACCGGGCGGTACTGTCCCGCTATATCGAGCAAAACCTTGCCATTCCGGCAGAAAGGCAGGTGTGGGAATGCGAATAGGCGCGGCATGGCCGCAGATCAGAGAACGCTTGTGCGGCCTGATCGGGAAGTACCGCATCCCGATCCTTGCGGGGCTGCTGGGGCTGACACTGCTGCTCTGGCCGCAGAAGGACGGAACAGCCCGCAGCACGCCGTCGCAGGAGCAGTTGCAGCCCTCTGCCGCGCAGGCACAGGAAGAACTCTGCACGCTGCTGGCGCAGATCGACGGCGTTGGGCGGGTGCAGGTGATGCTGACGCTGGCGGACGACGGCGAGCTGTTCTACCAGACGGATGAGACCGTGCGCGACGGGGAGCGGCAGACGGAGACGGTCCTGGCCGACAAGGCACCCATCCGCATCCGCAGAGCCGCGCCGCGCTATCTGGGCGCTGCTGTCGTCTGCGAGGGTGCGGAGCGCCCGGCGGTGCAGCTCGCAGTCAAGGCGGCTGTGGCGAGTGTGACGGGGCTGGGAAGCGACAAGATCACAGTCATCAAAATGAAAGGACAATAGGAGGAAGGAATATGAAACTTTGGAAACGGAACGCAGTCATCGCGACGGTGCTGGTGTTCATCTGCGCGGGCGTCTATCTGAACTGGTCGTACAACCAGAAGCAGAAGGTTCCGGAGCTGACGGAGACGCTCAGCGCCGATCAGGTGCTCGGCGAGTCGACGCTGGTGCTGACGGATCAGTCCGAGGAGGCGGAGCCGGCGGCCAGCCTGTCGGCGGCGGACTATTTTGCACAGGTGCGCCTGAGCCGGCAGGAATCGCGTGACAGCGCCGTCGAGCTGCTGGAGGAGACGATTGCATACGACGAGGGAACGGCGGTCGGCGATACGGCGTCCGCAACGCTCAACCAGCTCGTGAATACGGCGCTGAGTGAGGCGCAGATCGAGAGTATGGTGATCGCCAAAGGCTTTGACGACTGCGTGACCTACATCACGGACGGCACGGTCTGCGTGGCTGTCTCGGCCCCGGCGGAGGGGCTGACGGAAGCGGACGCGGCGCTCATTTCCGACGTGGTGCACTCGCAGACGGATTATCCGCTCTCTCAGGTGCGCATCATCGAGGTGAAACCGTAAAACGGGAAGTCCGGCCCCGGGGCGCAGATGCGCCCCGCTTTTTTTGTGCGGAGGCCGGGATTATGCTTGAAATTCTTTGGATTTATGGTACAATGTCAGAATGAAAACAGAATCGGTCACAATGCGCAGGAGGCTATTGCGATATGGCAGAGAATAAAGAATATTTCAGCAAAGAACTGGAAAACGGTTCGATTCAGATTTCCGAGGAGGTCGTAGCCTCCGTGGCGGCGGCTGCGGTGCTGGAGGTGGAGGGCGTATGCGGCCTGGCCAGCAATCTCGGCTATGACATCGCCGAAATGCTCGGCAAGAAGACGCTGGCGAAGGGCGTCCGGATGAGCGCCGAGGGCGACGCGCTGAAGATCGACTGTGAGATCGTCGCGCAGTTCGGCCAGCCGGTGTTCGTGCTGGCGCGGAATGTGCAGGAGCACGTGAAAACCAGCGTGGAGTCGCTGACGGGACTGCAGGTCGCAGAGGTCAACGTCAACGTGTCCGGGATCGCGCTGCCGCGGGACGGAAAAAAGTAAGAGAGAAAGACGGGAACCATTATGACACGAACGAATGCGCGGGAGATCGCCTGCCATCTGGTATTTGAGATGTATCTGAACGACGTCACGGCGAACGAGGCACTGACGGCGCTGATGGACGAGGGATATTATCCGAGTCTGAAGTCGGAAAGCGACGTCTACGAGGAAAAGCCCAGCGGAAAACAGCTGGAATATCTGCAAAATGTGGTGTACGGCGTGCAGGCCAAACGGGCGGAGCTGGATGAGTATCTGAAAAAGTACGCCATCGGGTGGAGCATTGAGCGCATTTCCAAGGTGGCGCGCGCCATCATGCAGGTCGCGATGTACGAGGTGCTCTACGTCCACGACGTACCGACCTCGGCGGCCATCAGCGAGGCGGTGGAGCTGACGAGGAAGTATGAAAACGAGGATGTGGTCGCGTTTGTCAACGGCGTGCTCGGCAGCTTTGCGCGCGCTCAGCAAGAGGAAGCGTGATGGTCCTCGGATTTGACACCAGCAACTATACCACTTCGGTGGCGATCACGGACGGCGTGGGCGGTAAAAACTGCTCACGCCTTTTGGACGTCCGGCCCGGCGAGCTGGGGCTGCGGCAGTCAGACGCGCTGTTTGCGCATGTAAAGCGGCTGCCGGAGCTGGCGCGGGCGCTGTTCGCGGAATATCCGGGCGCGGAGATCACAGCGATCGGAGCCAGTACGCGGCCGCGTGCCGTGGAGGGGTCGTACATGCCGTGCTTCCTCGCGGGGCAGAGTACGGCGGAGACGATGGCGTCGGCGCTCGGCGTGCCGTTCCACGCGGTGTCGCACCAGCAGGGGCATGTGGCCGCGGCGCTCTGGTCGGCGGGGCGGATGGAGCTGATGGACATGCCGCATCTGGCGTGGCACCTG
>DBLB01000077.1 GCA_002298695.1 Clostridiales bacterium UBA735 | reverse complement strand
TGTCTCGTCATTTGAAATACGTCAGTATTCCTGCGAAAAATGTCTTGCTCAGCGCAAAAATTCCTCGCTGCCGGTCACATCGCCAGTTTTCAGATACACCCTATGGAAGATCCTGTGATGGGTTCAATACCGGAAGCAGCTGCCGCCGACGAATTCGCGGATGATGGAATCGTGTGGGACGTAGGGGATATCGAGCGGCGGGAGGCTGCGGACGACGTCCATCAGCACGCGCAGGCCCTTTTCCTCAAGGAACGCGTCGTCGAGCTCCTTGGTGAACTGCGGCAGCTCGCGCAGGTATTTGGCGAGGATGCAGAGCTCATAATCGTGGAAGGAGTCGATGTGGATGGAGGCGTTCGGCTTGTTGGGCTGGATATATTTTTGCTCGCCGGCATTGACGGACTGAGCCCGCTCGACCGTGCCGCGCAGGGAATAGCCGCGGCCGTTGTAGTCGCGGAGCATGCGGCGCGCGACGCGGATCTGCTCGGGACGGACGATCTGGTCCTGCGGGGTGATGATACGCGTCCGCGGTGCGACGTAGACGCCGGTGGCACGGGAACGCACCTGGTCGAAGACGATGGGATTGAGCATGTGGATGCCCTCGGCGATGACGATGGCATCCCGGCTGCCGGTCATCGGCGTATAGCCGCCGGTGCGGTTGGATTTGAAATCGTACCAGGGGATCTGCATGGTTTTGCCGGCAGAGAGGCCGTCGATGCAGTCGAGCAGCAGGGGCCAGTTGACGCAGTGGGGCGATTCCCAGTCGTCGGCTTCGGGCGGGCGCTGGTCGAGCGAGAGGAAGAAATTGTCCATGCTCAGCAGGCAGACCTTCACGCCGAGATTTTCCAGATAGGTCTGCAGGCGCATGGCGGTTGTGGTTTTGCCGGAGCCGGACGGGCCGGTCAGGCAGACGAAGGGACGCTTCGGCTGGGCGGAGAGGATGGACGCCGAGGCGGCGCTGATCTTATCGTGGAACACCTCTTCGCAGCGCAGGACGAACTGCGTCTGATTGCGCATGGCGAGGATGATATCCTCCATGTCGATGACTCGCATAGTCAGGTTCCTTTCCTTCAGAATTCGGGGGCGGCGGCACGCTCGGCCAGCCGGGCGCGCATTCTGCGCCAGAAGATCACAAAGCAGACAGCGTGCGCCGCAGCGGTAATGAACCAGCTGATGGGGTAGGAGACATAAAGCGCGCCGAGCGTATGATGCCAGCGGAAAATCGTCCAGATCCAGACGATCCGCATCAGGCAGGCGCCGACAAGGCCGACCAGCATCGGCGTCCACGCTGCGCCGAGGCCGCGCACCATTCCGCAGAAGCTGTCCATGAAGCCGCAGAGGATATAGGGTGCGATGACATAATAGGTGCGGATCATGCCGTTTGCGATGATCGCGTCATAGGCGGGATCTGCCCGGGCGATGTAGATGCCGAGCAGCTGCGGCCCAAAGACCGTGCAGAGCGCGCACAGCGGCAGGCCGATGACGCAGACGGCGGCGCTGCTGGCCCAGAAGATCCGGTTGATTCGGTCATAGCGGCGCGCGCCGAGGTTCTGGCTGGTGAAGGTGATGGCCGCGTGGTAGACGGAGTTCATGGCCGTGTAGGGGAAGGCTGCAATATTGGCCGAGGCTGTGTTGGCGGCGACGACGTCTGCGCCGAAGCCGTTGACCGCGCTCTGCACGATGACGTTGGAGACGTTGAACAGCATGGTTTGCAGGCCGGCCGGGAGGCCGATCTGCAGGATCTGTATCGATTCCTCCTTGTGAAGGCGTACTTCGCGCGGAAAAATACGCGCCGGGCCTTCAAACCGGAGCAGGCAGCGCAGCACAAGCACGACCGAGATGATCTGCGAGATGACAGTCGCGATGGCGACGCCGGCAACGTCGATTTTGCAGACAATGACGAAAAACAGGTTCAGCAGCGCGTTGACGACGCCGGAGACAGTCAGGAACATCATGGGGCGCTTCGTGTCGCCGTAGGCGCGGAGAATGGCGGCACTGAAGTTGTAGATGAGTGTGAACGGGACGCCAAGAAAGTAAATTTTGAGATAGAGCGCGGATTTATCCAGAATGTCGGCGGGCGTCTCCATCCACTCGAGCATCGGGCGGCTGAGGAACAGGCCTAACAGGAGCATGAGAAAGCCGAGCGCTATGCTGAGCGCGACGGCGCAGTGGCTCGCACGGCGGACACCTTCATCGTCGCGGCAGCCGACGCGGCGCGCCACGAGGATGTTCACGCCGACGGAGATGCCGATGAAGGTATTGACGAGCAGATTGACGAGACTGGACGTTGCGCCGACGGCGGCCAGGGCTGTGCTGCCGGAAAACTTGCCGACGACGATGACGTCGGCGGCGTTGAACAGCAGCTGCAGCATGCCGGTCGCGGCCAGCGGCAGCGTGAATTGCAGAATCCGCGGGAGAACCGGACCGTCGAGCATGTTCAGTTCTGTCTGTCTGGTGGTTGTCATGCAGAGATCCCCCTTCGTACACAGGTCAATGTATCATACGCTGTTTGCGAGGAAAATGCAATCCCCAAAGTCTGAAAACTGTGGATTTTTTGCCGGAATGGCGGAAAATTCCATTTTTGCGCCGCTCTCCGGATGGAAGAACGAGAGGCGGAACGACCAGAGTGCAATGCCGCCGGGTTCGCCCGCACCGTACTTCCGGTCGCCGAGCAGGGCGTGACCGCGCACGGAAAATTGAACGCGGATCTGATGCGTCCGTCCGGTTTCCAGTGCAATGCGGACGAGCGTTTTGCCGTCAGTATGGGCAAGCGACCGATAGAAGAGCCGTGCCTCCTTCGCACCAGGCGTCTCCGCCGGAGCAGTCCGGGTCAGGCCGGCATGGGTGTCGCGGAGCAGGAAGTCCTGCAAATGCCCTTCCGCGGGGAGCGTTCCGTGCACAACAGCGAGGTATTCCTTCCGGAAGCGGTGTTCGCGGATCTGCTGCGAGAGAATGGCGGCGGCCCTGCGGCTGCGCGCAAAGACCATCACGCCGCCGACCGCGGCATCCAGCCGGTGGACGGTGCGGATGCAGGGCGTGCCGAGCGCGGCGCGCAGCAGCTCCGGCATGCCGCCGGGTTCGTCTGTGGAGAGCACGCCGGGCGGTTTCAGGCAGACGACGATTCGGTTGTCCTGATATAAGATGTCCATGGGAACCTCCGGGGATATGGGGAAATGCGAAAGGTTCTTCTGACGTGTCCAACGGAATGCGGGAGAACCTTTACAGGGGCGGACGACCTGTCTGCCTGCGCTTGGCACGGCCCAAACGCGATACCCTTCGGCAAAATCGTACTGCCCTACGGGCGGACAGAGCCGTCCGCCCCTACAGAGTGCCGTGCAAATTTGCGGGATAGGCCGATGAGGACATCAGCTCCTGCGAGTATGACTGTTTTCACCATTATAACACAGGATGCAGGGGAATTTACAGAGGATTTACAGAAGTCTTAAAAATTCTTAAAACCGGTTGGAATCTGGACGATTTGTGATACAATGAAGGCGAAAAACAGCAGGAGGACAGACGTCATGGAACAAAGTATCCGCATTCTTGTCGTGGATGACGAGCCGGATATCCGGAGAGTTTTACAGATCATGCTCGAAAATCAGGGCTACAGTGTACAGCAGGCGGCAAACGGCCGGCTGGCGGTGGAGTATATGCGGGAAAATCCGGACGTGGATCTGATTCTGATGGATATTATGATGCCGGAACTCGGCGGCGTGGAGGCCAGCCGGGCGATCCGGGCGATCTCGTCTGCACCGATCCTGTTTCTGACGGCCAAAAGCCAGGAGCGGGACATGATGCAGGCATATCAGTCCGGCGGCGACGACTATCTTGTCAAGCCGTTTTCCAGCGCGGAGCTTCTGATGCGCGTGGAGTCGCTGCTGCGGCGCTACCGCGTGTATAAAGGAAAGATCAACGGGAAAATTCTGCGGCAGGACATCGTACTTGATGAGGAGAACCACCGGGTGCTGCGCGACGGCGCGGCGGTGGAGCTGACAGAGACGGAATTTGCGATCTTGCAGTATCTGGCGGCGCAGAAGGGCAAAGTCGTATCGGTCAACGAGATCTATGAAAACGTCTGGCATGAGAAATACATGCCGGCGTCAAACAACACTGTGATGGTACATATTGTGAACCTGCGTAAAAAACTTGAGCGCAACCCGTCGGAACCGCGCCTGATCCGCACGATCTGGGGAAAGGGGTATCAGATTGACTAAAAAATCTGTATTCACTTCGCTGCGTGTCAAGCTGCTGCTGATGCTGCTGATCTCCATCCTCTGCGGCGTGGCGATGTACTTTCTTTCCGAATGGGTGGGCCAGACGCTGATCGAACGGTTCTATATGAACGAGACGGCATTGCAGAGCCGGGAACGCGCAGTGGTCAACGAATTGCAGGCATATGTACAGGAAAATCGCATCTCCTCGCAGGACACGGATGCTGTTGCCCGCTGGTCGATGAGCAAGAACAACATCTATGTCATGCTCTATAAAAATCAGCGGCTGGCGTATGAGGCTGGATGGTGGGGGGTAGATGATGTGGATGAGACGGACGCGGCGCCGCTGTTGTCCAATTCAGCGGGCGTCTATCCTATCTACTTCACCGATGGGCCGATGCAGGCCGTTATCTATGATTTTTCGGAGGGACAGCTTTATACGCTGACTACGATCGTGAGCGTTGTGCTGGGTGCACTGGTACTGGTGTGTTTCATGCTCAGCTACAACAGCGGCATTACGCACTCGATCATGACGATCTCGCGCGAGGTCGAGCAGATCGGCCGCGGCGATCTGACCGCGCGGCTTGAAAAGCCACGCGGTAATGATGAGCTGGCAAGGCTGACAGAGAGCGTGGAACAGATGCGCGCGTCGCTGCTGCATAAGACGGAGGAGGAGAAAAAGGCGCTCAAGCAGAATTCCGACCTCATCACCGCTCTCTCGCACGACATCCGCAATCCGCTCACGGCCCTGCTCGGCTATCTGGACATCATGGCCGCGCAGTGTGATTTATCTGCCGACACGGCGAGCTATCTCGCCGCCTGTCAGGAGCGCGCAGGGCGCATCAAGACGCTGACGGATGAGCTGTTCCGCTACAGCCTGCTGTTTTCCAATGAGGAGCTGCCAATGCATCCGGAGGCATATGACGCCTATGTACTGCTGGAACAGCTGCTCGGCGAGGCGCAGGCGGAGCTGGAGAGCGCGGGGTTCTCCGTGCGGCTGGTCATGCCGGATACCTTTTGCCGGATCCGTGTTGACGTGCCGTATTTCAAGCGGGTGCTGGACAATCTGTTTGCCAACGTCCGCAAATATGCCGACCCGGCACAGCCCGTGTCCATTGCGGCGCTGCCGGAGGAACGGACGTTCCATATCTGCATCTGCAACACGGTCCGCACCGACCCCGGGCAGGTCGAGAGCAACAAGATCGGCCTGCGCACGGCGGAAAAGATTTTGACGCAGATGGGCGGCAGGTTTCTGCGGCACGAGGCGGAGGGCAAGTTCACCGCCGAGGCCATCCTCCCGATCGTCCCGGAGGATGAGGAATTGCAAGGGTGACATAATATCTTAAATTATTCTTAAAAATCAGGCGAAGGACTTCTCATCCGGAAAAAACCTGATATGATGGGGACAACGAAAAAATAGTGTGATCATTGTGTGCGGATCTTCCGCAGAAAGGAAACTGACTATGAAACATCGTATTTTTGCCCTGTTTCTGGCGCTCGTGCTGCTGGTCGGCGTGATGGCCGGGTGCAGCAAGAAAAACGGCGGCGACGACGATTCCAACAATGGAACCTCCGGCATCGTCACGCCGACGAAGAACGACCAGTCGCAGGTGACCTCGAAATACGCCTACAAGCCGACCTACCTGACGGTGCCCGCCGAGGTGGACAGCGTGACGGGCGTGGCGGCCAAGGGCAGCACGGTCTGGTTCACGGCCAGCATCCCCGACGGGGAGCAGACCGAGACCTACACCTACACCGACGAAAACGGCGAGGAACAGACCGAGACCTATACATACACCAATTACCGGACGGCGCTCTACTCGCTCGACCTTGACAGCCAGATCTGCACCGAGGTGCCGGGCCTGACGCTCCCGTCCGTCGAAGAGGGCTGGGAGGGCAGCAGCTACGTCAACGACTTCCAGATCATGGACGACGGCACGATCTGGATCTTCTGCAACGTCAACCAGTATAAATACGACCTGCCCGAGGACTTCGACCCTGAGACGGACGACCAGTGGCAGTATGAGATCGATGAAAACAAGACCGTCATGGTGCATCTCGATGCGACCGGCGCCGAGCTGACACGATTTGACCTTGTCCCGCCGCAGGATGAGACGACGGACGGCACAACGACCGACTCTGCCAGCAGCGATGACCCTTCGTCGTATGTCGACATGCCGGCAATGTATCAGTCCAATATTTCCTCCGTCGTGGTCGGCGGGGACGGGACGATCTACGGCTACGACTATGAGAACGTCTACCTGTTCGACAGCGAGGGCAAGTGTTTCGCGACGATCGAGGCCGGCGACAACGGCGGCGAGCTGACGCGCCTCGACGCGAACACCGTCGGCTCCATTACCTATATCTACGACTCCGAGAACGAGACCGGCTCGAACTATTTCGTGCCGATCAACGCCGAGACGAAGACGTTCGATACCGAGAACAAGATGAAACTGCCCAACATGGCATGGGACATCTACCCCGGCATCGATGAATACGACTTCCTCTACAACTACAACAGCAAGATCTTCGGTTATATTGCATCGAGCAATACCTCGGAAAAGCTGCTCGACTGGATGGACAGCGACATCAACCCGAACAACATGAGCAGCTTTGCTGTGATGGACGACGGGCGCATCATCGCCATCCTGAACTCCTATGACGACGAGACGCAGACCAGCATCAACGAGCTGGTGCTGATGGAGCGCGTGGACGCCTCGACCCTGCCGGAGAAGACCGTCCTGACGCTCGCCTGTTTCTACATGGACTATACCGTCCAGCAGCAGATCGTCGAGTTCAACAAGACGAACGATTCCTACCGCATCGTGGTCAAGGACTATTCCGAGTTCAACACCGATGACGATTACAGCGCGGGCCTCACGAAGCTGAACACCGAGATCATGTCCGGCGTTATCCCCGACATGTTCCTGACCGAGAATCTGCCCATCGAACGCTACGCGGCCAAGGGCATTCTGATCGACCTCTACGAGCTGATCGATAATGATTCCAGCCTGACGCGCGAGAGCTTTGTTCCCGAGATCATCAAGGCCTGCGAGACCGACGGCAAGCTCTACGAGCTGCCCGCGAGCTTCATGGTGCAGACCGCGTTCGGCCTCTCGAAGGTCGTGGACGGCTATGACGTGTGGAACGTCGCAGCCGTGCAGGACGCGATGACCAAGCTGCAGGAGGGCGCCTACGTTTTCGACTATTACACCACGCAGGCTACCGTCATGGGCAACTGCGTCTCCAACAACCTCTCTGCGTTCGTTGACTGGCAGACCGGCGAGTGCTCGTTCGACAGCGAGAGCTTCGTCGCCCTGCTGAACTTTGCAAAGACCTTCCCGGCGGAATTCGACTGGGAGACCTATGACAGCGAACACAACGGCGAATATGTCGACGATGCGACGATGATGAAGAACGGCCAGAAGCTGCTCTCGACGGCATATCTGTACAGCTTTGAGGATTACCTGTACAGCATGAGCCAGTACGCGGGCGAGGACATCACCTTCGTCGGCTATCCGTCCGAGGACGGCACGAGCAACCACCTGTTCTCCACCAGCCAGACCTTCGCCATCTCCACCACGTGCCCAGCCAGGGATGTCGCGTGGACGTTCCTGAGCCAGCTGGTGCGCGAGGACTATCAGTCCGGCGATAACGTCTGGAACTTCCCGGTCAACCAGAAGGCCTTTGACGCGAAGATGCAGGAGGCCATGACCGAGGAATACCAGACCGATGAGAACGGCAACCAGGTCCTCGACGAGAACGGCGAACCCATCAAGATCCCGAAGACCACGTACTACACCGCCGCTGCAAGCAGCTCGACGGATGCGGCTGCGGCCAACGATACCGGCGCCGTGGACATCTATGCGCTCAGCCAGGAGCAGGCGGATCAGATCCTCGATGTCATCTCCAAGACGACGCGCCTTTCCACCTATGATGAGTCCGTCATGGACATCGTCAACGACGAGTCCGCCGCGTTCTTTGCCGGTCAGGCGACCGCCGAGGAAACTGCCTCCTCCATCCAGAACCGCGTGCAGCTCTACGTCGCGGAACAGAGCTAAGCATTTTCCAGTAGGGGCGGGCAATGCCCGCCCCAACATCCAAGACATTCACCCCAGGCAGGAAAGGATCGCCATGCTCAAACTACCAACTCGACAAACCGCGCCCCGGAGCGCAAGGACGCTCTGGAAAAACGCGAATCTGAAGGTCCGGGATTTTCTGAACTCCATGTGCTTCTCCGGGCCGAGCTTCCTCGGGATGCTGATCTTCTATCTCGTCCCGTTCGGCGTGGTGGTCTACTATTCGTTCATCGCGGGCGTCGTGGACAACAGCTTCGTGGGCCTGAAAAACTACATTGCCGTCTTCAACAACGCCGCGTTCCGTACCGCGGCGAAGAACACTGCCATCTTCTCCGGCCTCGCCGTGCCGCTGGCGGTGGTGCTGTCGATGCTGCTGGCCCTGATGCTCGAGGCGCGCATTCCCGGCAAGAGCCAGTTCCGCACCTGCTTTTTAAGCCCGATGATGGTGCCCATCGCGTCCATCATCCTCATCTGGCAGGTGCTGTTCCATTCGAACGGCGTCATCAACGAATTCCTCATGGTCTTCGGCGCGGACAAGATCAACTGGCTGAAATCCGACTACTGCATGGTCGTCATCGTGTCGCTCTTCCTGTGGAAAAACCTCGGCTATAACATGATCCTGTTCATGGCCGCGCTGAACAACATCCCGAAGGAGCTGATCGAGGCGGCGGAGCTGGACGGCGCGACGGGAAGCTATATCTTCTTCCACATCAAGCTGCGCTACCTCTCGCCGACCGTCCTGTTCGTGACGATCCTGTCCATCATCAACTCGTTCAAGATCTTCCGTGAGATCTATCTGCTCACGGGCGATTACCCATACGATGGACTGTACATGCTCCAGCATTTCATGAACAACATGTTCAAGCATCTCGATTATCAGCGCCTGTCCGCTGCGGCGGTCTTCCTTGCGATCGTGATCGTGATCCTGGTCGCGCTGCTGTTCCTGATCGAAAATTACTTCGGAAAGGACGTGGAAGGATGAAAAAGAAGCGCTATTTTTCCCGCGGGGTCATCCTGCTGCTGGCCATTCTGTTCGCGTTCCTCTTCGTCATGCCGACGCTCCTCACCATCACGAACTCGTTCATGACGCAGAGCGAGATCACGGCGAACTACGGCCAGGTTTTCGACAACTCCAAGGACGGCAAAAGCTATATCTCCAAAACCATCAACCTGAAATTCATTCCGGACAAGGTCTCGTTCAGCCAGTACTGGACGGTCCTGCTCAAAAGCCCGGATTACATCTATAAGCTCTGGAACTCCATCATCCTCACCGTGCCAATCGTCTTCGCGCAGCTCATGGTCGCGTCCATCGCGGCCTACGGCTTCACGCGCTGGCGCGGCAAGGTGCGCGATTCCATCTTCTTTTTCTACGTGATCCTGATGCTCATGCCCTATCAGGTCACGCTTGTCCCGAACTATCTGGTGTCCGACTGGCTCGGCATCCTGAACACCAAGTGGGCCATTCTGCTGCCCGGCGCGTTCGCGCCGTTCTCGGTGTTTCTGCTGACGAAGTTCATGCGGCGCATCCCGGTGTCGCTCATTGAGTCGGCCAAGCTGGACGGCGCGGGCGAATGGCAGATCTTCTGGCGCATCTGCCTGCCGCAGTGCCGCGCGGCGCTCTATTCCATCGCCATTCTGGTCTTCATCGATTATTGGAACATGGTCGAGCAGCCGCTCATTCTCCTTCCGGATGCGTCGCAGCAGCCGCTGTCCGTCTATCTGTCGCAGATCAACGCCGGCGAGATCGGCATCGCCTTTGCCGCCGCCGTCGTGTATATGATCCCGGGTCTGCTGCTGTTCCTGCATGGCGAGGCGTACCTCGTCGAGGGCATCGCATATTCCGGTTCCGTCAAGGGCTAAGTGCAACGAGAGAGGATATTTACCATGGAAGAAACAAAAGTCAGCAAACGGGAATGGGTCAAGACCGCCGCGATCATTTTTCTGGCGATCCTGCTGGTCCTGACCTTCTTCTCCAACACGATCATGAATGCGACGCTCCCCGAGGTGGCCGCGCAGCAGATCGAGGGCGGCACGATCAACGCCAAGATCCGCGGCTCCGGCACGGTCGGCGCGAACGAGACCTATGACGTGACCATCAACCAGACGCGCAAGATCGCGAGCGTGCTGGTCAAGGTCGGCCAGACGGTCAACGCGGGCGATACGCTGTTTTTGCTCGAAGCGCAGGAGTCTGACGAGGTGAAGGCCGCGCAGGACGAGCTGGATCAGCTCGAGCTGAGCTATGAAAAGTCCCTCATCGACGCGGGCAACAACTCGGCCAAGGAGAACCACGAGGTGCAGAAGGCCCGCGACGCCTATAACGAGGCCCTTGCGCTGTACCATCAATATAGTACTGTGGATGCTTCTCAGCTTGCAGCAGAAAAAACAAAGGCCGAGCAGCAACTCACCTTGCTGCAACAAGCTAGTAAAGTTGCACAGGAGCAATATGATGCACGAACTGCGGAAAAGAGCAATCTTGAAAATCAAGCGTCTGAGCTGAAAGCACAGACGGCGTCTTTACGCACAATCCTTGACAAGCAAGGAGAACTTGATGCGGCAAATAACACGCTGAAGCAGGACGAAATTCAGTATATCAACGATTATAATCGTGTCCTTACCATTGCGGGACAAGATGCGCAAGTTGCAATGTCGTACGCCCGCTATCCGGAGACACTTGCGCAAAAACTTGAGGACTCGGATTTGAATGGAGTAAGCACCACAAGGGTAAATTCGGTGTCGCCGCTTACGGAAGATGATGACAATACTGGCACTGGTACGAATCCCAGCGGGGGAACAACGATTACGACTGATCCGCGTTTGAAACGTGCACAGGAAATGGCAACGGCATACATCACCATTGCGACTGATATGGAAAAAGTAAATTCTTTGCAAACGGAAGTAAATCGTCTTGTGGAAGATACCAGCGGAATCAACTCCGTATATGAAGCAAATGCAATCTATCAGTCCACGTTGAGCGGCTATAATCAGATTCAGCAGCAGCTTGCAACATTTGATGCGGAAACGCAGGGGCTGAAACAGGCTGCGGATGCAGCAGCACAAGCCGTGACAGATCAGCAAGCAGTTGTGCAGAAACTGACGGATGCTGGGTCTGCCGCCGAGACGGTCAAGTCCACAAAGGCCTCGCTCGAAGAGCTGCTCTTCAACCAGCAGCTCGGCGACTCGTCCTATCTCGACATCCAGGCCGCGAAGGAGACCATTGAGAAGAAGAAAGAGGCTCTCGCCGAGCTGACGGCCAACGCCGACGAGCTGGAGGTCACGGCCAAGGTCGGCGGCGTGGTGGCGGCGATCAACGTCACGGCGGGCAACTCCATCGGCCCGGACAGCCCGCTCGCCACGCTGAACGTGGCCGACCGCGGCTATACCATCAAGATCTCCGTCACCGCCGAGCAGGCCAAGCGCGTCAAGGTCGGCGACAAAGCCGACGTCGTCAACTATTGGGGCGGCGACGTCGAGGCCGTGCTCGAAAGCATTGCGCGCGACCCGAACACCAGCGGCAATAACCTGCTCGTCTTCAAGCTGACCGGCGACGTGGAGCCGAACACGAACCTCACCCTCTCCATCGGCCAGAAGAGCGCGAGCTATGACGCCCTTGTGCCGAACTCCGCCGTCCGCACCGACAACAACGGCACGTTCGTCCTGGCCCTGACGTCGAAGTCTACGCCGCTCTCCACGCGCTATACGGCCACGCGCGTCCCCGTGCAGGTGCTTGCGCAGGACGACACGATGTCCGCCGTCTCCGGCATCGGCGCGGGCGAGTTCGTCATCACCACCTCCACCAAGCCGATCGAAGCGGGCACGCAGGTCAAGCTCGCGGATAACGGATGAGCGGCCGGTTCGAAACGGCGCGGAAGGCGAAACCGCCGAAGCCTCCGCGCGAGAAAAAGCCCCGGAAAAAGCTGCAGCGCCCCGGCTGGAAGACGCTGCTGCTCCTGATCCTGAACATCACGCTCGCGGCCCTTTCGGTGCTCTGCGCTGCGCGGCTGACCGAGTATCGGAATCTGCTCCGCACACAGGAGGCGGCGGACCGCTGGCGCGGCCAGAGCGAAGAGCGCTTCGCACAGGTCTCGGTCTTCCTCCCGGTCAATGAGACGCAGGACGTCTCCGCCGTCCGCACCTTCCGGCAGACGCTCGATCAGGCGATGATCGACGCCTCGCTCGAAGCGCCCGAGGGCGGCAGCCTCTATCAGGACGCCTGGTCTGGCACGGCGAATTCTGTTGCCGTCTCCGGCCCGGCGGGAAAATCGAACGTCAAGACCTACGGCGTCGGCGGCGATTTCTTCCTGTTCCATCCCTACACGCTCCTCTCCGGCTCGTATATTTCGGAGACGGACTTTGCGCAGGACCGCGTCGTGCTGGATGAAAACCTTGCGTGGCAGCTCTTCGGCAGCAGCGACGTCGCGGGCATGGAGGTCACGATCGGCGAGCGGACTTATCCCGTCGCGGGCGTCGTTCGACTCGAGGACGACAAGGCCACCAAAAAGGCCCTGACCGACCCGGCGCTGATGTTCATGAGCTTCACCGCGCTGAACGCCATTCAGGAGACAAAGTTCGACACCTACGAGATCGTCATGCCAGATCCCATCTCCGGCTACGCCCTGAGCGTCATCCAGGAAAAGTTCCCGATCGGCGACGGCGTCGCCGTCGAAAACTCGAACCGCTACAGCGCGCTCAGCCTCGCGAAGGTCGCGCTGGCCTACGGCGAACGCTCGATGAACACGCACGCCGTCATCTATCCCTATTGGGAGAACGCCGCGCGCCTCACCGAGGACTACGCCGCCCTCTTCCTGCTGCTCATGGTGCTCTTTGCCATCACGCCGGCCGTGTTCGTGCTCGTCTGGCTGATCCGGACGATCAAGCGCCTCATCACCGAGGCCAAGGACAAGACCGTCACCGCCATCGAGGAAAAGATCGAGCAGAAAAAGGAAGAGCATTACGTCCGTACCGGCATCTGAGGTGCAGTGCTGCAAAAAAACCGGCTCGCTCCAGTGGAGCGGGCCGGTTTTGGACCTGTCAGAAAATGGTGAAATACAGGTTCCGAACAGAACAGCGGGCGAAATGTCTTTTTCGCTTTACAGCAAAGCCTTCCCCGCCAGGGAAGGCTTTGTGTTTCTGCGGCGTGTTACATCTCCCAGTCAGGGTCGTAATCGCAGTCATGGCTGCGGCAGCAGCACGCTGTCTTGCAGCGCTCGAACAGTGCCTTGATCTCGTCGAGATAGCTCACGATGACCAACACAGCACCCGCGGCGACCATCACAGCGCCGATCAGCTTCAGAAGTCCTTTGATTGCTTTCATTTGTATCTCATCCTTTCATCGGAAAATCACGTAATCATCCTTGCGGGGCTTCGGTTCAGCGGGTCCCTTCGCGGCATAACCGAGAATGCAGTGCCCGACGCCGATGTAGCGTCCATCTACGCCCCATTTTTGCAGGAGGGCTTTTCCCTCCGGGCTGTCAAATTCCTCGCGCGCCCGGTGGATCCAGCAGCTCCCGACACCGAGGCTATGCGCAGCCAGCATCAGGTTGCCGATGACGAGCGCGCCGTCTTCCACGCAGGTATGGACCTTCGGGTCGGTCAGCACGACACAGACAGTCGGCGCACCGAAAAACGGATGCGCATCCGGATTGCCGAGCACGGCGGCATTCATGCGTTCCAGCTCTGCGATCTCCACCGGATCCTGTAATACCACGATTCTTGCTGCCTGCCGGCCGCGTCCGCTGGCAGCCCAGGTCCCTGCTTCCAGAATGGCGCTGAGCACCTCCGGTTCCAGCTGACGTGCCTCATAGGCGCGGCAGGAGCGACGTGTGCGAATGCACCGCAGAACTTCATTATTCATTCTATTGTCTCCTTTCGTCAGTCCAGATATCCATACATACCACGCACCGACACTTCGCCGGAGCTGACGGCCTCGCGCGTGCCGTCCGGATAGCGGACGAGCAGCGCCGCACTTTCGTCGATCCCCTCGGCCACAGCCTCACGAACCGTGTCGCCGCGGATGACCTGCACATGCTGCCCGATTGTAACGCAGTGGGCCGCAAACTCAGCCAGCCAGGCAGCCTTTTCCGTCAGCAGCTCCCGCGCAAGTGCCTGAAACTGCCGCACCATCGCGTTCGCCAGCCGGCTGCGGTCAATCGGATGGCCGGTTTCCAGCCGCAGTGACGTAGCTACCTCCTGCAGTTCCGGCGGAAACGCTGTCTGATTGCAGTTGACGCCGATGCCGGCGACCACATAGTCCACCTCACGCGTCTCCGCCTGGATGGACAGCTCCGTCAGAATGCCGCAGAGCTTTTTCCGGCCATAGACAAGGTCGTTCGTCCATTTGATGCCGACATCGAGCCCGGCCGCTTCCAGAATGGCGCGGCGGACGGCCACGGCGGTCATCGCCGTCAGATGCATCAGCTGTTCCGGCAGCACACCGGGGCGCAGCACGATACTGAAATACAGCCCGCCGGCTTCCGACGTAAATCCACGGCCGCGGCGGCCCTTGCCGGCAGTCTGCCGCTCAGCCAGAACGCAGGTAAAGGCAGGACAGCCCTCGGCAGCCAGCTGCTTTGCCACCGTGTTGGTCGAGGTCACTTCCTCGTAGACGAGGACGTTTGCTCCGCTCGTCCCGGAGACGACGGCCGCCTCCAGTCGGTCTGGCTTCTGCGTCAGGCGGTAGCCGCGGCGCGTGGCCGCTTCAATGGTATAGCCGTCCTGCCGCAGCTGGTCGACAGCCTTCCAGACGGCGGCACGGCTGATGCCGAGCGTGCGGCTCATCTCCTCGCCCGAGATGGGCGCGGAGGCCGTGCGGAGCATATTCAGAATTTCATCTTTCGTCATGGCAAAAATGTCCTTGCTTTTTGGATGGATCTATGATATTGTAAACCGCAGATGAAGTCAATAGGTTTACAATAGGAGGTTTCCCATGCGTACCAAACAACTTGTGCTCACCGCGCTGTTCGCGGCGCTGACCGCCATCGGTGCATTCCTGAAGATTCCCTTTGCATTCTCCGCCATCACCCTGCAGTTCTTCTTCACGGCCATGGCCGGGATCCTGCTCGGCGCAAAATACGGCGCGATCTCGCAGGCGGTCTATGTGCTGCTCGGCCTGATCGGGCTGCCGATCTTCACAAACGGCGGCGGATTTTCATATGTTTTTCAGCCGAGTTTTGGCTTTCTGATCGGACTGATCCCGTCGGCCTGGGTCATCGGCAGACTCTGCGCCAAGGCGACCAGCTTCTGGCCGATGGTGCTCGGCATTGTGGCGGGGCTTGCGGTGCTCTACGTATTCGGCACGCCGTATATGGGTGTCATTCTCAACGCCTACATGGGCAAAGGTCTTTCCGTATGGCAGATCGTGCGCTCTGGCTGCCTGATCTATCTGCCGGGAGACGCCTTGAAGATCGCCGTATGCGCGCCGCTCTGCCTGACGCTGCGCAGGCGCGTGCCGCAGCTCGTTACTTTTTGATTTTCCCACATTTCCGCTGGATTGTCAACCATTTTGCTGCGTAATCCCCACGCGGTTCCGGCCATACCGCCCAAAACCGGAGACGACGTTCTCCGGTTTTTGTGCGCTATGGCGAATTCTTGCTTGACACACCCGGCGCAAACAAGTACAATATACGGTAGGATTTGTTTGACAGCCCTGGGACAAGGGGAATCCCAAGGGCTGTTTTTCCGATTCAACTGCCCCGAATGGGGCAGGCCCAATCTGAAAGAACAGGAGGTGTGGCCGCAGCTTATGGAATTCAACATGTTATCTCTCATCCTTTGCATCGCAGGATTTGTCGTGGGTGGGATTTTGTTCTTCTTCATCGGCGCGACGTACCGCAAGAAGGTCGCTGAAAAGGAAATCGGCAGCGCGGAGGAAGAAGCCAGACGCATCATCAACGAAGCCATCAAAGGCGGCGAGAGCAAAAAGCGCGAAATGCTGCTTGAGGCAAAGGAAGAGATCCATAAATCGCGTACCGAAGCAGAGAAAGAAATCAAGGAACGCCGCGCGGAGGTTCAGAAACAGGAACGCCGCCAACAGCAGAAGGAAGAAGCACTCGATAAGAAGATCGACCAGCACGAAAAGAAAGAGGATGAGCTGGCCCGCAAGATCGCCGGCGTGCAGAAGCAGGAGGAGGAAGTCGCGTCTCTCAAGCGCAGCCAGATGGAAATGCTGGAAAAGATCTCCGGACTGACGCAGGACGAGGCAAAAGCCTATATCCTCAAGGGCGTGGAGGACGATGTCCGCCACGAGAGTGCCATGAAGATCAAGGAGGTCGAGCAGCAGTACAAGGACGAGGCGGACAACCTTGCCCGCGAGATCATCACGACCGCCATTCAGCGCTGCGCGGCAGACCATGCCGCAGAGGCGACTGTCTCTGTCGTGCCGCTGCCCAACGATGAAATGAAGGGCCGCATCATTGGCCGCGAGGGCCGCAACATCCGGACGCTCGAAACTATCACCGGTGTCGACCTCATCATCGACGATACCCCCGAGGCCATCACGGTTTCCTCGTTCGACCCTGTCCGCCGCGAAGTTGCCCGTCTGGCGCTGGAAAAGCTCATCGCCGACGGCCGCATTCACCCCACGCGCATTGAGGACATGGTCGAGAAAGCACGCCGCGAGGTGGAGCATACGATCAAGGTCGAGGGCGAACGCGCAACGTTCGAAACCGGCATCCACAACCTGCATCCGGAACTCATTAAGCTTCTGGGCCGGCAGAAATATCGTACGTCCTATGGTCAGAACGTTCTGAACCACTCCATCGAAGTTGCGCACATTGCGGGATTGCTCGCCAGTGAGCTCGGCGTGGATGTCACGCTGGCCAAACGTGCCGGCCTGCTGCATGACCTCGGAAAATCCGTCGACCATGAGATGGAGGGCAGCCATGTCCAGCTCGGCGTGGAGCTCGCCAAGAAGTACAAGGAAAGCCCGGTCATCATCAACGCGATCGAAGCGCACCACGGCGATGTGGAGCCGCAGACGATCATCGCCTGCCTTGTACAGGCTGCCGACGCCATCTCTGCTGCACGCCCCGGTGCAAGACGCGAGAACGTCGAGAACTATATCCGCCGTCTGGAGAAGCTCGAAGAACTGACCGGTTCGTACCCTGGCGTCGAAAAGGCATATGCCATCCAGGCTGGCCGTGAGGTGCGTATCATGGTCAAGCCGGAGGAAGTTACCGAGGACAACATGATCCTGCTCGCGCGAGACATCGCGAAGAAGATCGAGTCGGAGCTCGAGTACCCCGGTCAGATCAAGGTCAACGTCATCCGCGAGACAAAGGCCGTGGAATACGCCAAATAATACAAAACCGCCATCTGAAGCGCCCCTGCTTCAGATGGTGTTTTTTTGGTCGAAAGGCGTCGGACAGTTTCGGAAAAAATGGTTGCATTTTTGCCGGAAAGATGGTATCATATACATAATGCAGGATTAGTACATCGGTAGTACATCGGCTTCCCAAGCCGAGGAGGCGGGTTCGATTCCCGTATCCTGCTCCATGATTGCCGAACACTATAGATGAAATGGCAAAAAAGCCAGTCGTCTCAACGTGTTCGGCAATTTTTTATTCTCAAAATTCTTAGAACGCAGCATGGATGAAATCGCGGATGGCAGAGGGTTTGAACCTCTGCTTTTCCATATTTAAGCGGAATTTCAGCGACAGCGCCCTTTTTGGAGGGCTGTTGCGGCGAGATTTCGGAAAAATTGAAGAAAAATCTTTCACAAAGTTATGGGCGCTGGATTGTTGGTTTTCACGAATCAATGACCAGCGCCTTTTTTGCGCTCAAAAAGGGCGCTGAGATTGGAGGTATGATATGAGCGAAGAACGCACACCACAGAAGGAACGATTTCTGCGAGAGGTGGAACAGAAGTT
>DBLB01000026.1:21148-21452 GCA_002298695.1 Clostridiales bacterium UBA735 | reverse complement strand
TTTACATAACTATATAGCAGTCTGCCGCGTCAAATCAGCCCGAAATGTTCCAGCGCCAGGGCAAGCCCGTCCCCGGTGATCGGTGCAGTCACATAGTCTGCCTCTTTCCAAAGGAATTGCGGCGCGTTGCCCATGAGGACGCCCGTCCCCGCCTCGCGCAGCATTGGTAGATCGTTCGGTCCGTCGCCGAAGGCAAAGGAATCCTTTGCGTCAAAGCCGAGGTAGTGCATCACAGTTTTCATGCCGCCCGCTTTCGAGAGGCCTTTCAAAATGACCTCACGCATGGAATGCTCGCGGCGGATTG
>DBLB01000026.1:16308-21109 GCA_002298695.1 Clostridiales bacterium UBA735 | reverse complement strand
AATCGAGCCGGTCGGAAAAAGTGTGTTCAAACCGCTCTGGGTCACCGTTCTCCTGCGGCCAGCAGACAAACTTGTCAAAAGCAAAGTCCGGCACGGCGGTGTCGGTGAAAGCGGGCACTCCTATGCTCTTGAGCCACGCAAATTCACGCCGCGCGATGGCAGACGTGCAGCGCTCGTCCATCCATACCCCCTGCTCGGATTCAAACAGCATATCCATGCCGCATGCATAGCCTGTGTCGCGGATCTGCACAGACTCTGTGTGCGGGATCGTTCGGTACAGCAGGTCTTTCCCATCCAGAAGGATGTGTCCGCCAATGGAGCAGATGTACCCGTTAAAGCCGAGAGCCCGGATCTGCGGCTCAATGTGCCGGAACGGCCGCCCGGTGTTGATTATGAGGATGTGTCCTACGCTCTGCGCTTTTTTCAGCGCGGTGCGGGCGCTTTCCGGGACAACATGGTCCGATGTCACGATCGTACCGTCTACGTCAAAAAAGAGGATCTTTCTATCCATTTTTCTATCATCACCCAGCGTTAGTTTGCCATAAAGCCGCCGAAATGTAAAGGCTAAAGAAGCAAAACGGCAAGAAGGCAGCCTGCCGCAAGGCCCAGCGACGGATAAAGCCGAACGGCGGCACGTTCCTTTTCGCGCAGCGCGTCACGCACGAGCCGGGCCGAAGCGTCCAGCCCGTCAAGCGCCTGTTCCGGCTCCGCGCCGGACGAGAGCTGTGCCCCCAGTCGAAGAAGCGGCTCTTCCAGCAGTTTTGGAAGCGCGGAACAGCGAATGCTCGCCGTCCAGACCGAGAGAAACGAGAACTCACGAACGAGCATGGATGCGTTTTCCGCATCCGAGAAAAGGCGTGGATACCACGCCCCCAGCCGCTCCAGAAGCTGTGGAAGGGGTGTCCGATGACAGAGTATTTCCGTTCGCATATCGCGTGATGCATCAAGGATTGCTTCGGCGCAGCGACGGGCCTTCCGCAGGTGTTCCAGCGCGGAGAATCCGGCGTAGCCGCCCGCCGCGATGAGCAGGATCGCCCCGAATGTGGATATCACAGCATGACCTCCTCATACCTCCGGCAGCCATCGGTGCAGCGGATAACGATGGCGCGGAAAAACACCTTGTCGCACAGCAGGCTCCGGTAGACCTCCCGCCGAGAGAGCTCTTCGGCGTCCGCGGCATGCGCTGTGGCGAGCAGAGAAACACCGCAGTACGCCGCGTTCCGGCAGGCATCGACGTCACCCGGTTCAGATATTTCATCCATCGCAAGAATTTGCGGCGACATGCAGCGCAGAAGGATCATGGCCGCGCGCGCCTTCGGACAGTCGGACAGCACGTCCGTCCGTTCTCCGATATCGAATCCGCAACTGCTGGCAGACAGTGCGGCGATCTCTCCGCGCTCGTCGCAAAGTCCCACGCGCATTCCGCCGTTGGAGAGCGTCCGCACGATATCGCGCAGCAGCGTCGTTTTCCCGCCGCCCGGCGGGGATAGGATCAGCGTGGAGGGAAACGGACGGGCGCAGAATCTCTCCCCGATCCCTTTCACCTCCCGCGGAATACGGATACACGCGGAAAAAAGATCGTCACGGTTCCAAAGGCCGCGCTCGCCGCTCGGAAAACGTCCGCAGAAGCCCACACGAACGCCTCCCTCCGCCGTAATGAAACCGCGGCGGAGACAATCCGATGCCGCATACGGGGATGCGCCGCTCGCAAGCTCCAAGATCCGCGAAAGATCGTCGCCAGTTACAGCAGCCGCGTCTGGCAGCGGATGTTCTCCCGAGGAGAGTGTCAGCGTCGGAAACCTTCCGCGCCGGAGCCGGATCTCACATACTTCTGAGGAGAATTTCTCCGGCAGGTGATGCAGCGTATTCCGAAGTTCCCCCGGCAGCAGCCACAGGGCGTTTTCCAAAGCAGACATGGTACCGCCTCCCTTCTCTGCATGACTATGCGGACACAGGGGGAATTATTTTCAATTTGTTCATGACTTTTGTAAAAGCAGGGAGTATGATATGCCACGTTCGTTCGCCTGCGAACGATTCGCATACGAAATATTGAGGTGAACTATGGATTGCTGTGAAGAAAAAGCGCGCACCAGCCCCGCCTGGGGGCTGCGGTCACTCGATCATATGCGCCGCCGCGCGGGAAACTATGCCATGGCGGATATGCCGCTGCAGGACCCGGCGCAGCACATGATGCTCGTGAACATTTACCGTATTTCCAAACACGGTGCACTCCCCTCCCAGCGGGAGCTGGCGGCATCGATGCATCTCTCCCCCGCCACGGTCACAGCGACGCTGAAGCTGCTTGAACGCAGCGGGTACGTCCAGCGCATCGCCGACGAGAAGGACCAGCGCATCAACCGCGTGACGCTTACTGAGCGCGGAGAGACCCTTATGCGAGAGGGAATGCGCCGCATGGATGGGCTCGATAAAATGATGCTGGAAGGGCTTTCACATGAGGAGCAGGAAATGCTCTGCCGGTGTCTTTCCAAAATGCGGGAAAATCTCCAGCGATACATGAAATTTAGGGAGGCAGATGCCAATGATTAAAAAACTTTTCCCCTATCTTCGTGAATTTAAAAAAGATGCGATTTTATCGCCGCTGCTTATCGTTCTGGAAGCAATCTGCGAGCTTTTTCTGCCGCTGCTGATGGCCAGGATCATCGATGACGGCATCAACGGGACCGGCGGTATGAGCAGCATCGTCCGTTACGGTGTTTTGATGCTTGTGCTCTCCGTTGTCTCCATGCTCTGCGGTATGTTGGCTGCAAAACACGCAGCTTATGCCAGCCAGGGCTTTGGCCGGAATCTGCGCAGTGCTCTCTTCCGTCAGGTGCAGCGTTTTTCCTTTTCCGGCATTGACCGCTTTTCTACGGCCTCACTCATCACTCGTATTACAAACGACGTGAGCGCTCTGCAGCAGACGGTCGCAATGAGTCTTCGCATTCTGGTGCGCGCGCCGGTCCAGCTTCTCTCCGCGCTCATTGTTTGCCTCACGCTCAACGCCCGGCTCACGCTTGTGCTTGTTGTTGCGATCCCGGTGCTGGTGTTCTCTGCCGGACTGCTGATGAAGGTATGCCGCCGTCTTTTCAAGATCTTTCAAGAGAAGATCGACGGACTGAACGCCGCCGTGCAGGAAAACCTTGTGTCCATCCGTGTCGTTAAAGCGTATGTCCGCGCGAAGCACGAGGAAGAGAAATTTGCCAAAGCGAACGGCGAGCTGCTGACCGCCGGCTTGAACGCCACGATGCGCATCATTCTTATGATGCCGCTGATGCTTGTCATTCTCAATAGTGCGTCGCTCGGTGTTTTCTGGTTCGGTGGGAATATGGTCGTGCGCGGCACGATGCTCACCGGCGAGCTTTATTCCTTCTACATGTACATTGCACAGGTGCTGATGAGCGTCCTCATGGTGGCGATGTGTCTTTTGCAGCTCACGCGCGCCACGGCGTGCGCACAACGTATCGACGAAGTGCTGGAAACACAGCCGGACATCTGCGACGGCAGTGTCCCGGAGAGCGAGCTCCCTCCGGCGCGCGGCAAGGTCGAGTTCAAAAATGTTTCCTTCCGCTATAAGGCCGGTACGGGCGACGACGTGCTCAAAAATATCGATCTCACCATTGAGCCGGGCCAGTTTGTTGCCGTCATCGGCGCAACGGGTACAGGCAAATCCACGCTGGTCAATCTCATCCCACGGTTCTACGATGTGAGCGGCGGAAGCGTTGAGGTGGACGGACTGGATGTCCGTGAGTACCCCATCCATGCGCTCCGTGAGCGCATCGGCATGGTGCTGCAGAAAAACGTGCTCTTTACCGGCACGATCCGGGAAAATCTTCTCTGGGGCGACAAGGATGCAACAGAGGAACAGATGATCCGTGCCGCGAAAGACGCGCAGGCACATGATTTCATTATGTCTCTTCCGGATGGCTACGACACCATGCTTGATCAGGGCGGCGTAAACGTGTCCGGCGGACAGAAGCAGCGCCTCTGCATCGCACGAGCCATGCTGCGGCATCCGTCCGTTCTCATTCTGGACGACTCGACGAGTGCGGTCGATTCAACAACGGAAACGGAGATCCGCCGCTCGTTCCACGAAAACCTCAAAGATACCACCGTTATCATCATCGCGCAGCGCATCAGCTCTGTCCGGTACGCGGATAAGATCGTGATCCTCGAGGACGACCACATCGCCGCCGAAGGCACGCACGAGGAACTGATGGCAACCAGTCCGATCTACCAGGAAATCTATGCCTCACAGCAGGAAGGGGGGCTCTCGAATGGCTGAAGCACGTAAACCAAAATACCAGACCGCACCTTCCCAAACCGGGCGTGGCGGACACGGGCCGCGTGGCGCCTTTCAGCGGCCGAAGAACATGGGCAAAACGCTCGGGAGGCTGCTCGGATATATCACAAAGCGCAAATGGCTTCTTGTCGTCGTCTTTCTGTGTGTGATCATTTCGTCGGCAACAAGCGTAGCCGGAACATACCTTCTGCGCCCGGTGCTCAATGAGCTCGTCAGCGATCTGCCCGCCGCAGAAAAGCTCGCGAAACTCGCCAAAACATTGCTCATCATGCTTGGCCTATACTTGTTCGGCGCGGCATGCACGTATGCGCAGTCCGCCATCATGGTGCAGCTGGCTGAGCGCGGCACGGCACGGCTCCGCAGCGACCTTTTCACCAAGCTCCAGACACTGCCGCTCAAATACTTTGACGGCCACACGCACGGCGAGCTGATGAGCCGCTTCTCCAACGATGCAGACAGCGTGCAGCAGTGCCTTGAGCAGAGCCTCGTTTCGCTCTTTTC
>DBLB01000026.1:10018-16264 GCA_002298695.1 Clostridiales bacterium UBA735 | reverse complement strand
CTCTCACATTCGTCGGTATCATTGTGATGATGATCTATACGAGCGCTCCCCTGTTCATCATAACGGTTCTGATGCTCGCCGCGGCCATGTCTGTTTTTTTCCTTCGCGGCAAGAAGAGCCGCGCGCTTTTCCAGCGGCAGCAGGCCGCGCTTGGCGAGCTCAATGGCAACATTCAAGAAATGATTGAAGGTCTCAAAGTTGTCAAGGCTTTCACGCATGAAGCCGAGGCCGAAGCGGAGTTTGAAGAACTCAACAGCAATTTTTACACCATTGCACGCGACGCGAACTACCTTGCCACCTCCATCATGCCAATCGCAAGTAATATCTCCAACATCGGCT
This sequence comes from Clostridiales bacterium UBA735, assembly GCA_002298695.1. Classification (GTDB taxonomy): domain Bacteria; phylum Bacillota; class Clostridia; order Oscillospirales; family Oscillospiraceae; genus CAG-170. The sequence continues at coordinate 15,925 of DBLB01000026.1, read as the reverse complement.
TTGCTGCTACGGCGATGGCGGGCGGCGTGCTGACATTTGTGCTCGGCTTTGATATCGGCGGACTTGCGGCATATCTCCAGTACTGCCGAAACGTTACACAGCCGATAAACCAGGTGTCACAGCAGATCAATGCCATTCTCTCCGCGCTTGCCGGTGCGGAACGCATCTTTGAGATCATGGATACCCCGCCGGAGATCGACGAGGGAACAACGACCATCGTGCGGGTATGCGAGGAGAACGGCGCTCTCTGTGAGACAAAAGAACGCACCGGACAGTGGGCGTGGAAGGTCATGACCGGAAATGAAACGACGCTCATCCCCGTGCGCGGCGATGTGCGGCTGCATGACGTGGATTTCTCGTATGTTCCCGAAAAGCCCATATTGACGGATATCACATTCTACGCCAAGCCCGGCCAGAAGATCGCGTTCGTCGGCTCGACCGGCGCTGGAAAAACGACGATCACCAATCTCTTCAACCGCTTTTATGAGATCAACTCCGGCAGCATCACCTATGACGGGATCGATGTACGGAATATCTCCAAGGACGATCTCCGCCGCGCTACAGCGGTCGTTTTGCAGGACACACATCTCTTTACCGGCACGGTAATGGAAAACATCCGCTACGGGCGTCTGGATGCCACAGACGAGGAGTGCATTGCCGCAGCGAAGCGCGCAGACGCGCACAGCTTCATCCGACGTCTGCCGGACGGATACGACACCATGGTCACAGGTGATGGCGCAAACCTCAGCCAGGGGCAGCGACAGCTGCTCTCCATCGCCCGTGCCGCTGTCGCCGATCCTCCGGTGCTCATTCTGGACGAGGCTACGAGCTCCATCGATACGCGCACCGAACGTCATATCGAAAAAGGTCTTGACAGTCTCATGCAGGGTCGCACGGTGTTCGTCATTGCGCACCGTCTCTCCACAGTACGCAACGCCGACTGCATCGTTGTCATCGAGCATGGTAAGATCGTGGAAAAAGGCACACACGAAGAACTTCTTGCGCTCAAGGGTCGATATTATGATCTATATACCGGCCAAAGCACTCTGGACTGATTTACATTCACCTACGAACTGCCGTTCCGCCCGAGGGCGGGGCGGCAGTTTTGTAAAGCCATGTTTGACTTCCCTGCCGCTGTATGCTATCATCAAAGAGCTATAAGCGGGTATGATGGAATTGGCAGACATGCGAGATTTAGGTTCTCGTGTCGCAAGACGTGCAGGTTCGACCCCTGTTACCCGCACCAGACAAAGATAATCCGAACCAGATCTTCGTAATCGGAGACGGGTTCGGATTATTTGTTTTCTTTGAGAAGTTTGAAGATACGCACCTCCGGAACGGCGTCATCAAGCGCCCAGAATCCAGACCGCGAGGCCCGAGAAAACCAAAGATGAAAAAGGATTAGGAGGACGGGCATAAAAAACATCAAAAGTTGTGAGTTTAACATGGACACGGGCTGCGTGGAATTGCGGTTTGCGGACGGCAGCATGGTCTCTATCGACTGCACGAGAATGGAAAACGAGGTGGCAGACAACCGCTTCCAGCGTTCGGAGTTGGATTATCTCATCTACAACGACCCACTGGCATATGCCGATTTCATTTTGAACGGAGACGTTGAGTCATATCTGAACGCAGTGACGGAGTGCAAGCCCTATGAAAACTAAATGAATATACAAAGGGGATGGCGGTCTGCCATCCCCTTTGCCATGCTGCTTCATGAGTATATATCCCTTGAATTTGTCTTATATCTATCGTCAGGCCGCGCTCTCGCCGTTGCTGTCTTTTGCTTTTGCCGCGTCCCGCGCTGCTTTCCATTTGGCAAACTCCTGCTGCCCTTCCTCACTCTCGTAAAAAGCGAGAATATCAGGCAGCAGAATTCTGGCGATGTTTTCAAGCTCGTGCTGCGGAATGGCGCTGTTGTTGATGAGCTTCTTTCGCCTGCTCAAGCCGCACCTCCGAAAAAGTATTATGCTGCGTCTTTCTCCCACACAGCGGAGGAATGGTGTGTCTTAAGCGTCTTTTATCGTTTGCGGTTCTTTTCCCTTAGCCTCCTTCCTTTCTCATCCGAAAATGAAAATGCAGCTGCACGTCAGGCCGTTCAGCCTGCTTGCGTCTGCATGGAGTCTCGAGTCTTTGTAAATACAGTTTACCGAGTAAAATCTTATTTGTCAAGCAATTCTGGCGGACCGGATAGCACGGCTACGCTTCGGGCGCAATCGCCTGTGCAGAGCAGCGTGAGTATAACGTCGGAGACTCCGAGCTGACATTTGAATATGGACATCTGTGCTATGCTGAAAGCGGGATCTCGGCTCAGCCGCGTTGACCGTGCCGCGTCAGATTGATTGGCCTACGGTTGCCTGGCTGCTGAATGTCATCATTCTACAGACTTTACGATTATTTTACAGAAAGCCGCTTCTTTTTTTCAAAGGGGGATTGCAGCTGAACCTGCGTTGCGATATAATTTACTATAATTATTTCTGATGAGAACGCTGTGGAAACGGAACGCGCCGCAAACGGCGATCACGCAAGGGGGACATGAAGGCGCATGACGGATAAGGAACTGAAAAAGCTCAGCCGCATGGAGCTTATCGACATTATTTATGAAGCGCAGAAGCGGTATGAGGACTGTGCAGAAGAAAATCAGAAGCTGAAGGCAGCACTGGAAGAGCGCAATCTGAAAATAGCATCTGCCGGCTCCATCGCGGAGGCCGCCCTTTCGGTCAGCCGCGTTTTTGAGTCTGCGCAGGCGGCTGCTGATCAATATCTGTCTTCGCTGCGGGCGGCGAATGAAACGGCACTGAGCAAAATAACCGACGCCGAAGAAAAAAGCCAGCAGATCCTCGCGCAGGCGGAGAAGACTGCTTCCGGCATCGTCGCCGAGGCGCAGGAAAAAGCCCAAACGATCACAGCACAGGCCGAGCAGCAGTCGGAGAAAACATGGCAGGCGTTCCAGCAGAAAGTAACCGAGCTGATCAACGCCCACGAAGAGCTTCAGCTGCTGGCGAAAGGAGACGGGCTGTTTAAATAATGAATACGAAGCAGAGAAGATCCGTCGAGCTTCCGAGTCTGGAGCAGATCGAAAGCGAGCGAAAGCGGCTTCGTTACCGCAGCCGTTATCGCCGTACGCTCAAAAGCACGATCGCGATCCTTGTGGTCGTGGCTGCGGCGGCGGTTCTGGTGGCGACGCTCTGGATGCCGGTGCTGCGGATCTACGGCAGCTCCATGGTGCCTACGCTGAAAGATGGGCAGCTCGTGGTGTGCGTGAAGACAACCGATTTCCAGCCCGGGGACATCGCCGCCTTTTATCACGGCAACAAGCTTCTGATCAAACGGTACATCGCCGGCCCTTCGGAGTGGGTGAACATCAACGAAGATGGAAACGTTTACGTAAATGGTGCGAAGCTGGACGAGCCGTACCTGGCGGAAAAGGCGTTTGGTGAAACAAACATTACGCTTCCGTATCAGGTTCCCGACAAGCGGTATTTTCTGATGGGCGACAACCGCGACGTCTCCATCGATTCCAGAAACACAGCGGTAGGCTGCGTTGCGGCAGATCAGATCGTCGGAAAGGTCGTTTTCCGGGTCTGGCCGCTTCGTGAATTCGGGCCTGTAGGCTGAAGCAGGAGGTACATATATGCAAAACGCATTGCCGGAAAAAGCCGGCAGCTATATCAAAGCACATACCCGGCAAAAACGCCGGAAGCGCGTTCTGACGATCCTGGCCTGCGTGGTCGTGTTCTGCACGACGTATGCGCTGATCCTCCCGGCGATCACCATGACGGGCGAGACCTTCTGCGGAAAGCAGGCGCACCGGCATACCGATGAATGCTACAAAACTGTTCTGGTCTGCGGCATGGAAGAATCCGCCGGCGAGCAGACCGCGCAGGGGCACACGCATACGGAAGCTTGTTATGCGGTGCAGCGGGTTCTGTCCTGCGGCCTGGAAACGGAAGGCCATGTGCACACGGACGACTGCTACGGTGAAACGCTGCTCTGCGCCCTGGAAGAAGCTGCGGGTCACACGCATGACGAGACGTGCTACGATGCAGACGGCAATCTGACCTGCGGCCTGGAGGAATCCGAGGGCCATACGCACACGGGCGACTGCTATGGTGAAACACTGCTCTGCGGTCAGGAAGAATTCGAAGGCCATGCGCACACGGACGACTGCTATACGGAGCAGTCCGTCCTGATCTGCGGGCAGGAAGAAACGGCCCTGCCGGACGAGACGGACAGCGAGCAGATGCCGGAGGGTCATGTCCATACTGATTCCTGCTACGAGAAAATCTTGACCTGCCAGTTGGAAGAACACGAGCATACGCTTGCGTGTTACTCCAACCCCGATGCTGTGGAAACGCAGGCGGACTGGGAGCGTACGCTCCCCACCCCGACAGGAAATGCGGCGGCAGACCTCGTTGCGGCGGCAAAAAGCCAGCTCGGCTATACCGAGAGCACGGCCAATTACCGCGTCAACGCCGACGGCAGCACCAGCGGCTATACCCGCTACGGCGCATGGTACGGCGGCGGGAATAGCAGCGATTTTGCGTATGCGCAGTGGTGCGCCAGCTTTGTGTCATTCTGCCTACATTACGCCGGGATCCCGGCTGACACATTTCCGTATTCTGCCGGCTGCGCCGACTGGATCGCGCAGCTGAACGGCGCCGGGCTTTACGTTCCGGCACAGTCGCATACGCCGAAGGAAGGCGATGTGGTCTTTCTGGCGATGAACGGCAGCGGGGCGGATCATGTCGGCATCGTGACCGAAGCGGACGAAATCGCCGTGCAGACCATTGAGGGCAATCTGAACGGCACCGTTGCGCAGAGCACGCATTTGATCGGCGGAGCGGAGATCGTGGGCTACGGCGTTCTGCCGTCGGCCAGTGGCCCGGCGAAAGCCCCTGCCGTACAGACCGGCGAAGTCCTGCCGACGATCACCGTCAGTACGGATCCCAGCACGATCCATGGCGGCAATACCACGGACTTCTACACCGGTGAGGCCGCCACCACGACGCTCACAATCTCTAACCCGGATAGCACCCAGATTGAGGATGACGGCACGGTCATTCGGCTGTATATGCAGTTCGAAAAGACAGCCTCCGGCGAGGGACATCCGGAAAGCGCTGACGGCGCACCGACTCAGAAGGATGGCACCTATACCATCAAGGCTGACGGCAGCAATCGGGAATATCAGTACACCGTCACCCGTATCCCGGGGAATGATGACAACCATTACACCTACTGCTTTGAGATCCAGCGCCCGCTGCAGGGCGACACCATCTCCCTCAAGCTGCCCAGCAGCTACCCCAGCCCCACGTCTGCCGGCGGCACGAATACTATCTGGGGCACGGCGCTGACCAAGGAACAAAAAGAAGAACTGGACAAGAACGGCACGGACGGCAAGCCCGGCATCGCGACAAAGCCTACAGACGGCACAAATACGCAGACCGTCACCTGGACGACCGAGCCGGACGCCTTCAAGGTGGAAAAGAAGCCGAACACCGAACCGCAGATCTCCGGCGACGGCGCGGGAAACAGCTATATTCGCGCGCTCAGCTACACCTTCGCCACGAGCCGCACCACTACTGTGACGCAGGAGGGCGTAGGCAAGGATCATGTGACGCAGATCGAGGCCGTAGATACCTTTACGCTGCCGGAGGGCGTCAGCTTTGATGAAACATTTTTAGCTGCACTGGAAAGCGGCACATTCCAAAAGAAAGGCACTGCTGCGCAGCAGATCCGTCTGAACAGTACCAATCTCGGAACCGGCTGGTGGTACCAGGTCGGCGGCAAAGACCTTCTCGCGCTTTATAACGCGGGCACGGACAACATGATCCCGGAGGTCGAAAGCATCTCGCTGTCCGAGAACGGAAAGAGCTTGATCGTCAAGTGGAAGCTGACGAACACCTC
>DBLB01000026.1:3446-9939 GCA_002298695.1 Clostridiales bacterium UBA735 | reverse complement strand
ACAACGTTCTGAAGATCGATGATCCGAACAAGCCGGAAACAACGAGCTACACCCTGAACAACAAGGTAAACTACACCTGGCATTACAGCTGGAGCGCAGACAAAATCGGCGAGGACAGCTGCGACACCCCGGTCGCGCTGGGCGAAGCGAAGCTCAAGATGGATAAGTATTACGGTACGCGTCCATACCAGTATGGCGATCCCCAGTCTTATACGATCACGGCCCAAAATACCGGCGCGCTGCCGTACAACAAGCTGGCGTATGTGACGGACACGCTGCCGGACAATGTCTACCTCCGCGCGGAAGACATTCAGGCGCTTCTGAACGATGAAACCTGGGGCGAGAAGCTGACCATCACCATTTCGGACGCGGTCATCTGCCCTGTCGAAAGCAGCACCGTTAAGGCCGTGGACGGCAGCGATGCCGGAAGCACCGCTGTCCGCAATACCAGCGCATACGAGGACGACAAGTACCGCGGCATGAGCAATTCCACAGACCACCCGGAGACAAATAACAAAAACACGATCACCATAAAGAAAGAAAACGGCAGCGTCACGATCACACTGAATCCGGGAGACAGCGAAGCAGAAACAAAAACTCTACAGGACGCCTCTGCCGCTTCCATCCAGTCCGCGCTGGACGAGCTAGGCTTCCTCGTCACGTCCGGGACGAAATACACCCTGCGGTGGGATACAACGGGCGCTGACGAAAAGCCCACGCCGATCCAAGGCGGCCAGACGCTGGAGTGGGAGATCCCCTGCGCCGTGAAGGACACGTTCATGCTGCTGGGCACGGACGTGAAACACACTCATCCAGCAAACAGGTACACCATCGACGCGAACACCGCCTATGCCTATGGAAAACCCAAGGAAGGCGCGGAAAAGGACGAGCTGCTGGCCAGCGCCGGAAGCGGCATGGCAAGCGTCGAGAGGGAATTTACGCTTTCCAAGGGTGCGAAGCTGAAAGACGGCAGCGAGATGGACGAAACAAACGCGCCCAAAAACGGCGAGACCATCGACTATTCCCTGTACGTGACGCACAAGAGCTCAGCAAGATATGATCTTCTGCCGTTGACCGACCATATGTCCGGCGCGCAGGTACTGCTGGCGGATCAGGAAAAAAACCAGAACGCGGATTGGGCGAAGGACTGCGAAACCGTCCAAGTGGATGGCGTTACATATTACAAGCTAACCGCCGGGACCTATTCCGGCGTATGGCTGAACGGCAGCTACGCGGACTCCGTCACCGTCTCGGGAACCACCGGCGCGTATGATACCCTCATCAAATGGTATTTCAAGGACTACGGCGGCACGCGCAATGATACCGTCTCCTACAAGGCGCTGGTTGAGCTGCCGGAGGCGCAGGAGGGAGCGAGCGTTTCCTATGACCTGAACAACGAGAGCTGGCTGAACGACCACCAGACCCACCGGCTCTATGCGCCCGTCGGCACAAAGGGCAGCCTGCTGAACTTCGACAAGAAGATCGTCTCCAAGGACGATATGACTGCCGAAAGCAAAGCGGAAGGCGAGACCAGCAGCGTCGTTTCCGAAGGCCAGACGGTGTATTACCGCCTGACGATCTACACCACGGCGGACAGCGCGACGCTCCGCGGTTCTCAGCTGCGCGACACCCTGCCCCTTGCGCTGAAGGACAAGAGCATTCAGTGGCAAAAGGGCACTACGGACGTGGAAAACGCCCAGCCCGGCGACGTATGGATCGAAAAATACGAAAACACGACGAGCATCAGCAGCCAAGATGGCAGCGAGTGGAGCATCGAAGACACCACGACGGCGAACACGCAGAGTATCGCGTGGAATGAAAACTTCTCCGTGACCTTCGGAAAAGACAAGCCCCTGTATATCTACGTCCGCCTGACGTTCCCGAAGGGAGCGGAGTGGCAGGAGTATGCCGCCCAGTACGGCACCACCGCGCTGACCAACACGTTCTGTCTCGACGGTGTGCCGAAGACCGTCACACACACGCTGGGTCTTCAGGCGCAGGCCTATCTGCAAAAGGGCGTATACAGCACTGAGGCCATCGACCGTGTCAACTCCTACAACACAAAGGACATCCGCGACACCGATACGGATAGCTTGCTACACTATGCCAACGACGACGCCTATCTGCGCGGCGTGGTCTATTACGCACTGGTCTATAACGGCGGCGCGACCCGGCTCTATTTACAGGATCTTCAGGACGTGCTGCCCCAAGGCTTTACATACCGATCTCTGATCGGGAGTTTGTTGGGTGATCGTCCGGTCAATAACGCGTATCAAGGTCTGGGAAATACGATCGCCTCGAACACCAGTGCGGATGCATTTTACCAGCTCGTCACGCCGCCGGACGGAACCAAGGTTACCTGGGTGGACGCGACCGTGACTGCGACGCCGACTGCTGACCGCAGCAAGGTCAGCTTCCGTCTGACGGCCGGTACACAGACGGACCGGCCACAGCTTCACTACGATGCGGCGCGGAAGATGTACTATCTCGATCCCGGCGAGGGCGTCAAGTTCCTCTACCTCTGCGCCACCAATGAGGCGAAGGACACGCTGGACACGGCGGAAAACAGCATCGCCATGCCCTATTACGACTTCAACCACAGCGGTCTGGCGGTCAGCCAGACGCCCTTCACGCGGGTCGCGCAGGACTGGAGGGACAAAAACTGGTACCACACCAACTACACCCCGAACGACGGCAGCTGCTCCGTGATCGACAACGAGCAGGCGCTGGCCTCCGGCCGCACAGGTGAGGAGAATGACACCCAGTGGCTGTATTCTGCGGTGCGGCAGACCCGCGGCGAGATCAAGCCCGGCATCACAAAAGCCCTTGCCGCCGCGATCTCCACCGGCACGGATGGGACGCAGACGGTGAAAGAAAACCCCGCGGCGGCGCACCCGACGGATACGCTCCGCTGGACCGTCACCGCCGCCAACGACGGGACATCCCCCATCCTGGACTACGCGCTGACCGACACGATGCAGTCGCCCTACGTTTTTGACGGCGATGTGAATTATGCCATCCGCAACAGCGCGGGAAATGTCGTGCTTCAGGCCGCGAACGACAAGCTCTTTACCGTCAGCGTGCCGGACGAAAACGGTTCGGCGACGCTGATGACGAACGCGTCCAAAAATCCGAAAACGTTGACCGTGAACGGTGAAGCCGTCCAGATCACGGCCAAGATGCAGCGCGCCGACGGAAAGGGCGATAAGCAGGAGGTCAGTCTCTTCGTCTGTCTGACGAAGGACGATACCATCGGGAACTATCAATTAGCCATCCGCTTCCCGGACGGCGTCTGCGGCATTCCCGCAGGCGGCAGCAGCGTCGTGACCGTGCATACCAGACGTACGGACAACCAGCTGGAAAACAAGGTGTTCGTGAACACCTGCTTCATCACCCCGATGTCGCAGACCTGGGACAACACCACCAACAAGGGCAACATGACCACCCTGGACGATGTGTTCAGCGAGGACAACAAGCCCACCGTCCGCAACAGCGCTCCCGTCACCACCGCCTACGGCTATGTGACCAGTTCCCTCAAATCTGTGGAGGAAAAGGCGGACACGAGCAACAAGGCCACCTGCAACGAGACGCCCAATTACATCGTCCTGCCGGGAAAGGATTCGCTTTTCACCTACACGCTCAGTGTAGACGCGCCGGATAATGCAGCGATGGACAAGCTGATCCTCATCGACGGCCTGCCGGATGTAGGAGATCACAGCGCCTTCCAGACGGACGACCCGCGTTACAGCGAGTTCCGGGTCGCCTTCGCGGATACGCCCAACGTCACCGTCACCGTGACAGAGCAGGACGGTACAGTCAAGACGCTGACTTCCGAGCAGTACACGGTGGAATACAGCGACAAGACCGAGTTCGGCGAAGAGGACTGGAAGGGCACATCCGCTTGGAACGAAAGCTCCGCAAACGCCCGTTCGCTCCGCGTGAAGATCGAGGACACGGCTGGAACGCTGATCCCCGCAAAGTCCAAGGTCTCCGTCCGCTTTGACGCGAAGATCCAGGGCGAGCCTCAGCCCGGCCAGATCGCATGGAACTCCTTTGGCTACCACTACAGCGTGGTGGGCGACAGCAACGAGCTGGAGGCCGCGCCGCTCAAAGTCGGCGTCATGATCCCAAGCGTGCCGGAGATCGTAAAGACCATCGTCGATCAGGACGGCGAAGCCGCCAAGACCGAAGAGGACAAGGCCTTCCGCTTCCTCCTCTATACCGGCGAGAGCCTGAAGGAGAGGGACGAAGAGAAGCTGGGCGCAGCGCTGACAGCGGACAGCAGCCGAAAAGCCACCCTCATCGAGCTGACTGTCAAGGCGGGCGAGAGCGTGTCCGAGAAGATGAGTCTTTCTGACCGGAAGGTCTGGAGCTACGAAAACGGATCGTGGAAGGAAGGCACGGACAGCTGGACATGGGAAGCCAACGCGAAGTACACCCTCGTGGAGCTGCCGGACAGCGACCCCACCTACAAGTTCTCATCCGCCAACGGCAGCACGACCGGAACCGGCTACACCTTTACCTATGCGAATGACAAGACGCTGACGCTGAAGGCGGTCAACCGGCTCGATCTTTGGAGTTTTACCATCCATAAGACCGACGCCGAAGACGAAAATACAACACTGACCGGCGCGTGGTTCGCGCTCTACAGCCCGGAGCTGTCCGACCAGATGACGGAGGACGCGTATAGCGCGCTGACCGACAAGCCGACAACGAAACCGGACTTCACCCTGACGGACGGCGAAGGCGAGAATGCGAAGACGTGGTACCTGTGCCGCTTGGGGCAGACCCGCGACGTGGAGGGCAAAAAGGGCACGCTCGTCTTCACGGATTTGCTGCGGGACGAGTACCTCTATCGCGAGATCCAGGCGCCCATGGGCTACCGGCTGGACGATACGATCCACACAGCCAAAAAGACGGATCTTGATCATGACATAAGTATTAAGAACACCGGAAACGGGGTAGCACTGCCCAAGACCGGCGGCAGCGGCACCTTCTGGTTTACAGCAGGCGGCGCACTTCTGATCGCCGGCAGCCTGCTGCTTGGATATGAAAAAAACAAACAAAGAAAAAGAAAGGGTCATGTATGATGAAAACAGTCAAAAGCGCATTTTCCCTGCTGCTGGCGCTGGTTCTGACGCTGGCGCTCAGCGTCACCGCCTTCGCCGCGGAGACCTACACCATCACCATCACAAACGACAAAACCGGCCACACCTATGAGGCGTATCAGATCTTCGCGGGCGATCTGACCGAGAAGGACGGAAACAAGATCCTGTCCAACATCACCTGGGGCAGCGGCGTGACCGATGAGGGCAAAACCGCGCTGGGCGATGCGGCCGAGAAGGCGGCGAGCCTGAAAAACGAAGCGGACGCCAAGGCGTTTGCGGAGGAGGTCGCCAAGTATCTGCAAAATCCGACCGAAAGCACCGCGGGCAGCGGCAGCTACACCATCTCCGGCCTCTCCGCCGGCTACTATCTGGTCAAGGACAAGGACAACACCCTGAGCAATCAGGACGATTTCTACACCGCCTACATCATGCAGGTGGTCGGCGACGTGACCGCCGAGCCGAAGGGCGAAAAGCCGGGCCTTGAAAAGCAGATCAAGCACAACGACGATAATTCCTGGGGCGTTGTGGGCGACAACCAGATCGGCGACACCGTGGAGTTCCGTACCATCTCCACCGTGCCCGATACCACCGGCTATGAAACGTATACCTACAAGATCAGCGATACCATGTCCGCCGGTCTGACCTCCAACGTCAAGAGCGCTTCCGACGTGACCATCAAGGTAAACGATACAGGCGATGCGCTGAGCACCGATTACTACACACTGACCGCCGACGGCAACACCTTCACCGTCACCGTGGATATCCTGAAGGCTGTGAAGGATGGCAAGGTCGCGAAGGGCAACAAGCTGTACGTCTACTACACCGGCGTTCTGAACGCGGACGCCAAGGTCTATGACGATGGCAAACAGGACAACACCGCCCATCTGGAGTACAGCAACAACCCCAACGGCGAGGGCACCGGCAAGACCACGGACAAAAAGGTCTACGACTGGACCTTCAAAATGGGCGTCAACAAGGTGGACAAGAGCGGCAACGCCCTGACCGGCGCGAAGTTCGTCCTGTCCAAGAAAGACCAACTCAAGGTCGCGGATCTCAATTGCGATGAAACCGGCGCGCCGACCGTTACCACGGATCTGATCGGTCTGGTGAAGGTCAGCGACGGCGTATACCGTGTCGCGCTGACCGGTGAGACAAATATCGTCTACGCCATCGACGCCGGGCAGCCCGTCATCAAGGGTCTGGACGACAACGTGACCTATTATCTCTATGAGACGAAAGCGCCCGCGGGCTATAACCTGCTGAGCGAGCCGGTCTCTTTCATGATCACGGCGCAGTATAGCGACGATGGAAGCACAATGAAGGACGGCTTCCCCAAAGTCACGATTGGCAACGGCGAACCCTCCACGACCTTGACCGCCAATGTG